>JAJVID010000064.1:0-35509 GCA_022072205.1 Acidobacteriota bacterium
CGCCATCCAGTATTCCTCGCGCTCTGACATAGTTTGGGTCTTTCAGCGCGGCGGTAGTTTCTCCCGCGTCTTTCAACTCATCGTCGTTAAAGAAGGAGATGGATTCCGTTCCGTCACAAAGATTCCGCCAGAATTCCTCTATATTTCCGGCTCCGGGGAAACGTCCCGCCATACCGATAATGGCGACGCTGAGTCTGTCAATCGAATTGGAGGTATTACTTTTGTTACTCATTTTTGTGTCTGAAGCAGTAGCTCCACAGCTTCTTTCAGTTCAGGGGAGAGCCTCACCGCCTCGGCGAGATCGTTCTCCGCCTCTTGCCTCATTCCCTTCTCGAACCTGGCGATGGCGCGGTTCAGCCAGGCCTTTGCCAGTTGCGGCTTCAACTTGATCGCCTGCTCATAATCGGCGATGGCGCTGTTGACATCATTCATCTCGTGTCGCGCGAGGCCGCGGTCGCACCAGGCTTCGGCGAGTAGCGGGTCATATTTCAAGGCGTTGGTGAAATCGGCTTCCGCCCTGCTCAAATCTTTTCTGAAGAGGAGAACCGCGCCGCGATGCACGTATAGCCCCGCCGCCTTCGGGTCTAGTTTGATCGCCTGATCTAGATCGGAGATGGCGGCGTCAAGCTCGCCTTTTCGGATGCGCGCGAGGGCGCGATTGCTCCAGGCGAGAACCAGCTTCGGATTGATTTCGATGGCTTTCGTGCTGCTATGGATCGCGCCTTCCAGGTCTAATCTTGCAAAGTAGGCTGCTCCCAGATTCAACCATGCCTCGGCCAGCCGCGGATTGAGTTGAACGGCCCGGTCGAAATCACTGAAAGCTGCGTCAATCTCTTTTCTGAAGTATCGAACCAGCCCGCGATTGTAGTAAGCGTGAGCCGACCTGGGATCGGACGCGATTGCCAGGTTGAAGTCAGCGTCGGCTCTCTCTAGCTCGCCTTTCGACAGCCACGATCTTCCCCGATCAATGTAAGCGTTCGCCGTCTCCGCTCGCGACCCTTGCGCCGAAGCGCCGGGGGCCGAAGTTAAAACCGGAAGAATCGCGTAAAAGCAGAAAGCTATTGTTCTGAAAAAAGATACTCGTCGCATTTGGCTGCGCCCTCCTGTCATCCGATACTCTGTTCGCCTTTTCAATAGATCCGACCAGAAGACGCGCCTCTCCCTGATACAGGCGCAAGCAAGGTCAGCCATAAGGCGCATCACTCCCTACCTGTTTGGACCTTAAAGGAAACCTCGTGTCGAGGCAGCGTTTCGGTTTTCAGGCTCGTATGAATCCGAGCCTGATCAACACATCGCCACAGACCCCTCATACAGAAAGAGCCTGCGTTTGTTATTGTTATGTGGATAGGAATCTCCAATAAGCGGAGCGAAGCTGTTTGTCTGCTTCAACTGGTTAGTCACGGTGTAAGACAGATGAAAGACGGAAATGTCCCTGAAGAAAGATGACTATGATTAGTCATCCAGGCTTGACGTCTTTTTGTCTGTGCGTGAGGCAAAACGCATCGAGCTTCAGTCCACAAATGGAGTTGAGACCTGGCCGACTTTGCGCTACGATGCGAGCTGACTAGGCGATGCATCTTCAAGGCGCGAAAGCGCGGCGAAAGTTGTATTGTCAATCAAGCTCCGTTGCTATCGGATAGTAGCAACGGAGCTTAAAACTTTACCCACTCAAAATTCCATCCCTTCAATAATTAGTGGCGAATTTCCTATAACCAGCTTCACCACATTCGGAGATAACATATGCTCAGCATGCCGGGCTGCAGCAAACTAGCAACAAGGCGCGATCCCTGTAGCGACCAGCTATAACCAGAAACTGTCACTGGCCTTAACGATGCGCGCAAAAAGCCCTGCCTAAGCGACCAGATGTCGCCAAGCAAGATTCAACCTCACGCTACCAGGTAGACGTCAGGCGTTATTTACACTGCAAATTGCTGATTTCCTATTGGAAAATAGTTGGCGGGGAGGGGGAAATGATACGGTGCGCGAAATGAAATGAATATTTTGTGGCAGGGCATTATGGGCTTACCTGGGTAACCTCAGACCAACCTAAATCTCCGCCTTGAGGAAAAGCTTCATCATTTAACTGCGCAAAGTACGCTGACAGCACAGGCAAAACCACGTAACTCTAAGCAATGCGACTCAAAATTCACCTATAACAAAAATAGCAAAAGTGGGGGGTGCAACTTCACCTGTCTGTTATTTGAAACATATCTCGGTTGAGTTACGTGGGTTCGTGGTTTTCAAATGGGCGGGTGAGCTATTAATTGAGCTATTAATTAAGCTAACTTTGCTATAACAGCGCCTCCGCCGGTGAAAGCAACCACATTCCGAATGATAAGATAGCTATTTCAGAAAGTAAACACTCAATTTGTGAATTATATATTATAAACCACTGGAAATTAGCAAAGTATCCCTTCAATCATCCTCCCCTTCCGCCGCGCACAGCTTCAATCGTATCCGCGACCGAACAGGCGATAACCTCAAACGTAATTCTCTGAGCTTCTCGCGCCATCGCTAAAACTGAGTCTCCAGGTCCAGATACTTGATGCGATCTCGATAACGGCTCAGGATTTCACGTAGCGCATCCGTCGCCGCGCCAGTCAGGCAGTCCCGAGAGATCGAAAAGCTCTTCGCCGCTGACGAGCGCGAGCCGCCAACTGTGATCGTGTTCAACTACAGCAAGACGCATGTCCATCCCTCAGCCAGCCCGTCTTGCGCGCTTCGCGTTCGTCGCGCACGCAATAAAATTTCTGCGCCTGCGCCCGGTTGCCGTTCTATCTGAAAATCTCCGACATTCGCGCCAGTCTTGTCTGAATCAGTACCGCAAACGACCGCTGCTTTAATCAGCGTCGCGAACGCTAAAGACAGGGGCGATGCGTAATTTCAACAGAGTCTCTTCTTCACCGCTTCCGAAGTTTTCTTGATCAAATCCAGGCAGCCTTCGCCGATCGCCACCGCGACGGCCACCGACAGCACGTCAATCACGCATAACTGCGCGATGCGCGAAGTCAGCGCCTCTCCGCCGAGCGGAGATTCCGGTGAAGCGGTCAACAACACCACATCTGAAACTTTGGTGAACTGCGACGGACTGAAGTTGGTGATGGCGATAGTCATCGCGCCGGATTTGCGCGCCAGGCTTAGAGCGTCGGCCACGTCTTTGATGCTGCCCGAATGCGAGACACCGATGGCTACGTCCTGCCGCGTCAACGTCGCCGCCGCCATTGCCTGCAAATGCGCGTCGCCGTAAGCGGCCGCCAGCAATCCGAGCCGCGTGAATTTGAGCTTGGCGTCCATCGCGGTGAAGTACGAGTAGCCCGCGCCGTAGGTGTCTATCCGGCGGGCGCCGGCGAGCGCGTTGGCCGCGACCTCGATCATTTCGGGATCGAGCGCCTTCTGCGTGTTCTCGACGGCGGAGCGGTTGGCCTGAAAAGTCTTCTGCGCGAGTTGCGCGATGCTGTCAGAAAACTTGATCTTCTCGTGAATGTAGGCGATTGGCTTGACCAGATCCTGCGCCAGCCGCAGCTTGAACTCCTGATAGCCCTTGTAATCAATCGCCCGGCAGAAACGCATGACCGTTGATTCGCCGACCCCAAGTCGGGCGCCAGTTTCGAGGCGGTCATTTCGCATCTGGTTTAGAACGAGACCAGCACGGGCCGAGGGTCGTCCACGCGCAACACGGACTGTTGCTTAAACCGCTCTTTGTACGCTTTGCGAATCTGCTCGATCTTCTCGTTGCTTTCCTTCCACGCGACTAACGGATAAAGCAGGATCAGGACCATGCTTTTTTCGCGAATGATCTTGTCGTTCTCGGCGTCGCGGAACTGGCCCGTGCCGGTTAAGACTGTCAACCCGTCGGGAAAACGCCGCGTGATCTCTTCTTTGAGGAACCGGCGAAATTCGTCTTTGCCGATCTCAGTGCCGTCCGGCTTCTCGGCGCCGAAGAAGAGTTCGGTGCGGACGAAAGGTTCGGCGGCGGGAGGCCGCTGTTCGCCGGCGCCATCTTGCGCGACCTGTTGCGCGCCGCCGCTCGGAGCGGACGGTTGTTGGGCGTCAGCCGCAGGCGCCAGCAACGAAGCCGCGAGCAAAACTAAAACCAGAAATTTTTTTGCAACGAATCTATTCATCATTACCGTTGCCTTCGTCTTACCTATCGCTCTCATCGCTCCCATTGCTCCCATTGCTTTTTCACAAAGTTTTCAGAAATGCGATCAGCGCCTGCCGGTCGGCCTCCGCAAGCTTCAACCCGTAGGCGTGCCCTTTGACGGCGCGCGTTTTCACCCCGGCGCCGCGAAACCCTGTCGGCATATAATCCTCGCAAAGCCGTCGCGGGTCGAACCAATCTTCAAGCGTCAGCACGGAACCGTTGTGCTCGAAAGGTGAGCGATACCAGACGCCTTTCAGCGAAGGGACTTTGTAATAGCCCGTCCCCCGGCGGGTCTTGAGCGCCAGCGACGGGTCCGTGCCGACCGAAAGCGGCAGGATGTCATATTTTTTCCGGTGATCTTCCGGCACGTTGAAGCCGTCCACGGGTGTCAGTTTGTTGTTGGTGTAGAGCGGTGGCGTATGGCAGACGGCGCAGCCCTCGCGCTTGAAAACCTGCTGCCCGCGTCGCGCCACCGCATCGAACTTGTTCGGGTTGGCCGGGGGTTTGAGCGAATAGAGGTAAAGCGCCAGCGCGTAAAGTTGCTCGTCGCTATAACGGAGCTGCGTTGAAGGATCGGGCCGCGTGCGGAAATCACGCGCGGCGGGGATGAATCCGCCGTAGCTCGACAGCCTGTCGGCCCCCTGGTTCAACGCGGAGTAACGCATCAGATCCCCGACCGAGCGATGGAGTTGCAGCCCCGTGTGATCGAGGTACTTTTGATCTTTGACGCCGATCAGGTTGGGAATCTGGGCCGGATAGAGCGGGTTGGTTCCGTGACGGCCGATCACGCCGGACGGAATCGCCGCGTGCCATTCGGCAATCTGATCGAGCGACACTTGCTCAAGTCCGGCCAGCGGATCGGGCTTGATCCAGGGAGCGCCAAAAAACGATTGCTCAAAGGCGCGCGCCCGTTCCGGCGTGAAGCCCAGCGGCATAAAGAGAGCGGCGGCCTGTTCAAAGGGGAAATTTGCCGGCGCCCCTTTGACGATTGTTCCGTCGGCCAGCACCCGCGTGTGACACATCGCGCAGGAGATCATGCCCAGCTCGACCTTGCCCTTTTCCCGAACGACATAGCGAAACCAGGGCAACGTGCCGTCTTTGGCCGCCCGCGCGCCGATCTGTTCGTGCCACTGCGGATTTCGGACATCGGCGACCCTGAACGGAACGTCATACGAAACCGGCGCGTCGAAAACGATCTCGCCGGCCTTGATCCAGTCGGCCTCGGTCTTGAGCGTTGCGGCGTCGAAGACCGTCTCCGGCTCCTGCTGTTTGAGCCAGGCTTCATAACCGGACGGCTCTTTGCCCGGCGTGTAAACCGGGTAGCTTTTGTAAATAGGCCGCACGGGAATGCGGTAGTAGTAATCAGCGGAGATATGCTTGGGCGATCCGGCTGGGTCCGCCGTAGGAAGCTCCAGCGAATCCATGGCCTTGTCATCCCAGGTCTTGGGAATCGCGGGAGTGAAAGCCTTGTTTGCTTGCTGCGCTTGACCAGGCTGGTTGTGCGCGGCAATGCCAAGCAATAGAAACAAAGTAAGCGTAAGGTATCGGAGTCCTCTGGTATTCATTTCATGCCTCTTTCAAAGGGTCAATTCATTCACCATGCGGGACGTCCGACAGACTTCAGGTTATCGAGCGCTTGCGGAAAAAAACGCTTGCCGAAACGCACGACAAACTGAAGCCTGTCTGGCCTGGGGAATCAATGCTCGCGCATTGCCGGCCCGGTGAAATGCGCCGTTGGTCTATTTACAGCAGTCTTTATTTGGAATTGAAAAATGCCTCGCCCGACGCCGTCGCGTGGCTGGGTTTATCCGGCAGTGGGTGTGGCGGCTGGGAGAAAAGGCCGAGTTGGCGCGCCATGGTGATGTCGTCGCGATTAGCCCAGTGTTCGACGATACGGCCGTCTTTCAGGCGAAACATGTGGATGTGCTGCGCCGTGAAGCGCCGGCCGGTCGGCGGAACGCCCGTCAGCAGTCCTTCGTGAACGAAGGGATGCCGGCCCACGCCCTGGTGCGTTCCGCTGAACTCATACCGGCCCACGACCCATTCGCCCTCGGCCACCAGCGTAATCGGCGTGAGCTTGACGTCGGGAAATGTGGTGACGATGTCTTCGACCACCGCGCGTATCATCTCGCGCGTCGCCCGATGCCCGTGGTTAAGCGATTCTTCCGCCCAAAACTCCAACTGGGCGAGAAATCCATTACGCTCCATCGCCTCATGCATTCGTTGAATGACTGCTCTGTTCTTCTCTTCCAATTTCATACTCCTCCTCCGGTTGATTCATTGCCGCAGATGCTTCGCGCGCGGCAATCAGTTACAATCCGCAAGCCAATAAAAATGCGCGGAAACGATGGCAAGTTTTAGTTTTTCGCTCCCTTTGAAACTTGCCAAACGATTCTCTTTCCTCACCGGGAGTGAATATAGAGCCTTGGCTTTCGGGCCGTCTTTATAGAGTTCTGAATTTTTTCTTTACGCGGTTATGAGTGATCAAGGGAAACGAATCTACGCCTTCGGGCAGTTCCGGATTGATATGCGCCAGCGCCTGCTCTTCGCCGGCGATGAGGTTGTCGGGCTGACGCCGAAGGCTTTCGACCTGCTGCTGGTTCTGGTCGAACACGAAGCCGAGGTCTTAAGCAAAGAAGACTTGATGCAGATGGTCTGGGCCGAGCAGTACGTCGAAGAGAACAACCTGTCACAGAACATCCACAAGATCAGGAAGGCGCTCGGCGAAGGCCCTGGCGGCGCGAAATATATCGAAACCATCCCGAAGCGCGGCTACCGTTTCGTCGCGGCGGTCGAAGCGTTGGATGATCTGCCGCCCTCGACTTCCGCTGGCGACAGCGCGGTTAAAACGACCGGCGGCGCGATCCATCAGGCTGAGACCGCTCCCGGCATCTGGCCAGCGACGATGGTCAGGCCGAAGACGCAGTACGCCGTCAGCACGGGCGGCGTGAACATCGCCTATCAGGTGGTCGGCGAGGGGCCGCTCGACCTGGTCTTCGTCATGGGTTGGGTGTCGCATCTGGAACACTTCTGGCTGGAGCCTTCCTTCGCGCGGTTCCTGACGCGCCTCGCCTCTTTTTCCCGCCTGATCCTTTTCGACAAGCGCGGGACGGGGCTTTCCGACCCCGTGCCCTTGAACGAACTGCCGACGCTCGAACAACGCATGACGGACGTGCAGGCCGTGATGGACGCCGCCGGTTCCGAACGCGCGGCGCTGCTGGGCATTTCGGAAGGCGGGCCGATGTGCGCGCTGTTCGCGGCCACTTACCCCGAACGCACAACGGCGCTGGCGATGATCGGGACTTACGCCAGACGGATCCGATCGGAGGATTACCCCTGGGCGCCCACGCGGCAGGAGCACAACGCTTTTCTGGAAGAGATCAGGCAGAAGTGGGGCGGGCCGGTGGGTTTGGCCGAGCGCGCGCCGAGCCGGGCCGGCGACCCGCAATTCCGCGATTGGTGGGCGAAGTATCTGCGCTTCGGAGCGAGTCCGGGCGCGGCGCTGGCGCTGACGCAAATGAACGCGGAGATTGATATGCGAAACCTGTTGCCTTCGATCCGCGTGCCGGCGCTGGTGTTGCACCGCCGCGAAGACGCCTGCCTGCCGGCGGGGGGCGGGCGCCTTGTGGCCTCGCTCATTCCGGGCGCGAAGTACGTCGAGCTGGAGGGCCGCGACCACCTGTTTTTCGTCGGCGATCAGGAGGCGGTCCTGTCCGAGATCGAGGAATTTCTGACCGGCGTGCGGCCCGACCGGCGGATTGACCGCGTGTTGACGACGGTCCTGTTCGTGCTCTTTGACGACGCCGCGACGGAAACGAAGGAATTGCATCGCGCCCACGTCCGTCGCGAACTCGCGCTCCACAGGGGGAAGGAGTTGGCGATGACGGACGCGCGTCTGTTCGCCGCTTTCGACGGGCCAGCGCGCGCGATCCGCTGCGCGCTGGCCATCGTGGAAGCTTCGGCCCGTCTCGACCGGCCCGCCCGCGCCGGGCTGCACACGGGCGAATGCGACGTGTTGGGCGAAAGCCTGATCGGCGGCGCCGTCGAACTGGGCCTGGCCGTCGCGCAATGCGCCGCGCCGGCGGAAACGCTCGTTTCGCACGCCGTGAAGGACCTGGTCGCAGGGGCCGGCCTCGAATTTGCGCCGCGCGGCGCGCGGGCCTTCGCTGACCTGCCGGGCCAGTGGCGGTTGTTTGCCGCCGAGCGCGGCGATGGTTGAAAGAAGAATCGTCCCCACGCAGCCTTTACTTCGACGGCGGAGCGAATTCAATCTGAACCACCAGATGATCAGTTTGCCGCGCAATGTCCGGAAATTTTCAGTGATTGAGTTCATCCCTCATACGGCCTGCTGCCCACCGCGGCCGCCGAAATCCCAGAAAAGAAATTCGCGTTTGCGCTGCCATCCCCGGCCAGCCAGCGAAACAAGTCTGCTTGGTCTCGCACGGGATTATGCTCGCGCGCGGCCTGATGACCTCGAAGATTTTGTGACAGCGGTAGCCAAGGTGAGCGAAGAGGTGGAGCTTGCGCGTAGCGCTGCCGCCTGATGTCGGCGCGTTTTCAGGAAATCAATCCTTTGCCAGATGTAACATGCGACATCGCATATTACATCTGGCACATGGCTTTCCATTCATCAGGCGCTATAGGACCGATTATGGCTTGGGCGGAGAGGCCGCCGACGGCTGACGGCTCATGCCGCGATTGAGAAGCACTTTGACTTCCACACGCCGGTTTTGCGCGCGTCCCGTTGCAGTCTTGTTGTCCGCGACCGCATCCGTCTTGCCGTACCCCATCGGCGAGACGAAACGACGGACGGGAATTTTATGATTCACCGCGAGGTATTGGATCACGGCTTCGGCGCGTTGGCGGCTGAGCAGGAAATTTTTCGCTTCGCTGCCGGTCGAGTCCGTGTGCCCTCCAACCTCGATCATATACCACTTGGCGCTGAGGGCTTTTGTCGCCAGAGCGTCGAGTCGTTGCTTGGCTTCGGGTGAAAGCACGGCGCTGTTTACCCTGAAATTCACCGTGACAGTTTCCTGCACGTCGTAATCGTCCAGAGCCGAGATGCGTTCGTTGGCCGCGCGCACTTCTTCTCTGGCCTCGGCGGCGATGGTGTGCAGTTCATCCATCTGTCCCGACAGCCGCTCCTGATTCTCCTCAACCGGATTGACGCGCGTGTCGGTCGTGATCGCGGCTCGCATATCCGATTCGTTGAACCTGACCTTATCCGCCACAAGCTGCCCCTGCGCATCGCCGCGCCCTTCCACTTCTACAATCAGCCCGCGCAGGATGTCCGTGACGGCGTATTTCTTGCCGAAGCGGAGGAAGCCTCCATAAGTCTTGATGCTCGTAGCGTCCGTCAAGAGAACTTGATAATCCGTGCGGCTCCGGTCACGTATCGTGAACGTATCGGCGTCGCGTGTGAGGACAACGCCTCTAAACTTCATCTTCGCGCCATTCGGAATTGATTGCGTATTTGCGGCTCGTTTCTTCGCGGTTTGGGCGCTTGAGGCTTGTCCGAAAGCCAGCGGCGCAACCGCCAAAAATAAAACCAGTCCGCAAACCATAGTAAATAGCCGCCATTTACTGATCTCACTTGTGTTCACACTTGCCTCCTTGATATGCCGATGGGAAAAGCAATAGAGCATTATGAGGGGTTTGCTCCGTTGAGAAATTTAGAATGACTGGGGGACAACGGCGAGAATCGTAATCACCCTCAGGGCAAAAATCAACACTCACTGTTTTCGCCCAATCGCAAACAGACTCTGCGCCGAACGCACGTACATCACGCCTTCCGACAAAGCCGGCGTGGCCATCAGCAATTCGCCCATCGAATTCGTTGCGATGTGCGCGTACTTCCGGCCCGCCGCGATGACCAGCATCTCGCCGTCTTCGTTTGAAAGATAAAGCTTGCCGTCGGTGGCCACTGGTGATGAGCTGAAGCCGCTGCCCACAAGCGGCAGCCGCTGCCGATAAATCTCCTCGCCCGTCTTCAAGTCGTAAGCGTCCAGCAAGCCGTTGTTGGCGAGAACGTAGAGAATGCCGTCATAAACCAGCGGCGTAGGCATATACGATCCGCGTCCCGTGCGGCTCCACGCAACGGCCTCGCTCGCAGTCTGGCCTGCGGGCAATGTCAGGTCGCCGCGCGCTCCGGCCTTCACGACAAAAATCGGACGTTCGGGCGCGCGTCCGCTGGCAATAACGAATTTGTCGTCGGCAAACAGCGGCGTCGGCGCGGTGATCTTCGAGCTGCGCCCGAGCTTCCACAATTCCTTCCCGTTGCGCGGATCGTAACCGCGAACGTAATTCGACGCGTTCGTCACGAGTTCCGGCCCCGCCGAAGTCATCGCCACGGTCGGCGTGCCCCACGATGGCAACTCGTCGCGCTCGGTCTTCCACACCTGTTTGCCTGTGTCGGCGTCGAGCGCGAGCAGGAACGAATCGTCCTGAGTGTCGCATTGCAGGATGACAAAATTGTTCCAGATGATTGGCGAACTGGCCGGCCCCCATTCATAAGTCGGAATGTCGTAAGCGCCCAGGTTGATTCGGCCAATATCAACCTTCCACAGAAAACGCCCGTAGACATCGTAAGCAAACACGCCCTGCGAGCCGAACCACGCCACGACGATGCGCCCGTCGGTCGCTGGTGTTGAGCTGGCGTATGTGGATTTCATGTGACGTTTTTCGAGCGGTGTCCCCTCGTGAGCCACGCGCTCCCAGACGATTTTGCCCGTGCGTTTATCCACCGCGTAAATCGTCCATTTTTGCGGCGACCGATCCTGCGACGCGTCGCCATCGCCGTACAGACCGGGTTTGAAACTCGCTTTGGGATCGCTGCTGACGGCGCTCGTGACGAAAACGCGCTGCCCCCAGACGACCGGGCTGGAATGCGCGAGTCCGGGAATGGGCGTGCGCCAGAGAATGTTTTCGCCAGTCTTGCCATCCCACTTGTCAGGCAGGTTCTGCTTTTCAGCGACGCCTGCGGCCTCCATCCCACGAAATGAAGGCCAGTTTGCATTCGCTGTGCTCGGCTCAGGGCGTTTGGGCGGACGCGCGCCGGACTTGAAGCTAAAGCGGCGCGCAGGGATAACCTTTACTTCTTCAGCAGGCGACCAGACACTGCCACTCACAATCATCCGGCGCGGCGTGCAATCATCAGCGATCAACTCGAAGTTGACGCGCTTGCCGTCAACCCGCGCTCGATAACGCCCCGCGCCTTCACAACCTCTCGGCGCTTTGGCGGTGACCAACTCGATCTCATCGCCTTTGAGCTTCCAATTGCCGCTCAACGCAGGCCAGCCCGCGCCCTCCAGCTTGAACGCGCCGTCAGGATTGAACTGCGCGGCGAAGGCGCCGAACTTCAACGGAGTGGAAGGAAGCTGTATGTTGGTTTGTTGTGCGCTTGTTGGACCTGAGGCGCCGGCAGCAATTGCGAGCGCGAACATAAGCGCGAATCGGACTTGGCTATAAGATACTCTTTTCATTTGCTTCACCTTTTGCCTGAACCGAAGCAGGAAATATTCGGTCGAAGAGGCTTTCCCGGCTTTACTTGCGGCCGCTACGCTGCCGATCAAGCTTACGCCAGTACTGGAATTCGGGTTCGAAGACTTCGCTATCAAGCTCACTGATACGCATCAGCATGCGCTCTTGCGCGTCCGCTACGCCTTTGTTGTAAAGACAAGGCCCGATCTCTTCGAGGATGAATCCAAGCAGAGCGCCAGCCGCCAAATTCCCAATCTCCTCTTCCATATTTTCTTTGAAGTACTTTTGGAGTGAAGCGATGGCCTCTTGCCTCGCCTCTTTTGAAAGCTCAATTGTCATAGTGGTTATGTATGTTTGATACGATGCGCGGGCGCGTGCGAGTCGCCGCCTGAAGCGCCGCCTATGCATCCAGCGCCAGAAGTTGTTTCACCTTTCAGTTCTCCGTGTGAATCGGCCCTGCGCCTGAAATCAGCCTGGCCAGCCCGCCCATCCGGCTATTGTGAGCAGGATGCCGGCTAAATACAGCAAACCAAAAATCAGCTTATTGTGACGCGCCACCCACTCTGGCAAGTAGATGTCGAAGTTATCACGGCGGTCGTCGGTATACTTCGTCGCGACCGTTGTAAGTGGGCAGCGCAGGCGATTCGCCGCAAGGATCAAGACCTCAATGAAAACAACGCCAATCAACATTGCAGCCTGACTGTAACGCCGCAACAGGCAGAGAATCGGAATGGCGATGACGCATCCGGCAAAGAAGGCCCAGACAACGGTATGAATGATCTTCACTGCGCGAAGCGAGGCGCCAGGAGTCATAGCATTGCCTTCCGAAAAATCACTTACTGAGGTCTTTTCGCCATCAGCCCATGTCCTCCAACCGGCTCCGTGATTGTCATGTTCCCGAAGCTTGCGATCAGCGGTTTGCCGCGAGTGATGGCCTCCTTGACAGCGGGCAGTGAGAGTGAGGCGCGATGGCTTTGCTCGTTTTCCCAAACCTCCGTTATCCAGATGGCATTGGCATCCGCAGGGTCTTTTGCCACCACGTAGCTGAGACAGCCCGGCATTGCAGCCACACCACCCAGCAAGATGGCGATCAATTCGTCGCGATTGCCCGCGACAGTCACTATTTTCCCAATCAATCCGTACATTTTCTTCTCCTCTTTCACTGTCGGCGCAATCGCTGCCGCGCCGGCCAGGATAATGAAATCACGTCGCTCCATATCCATGCTTCGCTCCCTTTATTCTATGGTCAGGGTAATATGACGGTTCACATCTCTTCACCACCGGCAACTTCACCTCCGACGGATGCTACTGCGAATGATGCTCGGCGTTATGCGCGACCACGCCTTTCGCCTCGTCGTAAATCTTCCCGCCCGTATTCATATTGCGATCAAAGCGTGGGAAGTTGCTGCTCGAAACTTCAATGCGAACGCGATGACCGTCGTCAAAATAATTGCTTGTCACCATACCCTAGGATAAAGCCTCCAGCGCTGCCTTAAACTGATCGGGATTTGTCGGCGACGAAGGCTGGCCGGTCACCGCGCCGTTGGAGGCTCCGGCAGCCCGCAACGCCGTTCCAAACAAATCGAGCGAATACGCACCCGCCGTTACGCCATTTTAAGCGGCGGCGATGGCCTGAACAGTGCGATGGGAAAACCAATCACTTCTTTCCGCGCTGCTCGATCTTGGCCCAGGTATCCTTCAACCCGATTGTCCGGTTGAACACCGGCTTTCCAGATTTTGAATCAGGATCAACGCAAAAATAACCCATTCGCTCAAACTGATACCGCGCGCCGGGTTCCACATCTCGCAATCCAGGTTCGACCTTGCAGCCGGTCAGAACTTCCAACGAATTCGGATTCAAATTAGCGGTGAAGTCCTGGCCCTCCTCGACCTCGTTCGGGTCTTCTTTCGTGAAGAGCGTGTCGTAGAGGCGAACCTCAGCGTCCACGGCGTGCGCGGCTGAGACCCAATGGATGGTGGATTTGACCTTGCGACCGTCGGGCGTGTTGCCGCCGCGCGTCGCCGGATCGTATGTGCAATGCAACTCGACGATATTTCCGTCGGCGTCTTTCACCACGCTCTGGCAGGTGATCAGGTAGCCGTAGCGCAGTCGGACTTCGCGGCCCGGAGCGAGGCGATAGAACTGCTTCGGCGGGTCTTCGCGGAAATCGTCCTGTTCGATGTAGAGAACTTTCGAGAACGGAACCTTGCGCGAGCCGGCGCTCGCGTCTTCGGGGTTGTTGACGGCGTCCATCTCTTCGACCAGGTTGTCGGGATAGTTATCAATCACGACGCGCAACGGATTGAGCACAGCCATCACGCGCAGCGCGTGTTTGTTCAGGTCTTCGCGCACGTAGTATTCGAGTTGCTGAAGCTGCGTGACGCCATTCGTCTTGGAAACTCCGAGACTGGCCGCGAAGTTGCGAATGGCTTCGGGCGTGTAACCGCGCCGCCGCATTCCCGACAACGTGGGCATGCGCGGATCGTTCCAGCCCGCGACGCGGCCTTCCTGCACAAGCCGCAGCAGCTTGCGCTTGCTCATCATCGTGTAGCTGAGGCTGAGCCGGTCGAACTCATACTGCTGGGATGGGAAGATGCCGAGCTGCTCGATGTACCAGTTGTAGAGCGGACGATTGTTGTCGAATTCGAGCGTGCAGATTGAATGAGTCACCTTCTCAATCGAATCGGACTGCCCGTGCGCCCAATCGTACATCGGGTAAATACACCACTGATTGCCTGTGCGGTGATGCTCCATGTGCAGGATTCGGTACATCACCGGATCGCGGAAATTCACGTTCGGCGACGCCATGTCAATCTTCGCGCGCAGCGTGCGCGAGCCGTCGGGGAATTCCCCGTTCTTCATCCGCTCGAACAGGTCGAGATTCTCGGCGACGGAACGGTTGCGATACGGGCTTTCCTTGCCCGGCTCGGTCAGCGTGCCGCGATATTCACGAATCTCATCGGCGCTGAGGTCGCACACGAAAGCTTTTCCCGCTTTGATCAATTGCACGGCCCATTCATAAAGCTGCTGGAAATAATCTGAAGCGTAAAACAACCCATCCCATTTGTAGCCCAGCCACTCGACGTCTTCCATAATGGCTTCGACGTACTCAGTCTCTTCCTTCGACGGATTTGTGTCGTCGAAACGCAGATTGCATTTGCCGCCGAACTCCGCCGCCAGGCCGAAGTCCAGATAGATCGCCTTGGCGTGGCCGATGTGCAAATAGCCGTTCGGTTCAGGCGGAAAGCGCGTTTGCACACGCCCGCCGTGTTTGCCCGTCCTGATGTCTTCAGCGATGATGTCGCGAATAAAATTGGATCGGCTGCCGGATTCAGCAGGAGCCTCGGCCGGCTTCGCGCCGGAATCGGATTTCAATGAATTCATTTGTCTGTTTTATCTCCTATAAGAACTCTTCAAATCGGACGCGGATTATATATCGAGTTAGAGGATCAAAAAAATGAGCGGTCTCGGCGAAGCCCTTTTACCGATGATTCAGGAATAGTAACGCCGCATCCGCGCCGCCACGCCGTCCAGATCGGGGAAGATGAGCCGCTCGTCAACTCCCGCCAAATCCAGTTGATCGCGGATGCGCGCAGTTTCTCCGGCTGGGATGATGAATTTGGTCAGAGCGGCTTCGAGTCCGTGATGACTGAGAAAGCCGTCGAAGGATTGACGCTTTTCAGAGCAAAGCGTGAAGGTGGCGAACTGTGTGACGATGCGGGCGTCAAGCGACGGCGGCTCGATCATGCAGGCGAAGCCCCGTTGCGCGCGGTCTCTTTGAAAGAGCGCCCACGGCGTGAACGGTTCGTCCGCCCGCTCATCTTGTTTAAAGACCCGTTGCAGATCATCGGTCAACAGAGCCAACTCGCGCAGCCCGAATTTGCGATGAACCATCCGCCAATCGAGCCGCCACACCACACGATCCGATTGTTCCTGCCCATTGACGGTGGCGAAGTGCGCGGCGACCAGCGGCGAGTAACTCCAATCGAGCAACCGCGTCGGCATCCCGTGATGTTGCGCCGTGATCAACAATTCCCATTCGTTGATCGGATGCTGCGGGAGGTGTGGCCGCGAATAGCGAATGAAGTTGCGCAACAAATGCTCTTCCAAACCGGCTTTTGTGTGAGGTGGATTGACGCCGCCGAGTTGATCGAGGCTGGTCAGCAGCGGCCAGCGAGCATCGGACATCCCGCGATAGACTCCGCTGTCGCGCCTTCGCCCTGTCGCCGGGTCGGGTTCCGGCGGCGTAACCTGGTCGAGCAACTCGCCCAGCGTTTTGATTCTGATCTCGGCTATCACCACATCAGACGGCTTGCGCCCTTCTTCCCACCAGCGCTCTATAAATCCAAAGCAGAATTATCGCGCCGAGAATGGAAGTGATCCAGCCAGCCTCATATCCCGGCCCTCCCCACAACACGCGCCCGATCAGCGTGCCGATCAGCGCGCCGACAATCCCGATGATCGCGGTCAGAACAATTCCGCCCGGATCGCGGCCCGGCATCAGCAGTTTTGCAATAACCCCGACTATCAACCCGAAAATGATCTGACCTATTAAATGCAGCATAAACTCTCCTCCACTTTGGCCGCGACGCGCCTGACAACGCGCAACGGAATGTCTCTCTGACAGACAGCGTTTGTACGCCGCTACATCCATTCCCGCCGGAGAGACTCGCCTCCGGAGTTCGATTGCTGTCTCTGCAATCGTCACACCAGCGCGCAGCCTGATGATCGAGCGTTAATTGCGCGTGAATTCTGAAAAGAGAGTTAAGGTGGATGAGTCGTTGAGTGAGCAAGCGCGCGCCAATCACAATCTCGGCGCCGCAGGCTTATTCGGCATATCCCAGGCGTTCGCGCCTTTGACCTTGAGCTTGCGTTTGTAAACCTTGTCGCCGCAGGTGGCGAAGAGCGTATCGAAGTTCTCGCCGCCAAAGCTGACGTTCGAGACCCTGCCATTCGGCGTCGGGATGATGGCGTTCACTCGCCCGGCCTGATCGCAAACCTGAATGCCCATCCGCGTCGTAACGTACAACCGCCCATCGCCGTCAACTCGCATTCCGTCGGCCTGGCTGCTGTCAACAGTGTCGGCGACGTGCAGCCAGTAATACGGCTGCTTGTATTGCAGCGAGCCGTCGGGCTGAATTTGATAGCTGTAAACCCAATGCGAACGATAGTCGGCGACATAGAGCAGCGTTTGATCGGGCGAGAGCGTGACGCCGTTGGCGTAGCGCAATCCCGCGTCAACGACCTTCTTCTCGCCGTTCGGCTTGATCAACCAGACGTTGCTCTGGTCGGCGGCTGGCACATTCGGTTCGGTGACGTAGATGTTCCCGTTGCGCGCGACCACAATGTCGTTGCCGCGAACGCCTTCAGCGATGACCGTCGGCTGGCTCCCGGATTTTCCGATGTCATAAGCGACGATCTTCTGATCCCCGCTCGCCACCGAATAGAGCCGACCGTCCGGCCCGAACGCCTGCCCGCCTGCGCGCTTTGTGTCGCTGGCGAACTCGCTGACCTTGCCGTCGAGACCGATCTTGTGAATCTTGCTGTTCGGCCCATCGGTGAAAAAGATTTCGCCCTTCGCGTTGACCGCCGGGCCTTCGGTGAAGCGGTAGCCTTCACTGACAAGCTGCCAGCCTTCGCCAGGCAGCAAGATCGCCTCAAGCGTGGCGTTCTTCGACACGCCAGCTTTCACAGGCTCCGGCCAGCCTTTCCACAACCAGCGCATCGCGTCGGGAAAGATCGCCGCGCCATGCCTGCCGTTGTGCGCGCCTTCGCCCCAAACGTGTTGAACTTCGTAACCGGCGAAGGCCAGCGAGCGCTCCATCGCCTGATTCGCCATCCACCAATCGCCGCCGTAGATGTTCAAATCGTTCGCGCCGTCCTGCAAAAAGACGCGGATCGGCTTCGGCTCGTATTTGCGAATCAGCGTCGAGTAGCTGTGTCCGCCGCGCAAACCGACATAAGTTCCAATCGCGCTGAACACGCGCGAAAACGCGTCAGGCCGCTCCCAGGCCGCCGTGAATGCGCAAATCGCGCCGGATGACGCTCCGCCGATGGCGCGGTCATTTCCGTTCTTCGACAATCGAATAGCCCGGCCATCCGAAGTCTTCTTCGTTTCAACGTCGGGCAACAACTCGTCGAGAATGAACCGCGCGTAGTTGTCGCCCAAACCATCGTATTCGTAGCTGCGATTGAATCGGTCGAGCGCGGCGTCGGCGTTAGCGGCCTTCACCCGCCCGTGCATCACGAAGACGCCGATGGTCACGGGCATCTCTTTTTTGTGAATCAGATTGTCGAAGACAACCGGCGCATTCCACTGCACGCCGTCCTGATTGACGTAAACGCAGGCAGGCTTGTCGGGCGTGTACTGCGCGGGCACGTAGACCCAGTATTCACGCCACGTACCCGGAAAGATTTTCGAGTTCTCGAAGGTGAACTTCATCACCTCGCCTTTCGGCGCGCCGGGCTGCGGCTGCGAATCGGGATGCGGCGGATAGCTTTCCTGCGGTTGATTGGCTTGCGCGAAAGCCAACGAGACAACGAACAACGTCACAAGCGCGAACAGTGTTGGGGATGGTTTCATGTGCTTTGATCCTTTTAAACGTTGTATGTTCCGGACGAGACTCGCCCGCCGCGTCCCGTCCAGTTCGTATGGAAAAACTCGCCGCGCGGCTTGTCCACACGCTCGTAAGTGTGCGCGCCGAAGAAATCGCGCTGCGCCTGCAGCAGGTTCGCCGGCAGACGCTCTGCGCGATAGCCGTCGAAAAACGACAGCGCCGTCGAGAACGCTGGCGTCGGCACGCCGTACTCGATGGCCTTGATGATGGCGCGCCGCCACGAGGCTTGATACTCGTTCAACGTCCGGCTGAAGAAATCGTCGAGCAGCAAATTGGTCAATTGCGGATTCTTGTCGAACGCCTCTTTGATCTTGCCGAGAAACCGGCTGCGGATGATGCAGCCGCCGCGCCACATCAACGCGATGCCGCCGAAATTCAATTTCCATCCCTGATCTTTCGCCGCCTCGCGCATCAGCATATAACCCTGCGCATACGAGATCATCTTGGAGCAATACAGCGCGCGTCGCACGTCTTCGATAAATTCAGCGCGGTCTTGCGCCGCTGAATGCTTCGGCCCGGTCAAAATCTTCGACGCGGCGACGCGCTCATCTTTCATCGCCGACAGGCAGCGCGCATAAACAGCTTCGCCGATCAACGTCACAGGCACGCCGAGTTCGAGCGAGTTGACGCCTGTCCATTTGCCGGTTCCCTTCTGACCGGCGGCGTCCAGAATCTTGTCCACCATCGGCGCGCCGTCTTCATCCCGCTTGGCGAAAATCTCGCTCGTGATTTCGATCAGGTAACTGTCCAGTTCGCCCTTGTTCCATTCGGCGAAGACTTCGTGCAATTCATCTGCGCTCAAGCCCAACCCCGCTCTCAGCAAATCGTACGCCTCGCAGATGAGTTGCATATCGCCGTACTCGATGCCGTTGTGAATCATCTTGACGTAATGCCCCGCGCCGTTTTCGCCGACCCAGTCGCAGCACGGCGAGCCGTCTTCGACTTTGGCGGCGATGGATTGAAAGATTTCTTTGACGTGCGGCCACGCCGCCGGATTTCCACCCGGCATAATCGAAGGGCCGAATCGCGCGCCCTCTTCGCCGCCCGAAACACCCGTGCCGATGAAGAGGATTCCCTTCTCCGCCAGATCTTTCGTCCGGCGGTTCGTGTCGGGAAAATGCGAATTGCCGCCATCAATGATGATGTCTCCTTTTTCCAGATGCGGCAGCAGATGCTCGATCATCTGATCAACCGTCTCGCCAGCCTTGACCATCAGCATCACGCGCCGGGGCCGCTTCAGAGCCGCGACCAGTTCTTCAATCGAATGCGCGCCCACGACCTGCGTCCCGGCGGCTTCGTTCTGAATGAAGTCGTCAACTTTTGAGACGGTGCGATTGAAGACGGCCACGCGATAGCCGTGATCGTTCATATTCAAAACCAGATTCTGGCCCATCACGGCCAGTCCGATCAGACCGATGTCACAACTTTCCTTTTGCATAAATTCCCCCGATGAATTGTTCGTAGATTGCAGTTACTGGCTCTCTGCGTAATAAGACTTCTTGCCCAGTATGCTGTACTCCGGGTGATCACGCACCTTGATTTCGACCCGCCGCAATTTCCCATCGCGCCGGGTGTTTGTCGGATAGTAGGTGAGGATGTAGCGGCGTTCGATCCCCGCGAAAATCCGGTCGTAGATTCCCGCAGCCTGTTCAGGCTCTTCCAGAAATTCCGCCCATCCGCCCGTCAGCTTGGCGACTCCGGCCAGCGCCAGTTGCTGGCGGAGCAGAGTCCGAGCGCGCGAGCGAAGGTAATCTTCAAATCCCGGCGCTTCCGGACGCCATCCGCGCCATTCCTGCCGCAACTGAAATTGTTTATTGAAAACGATTCTGGCTCGTTCCAAATGCTCTTCGGGCGGAACGCCAGCGAAGCGCACGCCGGGGATGACCGCGTAGACGGTCGTCCGCGTCTTTTGCGCGGCGGTGTAAATATCTTCGAGGCTGTATTCCTTGAACTGATCGCGGAGCATCGGAGGCGCCTCAACGCCGGGCGGAATGTTTGCGGCGCTTCTGAGCTTGCTCAACTCATCGCCGTCCGTTTGAAAAATAATGATCGGACGCTGGACACCGCCGACCAATTCTTTCAACGTCGCCATCAACGCGCTGTACTGTTCGCTGCGCCCCGGCCGCCCCGACTTCGCCTTCTTCCGCAACGAGTCCAAACCGGCCTTGAGTTTCTTCTTGTCCTGTGTGAACGGCGCCAGCAGCGCAACGTCGTCGGTCACAATCGCCATGCGGTCATTCGGCTTCAGCTTGTCCACCAGCGTCCTGGCCGCCGCCACGCTGTTTTCAATGAACGGAGCCTGGCTGCCGCTGTAATCAATAATCAGCACGATGGAACGCGGAACGGTCGAGCCGTCACCCAGCGAGAGGCTCGCCACCTCCTGCGTCTTGCCGTCTTCGGCGATGACGAAATCATCCTTGCTCAAGCCCATGACGGCCCGCCCATCTTTGTCGAGCGCCAGAATGTCGAAAACCGCCAGCGCCGTCTCCACCCGAATAACATCATCCGGGCCTGCCGAATCCGCGCGGGCATTTTCCTTCTTCGCTTCGACCATCTCCTGCCGCTTCTCGTCCCACTTCAGCCGCTTCAGGCTGGAGCCGAACTCCTCAGGCTTTTGCTTCTCCTGCGCTTCAATTGAAAAGTTGACGAAAAGAGAGGCCAACGCCGCGCACAGCGCCATCAGCGTCGCGCAACGGATTATTGCGCGACGCAAGTCAGAACCTTCTTTGGTTTGAGCATACGTAGACATTTATCGCATCAGTGGCGTCGAAATAAGCGCTGTGAAAAAACAGAAAGAGAGAATACGGAAAAAACGGAAATAACGGAACAGACGGAAAACTTTCCGGCCCTGCCCAGACGCTTTTCCGCTCATTCCGTTATTTCCGTTTGTTCCGTAATCTCTTTTCCTGCTTGCTCTATCAGATCAGATTTCAGTGAGGTGTTCGACCTTGCCCGTGCTGTCGCCGATTTTTTCGGGATGCGCGTCCATGCAATCGAGCAGCGTCAGGTAGAGATTCGTCATCGGCTTGTTCGGCTTGTAGACGATGTGGCGTCCGGGCTTGAGCCTGCCATCGCCGCGGCCGGCGAGCAGGATCGGAAGGTTTTCGTGGTTGTGGCGATTGCCGTCGCTGATGCCGCAGCCATAAACGATCATCGAGTGGTCGAGCAGCGCGCCGTCGCCGTCCTTCGTCTCTTTCAACTTCTTCAGGAATCGTCCAAACAGTTCGATGTGATGCTGGTTGATCTTGACGACTTTCTCGATCCAGTCCTGATTGTTGCGGTGGTGCGTCAGGGGATGATGCGGATCGGGGACGCCGATTTCGGGATAGACGCGGTTGCTGCCTTCGCGCGCGAACATCAGCGTCGAGATACGCGTCAGGTCGGCCTGGAACGCCAGCGTCAGCAGATCGCACATCAGCCCGGCGTATTCAGCAAAGCCGATTGGGATTCCAGCGGGTTTCTCGATCTTCGGCTCGATCGCGCGGTTGTCCTTCTCGGCGCTCTCGATTCGCTTCTCGACCTCGCGGACAGCGTAAAGATATTCGTCAATCTTGCGGCGGTCGGATGAGCCGAGTTTGCCGGTCAATTTCATCGTGTCTTCCTGAACGAGGTCGAGGATGCTCTTGCGGTATTCGGCGCGGCGGGCGCGAACTTCAGGCGCGAGGCTCAGGTCGGCGGTTCCGAACAACCGCTCGAAAACCATTCGCGGATTGATCTCCGGCGGGTTGGGCGTCGTCGGCGTGCGCCACGAGATGCTGTTCGTGTAAGCGCAACTGTAACCCGAATCGCAATTGCCGACAGTGCGCGAATCCTCGCAGCCGAGTTCGAGCGAGGCGAAACGCGTCTTGCCGCCGACAAGTTGCGCGGCGACTTGATCCGCCGAGACGCCGGCTTGAATATCCGCGCCGGCGGTCTTGCGGCAATGGACGCCGGAGAGAAATGAAGCCCCCGCGCGTCCATGATCGCCGGGGCCGTCGCCAAGCGCGTTGCCGTTGTGATCATCCAAGCCAGTCAACACGAAGATGTCGTCGCGCAACGATTCCAGAGGTTTCAAGATGCGCGAGAATTTAAAATCCCTGCCCTCACCTTCCGGCGTCCACCAGTCAATGTTGACTATGCCGTTCGGCACATAGACGAAAGCCAGCCGGGCCGGAGTTTTCGCCGGAGCGGCCAGCGCGGGCGTCATCGCGTCCAGCATCGGCAGCGCGACGGCGGCGCCCATGCCCTTAAGGAAAGTTCTCCTCGGCAAATGCTTGCGTGTGATGATCATTTGTATCTCTCTCCTCTTGGTGGACGATTCTACTGTTTCACCGCGTCGTCGCGGGCAAATCCTCTTCGGTATTGAAACGGCAAGCTGTTCACAATCTCCAGCGCGAGGCTGGAGAACCGGTAATCGTTCATCGCCGCGCGGGCCACAATTTTCTTCACCACCGGGCGGTCGTAACGTTCAAGGCCGCGTCCCAGCGCGTAAGTCAACAACTTCTCGGTCAGCCCTCGCGCGAAAGCGTTGCGGTCGGCTTTCAGGATAACTTTCAACTCCTGCGGCCCGCTGAACGATCTTCCATCGGGCAGCGTGCCGGAAGAGTCTACCGGAAACTTTCCATCCTGCGTGCGCCATTGGCCGATGGCGTTGAAGTTTTCCAGACCGAAGCCGAGCGGGTCCATTCGCGCGTGGCAAGCCGCGCAGGTCGCGTTCTTGCGATGCTCCTCCAACTGCTGTCGCAAGGTCATTGACGAACCAATCCTGGCTTCGTCCAGGGTGGGCACGTCGGGCGGCGGCGGCGGTGGCGGCGCATTCAGGATGTTTTCCAGAATCCATTTTCCGCGCAGCACCGGCGATGTGCGCGTGGCATAGGACGAAACGGTCAACACGCTGGCCTGCGTCAGAACTCCGCCGCGCTCCGTGTTCCCCGCAAGCGAAACCTGCCGGAACTCAGGCCCGATGACGTTCGGGATTTTATAGAACCGCGCCAGCCGTTCGTTCAGGAACGTGTAATCGCCGTCAATGAAATCAACGACGCTGCGATCCTGGCGCACGATGTTTTCAAAAAACATCTCGGTTTCGCGGCGCATGGACATCCGCAGGTATTCCTCGAATTCGGGGAAACGCTCTCGATCCGGTTTGACCGATTCCAGCTTGCGCAGTTCGAGCCACTGTCCGCCGAAATTTTCGGCCAGAGCCTGCGCCTTCGGGTCTTTCAACATCCGCCGTACCTGCGCTTCGAGCGCGCCGGGTTTGCGCAGCGCCTGCTCGTCGGCCAATCGCAGCAACTCTTCGTCGGGCATGCTGCTCCACAAAAAATACGAGAGGCGCGAGGCCAGATCGTGCTGGCTTATTTGATAAACATCTTCGGCCCTCGCCGGTTTGCGATCCTGTTCGATGCGGAAGAGGAAGCGCGGCGAGACCAGCATCGCCTGCAACGCCTGAACGAGTCCTTCCTCGAACGAATCGCCCTTCGCTACGGCCATCGAAATCAGGCCGGTCAGCCTGCTCACTTCTTCGGGCGTAGCGGGGCGGCGATAAGCGCGGCGAGCGAGGCTGCTGACGATCTTGCGGTCGCATCCCGGCAGGTGATTGCCATCGAGGTGACCGCAGGCGTAAACCTTTTTCAAGCTCTCAGCCGACGGCCCTTTCGCCTGATCGTAAGGCCCGCCGACATCAATCCCGGCGAGCCGGACTTCGTTGACCGGAACTCTCTGCGCCAGCTTCGCCTCAAATATCTTTTTGAGTTCAGCCAGATGTTCGGGCGTAATTTTGGCCTTCGGAGGTCTGAAGACAGGGGTGGGCGGTATGGGACGCTTCGACGGATTCGGGCCGCCGTAACTCGCGGGCATCCCTTCGTACATTCGCAGGACGGAGGCGGCCACCCAATGCTCGCCCGCTGTAACGCTCGCGCGGAAATCCCACGTCATTCCGGCGAGGTCCTGCCGATCTTCCGAGAATGACGCGACGCCGTCGGGATCGAAGCTCCCAGTTTTGATCTGCTGCCCGTCAATCCACAGCGCGATCTGAATCGGCTCTGATCCGGCGGGGCGCACGCCGCCCAGGTTGATTCGCAGATTGTATTCAGCGTCCACTGGAAAACGGTATGTGGCGTGAATCGCGTTGGGCAGGCCCAGCCCCGTCAAATCGTAATCGAGCAGCGGCTTGATTGAAGGGATGATTTTTCCGAGCGGCGGGCGCAGACGCGCAAGCGACGGCTTCAACGGCTCAGGGCCGAAAACCGCCGCGCGCGCGATCTTTTCGGCGGCGTTCAGATATTTCTCCATCAGCACGGGCGAAAGCGAAAGCACATCGCCGATGTTGTCGAAGCCGTAGCCCGAATCGTCCTGCGGAAAATCATCAGCCGGGCGGAAATTGACGCCGAGCAGATCGTGCACAGTGTTGTTGTATTCGGCGCGATTCAAACGACGGGCAGCGACTCGCCCCGGATCGGGTTTGGCCAACCGGTCGGCGAGATCGAATTCTTTTTCGATTGCGCCAATGACGACTGTCAACTCCGCCGCGTCCGGGCGCGGAGCGCCTTTGGGCGGCATCTCGCCCGTTCGCAGCTTCTGCAAAACATGCTCCCAGGTATCCCGTTCCTGAGTGATCGAAGCGGCGGTCTTGTAAAGCTCAAGGTTCAGTTCGCCCGATTTGCGCCGGGCGTTATGGCAGGCGTAACAATTATCAGCCAGGAACGGCAAAACCGATTTCTCGAAATCGGGCGGCGCGCTCTGCGCCCATTGCGCCCGGCCACCGCGCAGCGCAACCGCAGCGCAGATGAGCGCGAAGATAACGAGTGAACGTGTCAGGGGCTTCCCTCTCATATTTTCCATCGAACGATCAGCGTGGTGTGATCGCCACTCATATTTCATATTTCATATTTCATATCGAATATCGCATATGAAATATGGCGCCGCATCCCGCAATCGTTCCGTTACAGACTTCCTCGTGAAGATTGGTTTGACTTAGTTTCCATCAGGCGTTCGATTAAAGGAAGAGCGAATCAGACAAAATCGCGGCGTCATTGATGACGTTATTGCTGGCTACTCAGCAGCGCCATCAACAGATAGTTTTGCGCCGCCGCGTCTGCTAACAGGCCGTTGTGAGACCGGCAGAAAAAAACCGTCTCGACGGGCGTCGAGCGCATCGCTGTGGGAACAGGCGACTGCGCGCCCAGCGGATGGCCAAGCAAGCTGCGGCGCGTGATAATTCCGTCGCCGGGATTGAAGATCAATTCCGCGACTTTTCTCTTCAATCCATTTTCGCCGGAAAAATCCGAAGGCCTGAATGTCGTGCGAGGCTCAATGCCCGTGATGATCACGGCTCCGTCAAGCGTGCTCGCGCAATCGCCGCCGATGATAATAAATCGCAGGTTCGCAGGAAGCGGGGCTGGAATCGCCAGCGCGTTTTGAAACGCCGCAGCGCGCCATAGCGCCACGAGCAGAAACCGTTCGCGTTCGTTGTGGCGCCGCAAACTCTCGGCCTGACCGGCAAATGGCCCCAGGTCTTTCACCAGCCGCTCCAATTCGCGTTGACGCAACCTGGGGTTGAAGGCCGCCGACCAGTTATATCTCCGCCAGGTTTCGACCTCGTAAAGCGCGACCGGTAACGGCTGCAAATTCTCGTCGAAGAACCGCGCATAACCTTGCGGCGGGAGCAGTTGATAAATCGCCGGAGCGGTGAAGACCACGCGGGCGCTGACCCGCGCCATCGGCAGCTTGCGCTTGATCTTTCGCAACAAACTGCTGGATCGTCTTGCGGCGTCCGTCGCCGAATAGCCGCGCAGCAACACGCGAAACGCGTTCATCGAACCCGCGTTCGGCGCGCCGATCATCACGATCCTGCCCAGGTTGCGCGCGCCCGACCAATCGGGGCACGGGCGCTGATCGTAGAGAACGTCGCGCCCGCCGTACATCGCGTAATAGCGCGCGATCAGGCCGCCCATCGAATGCGCCACGATGTCGAAGCGCAGATCGGGCCGCCCCAGCCGCCGTTTGAGGTCTTCAATCGCACAGCCCAGCGCCCGCGCCGATTCGACGATGTCGCGCCGCCAGTCATAGGGGAAAACGTAAAAGGTGTCAGCGGCTCCGGACGGCTGAGGCGAAGCGAAATCGCCGCGCCGGTATCCGCCGTAAAGTTCGAGATTCTTCAGCAGCGGCCCGTACACTGACACTTTAGGAATGAACGCGCGGACCTTGGCGTCTTCCAGAACTTCAGTCGCTATCAAATCATCCTTGTTTTCGGCCAGTACCGGCGACGAGATGGGAAGCGCCAGATCATCCCCATTTGAATCGGGCCACACCGTTTCCCCATTCAGCCGGTTGACCAATCGCGAGCCGAGGATGCCGGGAATAAAAATGATCGGCGGTTTACCGTTGCCCAGCGCCAGCGTCCGGCCCGGCTGATCCGCCGGCCTGTGGCAATTCACCGGCGCGGCGACCGCCGCAATCGCCGCCAGAAGAATGATTGGCGCCCTAAGCCGCCGCGTCTTGAACATGTCAAATCCGAAAGTTATTGATACGAAATATGAGATATGAAATATGGTCGGCCATTGCGCTGCTTGTCGGTACCGCAACGCACACTCGCGGCCAAAGCTTGTATCTCTTTTGGGCGCAGCAATTTCTTGCCTTGTTTATCAGCCTTTGCTACTATCGCCGCGTTTTCAGGTAACGAAATCAATCTTTCAAAACCATTCGACATTCCGAGCGCAATACTGGCTCGCACAAACAAGATCACCCGAAGTAGCCCGAGATAGTAACGATGAAGTGCGAAAGTTGCGGTAACGAGTTGACAGGCGGCGCGATCATTTGCCGTGTGTGTAATCACAATAACGCGCTGCGTGGCGATTGGCGGTCGCAACGCGGGGGACAACAACCCGCGCAACGCCGCCCCGGCGAGACTCAACCTAACCAGTCTCGCGCGACTTCGCCGCTGACCGAGCTTCCCAGAATCGTCCCGCGAAAAGACGCTGACGCCAACCTGATCCGCTTCCCTCCTGTAGCGAACAAACAGGAAAGCAGACAAACGGAAATTACGCGATTGGCGCCCAGGCCGCAGGCCGCGCCAGCCAGCCACGTTGAAGATAGCCACGATGGGTCAGCGGCTTATCCGCCCTGGCGCGCCGAGTTGAAAGAGCGCGTTCGTCAGATTCGAGAGAAGCGCAATACCGGGGAACTTGTCGCGCCATCGCCGCCGGACGAGATTAAGCAGGTAGACCTGGATCGGAATCCGATTGTCGAATCGGCGTTGAACCGAATCCGCTGGTCGCCGCATGCTCCCGCAATTACGGCCACCGCCAGCGCCGCCAGGCAGTCCGCGCGCGCAGCCGCCGCCGCGCTACATCAACCTGAGGTGGATGAAATAACGCCAGAGCCTGCGCGGAGGCCGGACACAAGACCGCTGCCACGGATCGCGGTTCCGGCGGAACCTCGATCCGAAACTCGCGGCGAGTCTGGCGTCGCTGCGCCGAAACCGAAACCGGCGGGCCAACCGTTGATCAACAGACCTGGAGATCAATCGAAATCTCAGGCCGCCAATCAACCCGGCAATCGAGTCGTCGCTCCTGAAAACATTCCGGGAGGCGGCCAGACGAACAATCCCTACGCTACTCGCCCGCCCGTCAATCGCGTCGAGACAAAGACGCTGACGCCGAAGACCAATCGAGAGCCGGACGCGAAACCTGAACCGAAACCGGCGCCTGCCCCCGTATCGAAAATACTGACGCCGCGCGCAAAACCGCAGTCCGCCGCCGAACCAAAAGCGGAAGCGCGTTACGAACCGCGCCGCCCCGAACCGGCCCAGCGCCCGGCGCCCGGACAGCCTTCACGCGGCAAACCCTTGCCGACCGCCGCCGACAAACAGGTTGCGACGCAGGTCATCGAAATCGCGCAAGCTCCCGAACCGCCGCCGCTGCCCGAAGCCGTCCCCGCCACGCTGTGGGTGCGCACGCTGGCCGGAGCCTGCGATTTTGAAATCATCTCGACAACCTATCTGCCGATCTTCGGCGCGTACGCGGTGTTGAACACGTCATTGGGCGTCGGCCCGTTTTTCATAATGGTGTTGCTGCTCGCGGCTGTGGCTTTTATTTACCAGATCGTGACGCTGACGCTGGCCGGGCGCACGTTCGGAATGGCGATGCTCAACCTGAATCTGGTCAACAGTGATGACGAAAGTCTGCCGGTGACACGCCGGCAAACGACGTTGCGCGCAGTGGCGGCGACATTCGCTTTCCTCTTCCCCCCGTTGAATTACCTGGTTACACGGCTCAACCTGTATCAAAGAAGCCTGCCCGATCTCGTCTCCGGCACAACCGTATCCGAAGCGTGAAGACCGCCTACCGGTGTGGATAACTTTCTGCTGCAAACCGTCGTGAATGAGCTTGAGCCGATGCTCACTGGCCATCGGCTCGGCAAAATTTATCAGATCGGCGCGACCGATCTGGCGATTGATTTTCATCTGCGCTCCGGGCTGCGCAATGAACGCTGGTTGATGATTTCAACCGATCCGCAGCGGCTGGCGTTTTATCTGACCGCGCGAAATCCGAAACAATTCGGCGATGAATTGCGATCAGACACGGCTTTCGCCGCGCTGGTCAAAAAATATCTGGGAGGCGCGCGGCTCGCGGCTGTTGAAAAGCTCGGCTACGACCGCGTGATCTATTTTGATTTCGACGCCGAAGACGAAGACGGGCGAACCGCGCGGCGCAGGATGATCGTGACTCTGACGGGACGCGCCGCCAACGTCCTGCTGACCGAACAGTCGCGGATCATCGCTTCGCTTCGCGAACGCGACGAGACGATCACGAATTACGTCGAGCCTGCGCCGCCAACCAACAAACTCGACCCGTTTCTCTGCTCGCCGGAAAAGCTCGATGGATTGATTGCGGCCAGCGGCGGCGATGTGGCCGAAGCCGCGCAGAAACATTTGATCGGGTTTTCCGCGATTTACGCGCGCGAACTGGCTCAGCGGGCGCGGCGGGAAAAGCCGGATGAAGCTTTGCGGAGTTTGCTCAGCGACCTGTTTGAATCTCCGCCGAAGCCGACGATTTATTCATCGTCCGCAATTGACGAATTGAAGCGCGAGATCGGGCGCGATGAATTCAACCTGGTTTTATCGCCGATTGAACTCGAATCTCTTTCAGGTCAGCGCCAGACGGGATTCCCGACCGTCAACGAAGCCGCCGACGCCTGCTTCGCTCTGATTGACGAACGGCGCAGATTTCTCGCGCTGAAACAGAAGATCAATTCGCATCTCTCATCGCAACTCAAGAAGCGGCGCGCGCTCGCGGCCAACCTGAAACGCGAGCTTGAAGGATTTTCAAACCGCGAACTGCATCAGCGTTACGGCGAATTGCTGCTGGCCAACCTGCATCAGGCTGAAAAGACCGGCGGCGTTTTTCTGGTCACCGATTTTTACGACGAGGCGCAGAAGCGAATCGAAATCCCTTCGGCCAACAAGCCGTCGGCGCAGGAAGCCGCTGAGCATTATTTCAAGCTGGCGCGAAAGGCGCGGCACGGCTTCGAGAACATCAACGCGCGCCTGCCGCAGATCGAAACCGAAATCGCGCAGCTTGAAAAACAACTCGCCGAACTCGCCACAGCCATCCGCGCGGATGATTTGAATTCATTCGCCGCGCAATTCAACCTGCCCGCGCTTCAACCGCCGCGCGAAAAGAAATCTCCACAGCCCGCCAGGAAAGCCAAAGAAGAGAAAATTCCGGGAGTGCGCCGTTACCGCTCCAGCGACGGATACGAAATTCTGGTCGGGCGCGCCGACCGCGACAACGATCATCTGACTTTCCGCGTCGCCAAGTCGTTCGATCTCTGGTTTCACGCGGCGGATTATCCCGGCTCGCACGTCGTGCTCCGCAATCCGCAACGCAAACCAGTTCCGCCGCGCGCCATCGCCGAAGCCGCTCAACTGGCCGCGAAATTCAGCCAGGCCCGAACCAACGCCAAAGTCGCGGTCAATTACTGCGAACGAAAATTCGTGAGCAAAATGAAAGGCTTCGCGCCCGGACAGGTCAGACTCTCTTCATTCAAAACCATTCTGGTCGAACCGGGCGAAGCAGGCGAACGCATCGGCTGAAAGTTTCCCTCCCTGCAATTCGGACTAATGGTACAGGTGTTGCCGCAATACATTTGATCACATCGCGGGTGGCTTGCGATAACCTCGAAAATGCGCGCAAGGAGGAATTATGAGCAGAACCAAGGTTCTGATCGCGGAGGACAATCTCGACTCCCAACAACTATTACAGATGATATTGGAAAACGAAGGATTCATTGTGACGACGGCCTCCGACGGCGAAAAGGCGATAGACATCCTTCGCGAAATCAAACCTGATGTTCTGGTCACCGACCTTCTGCTCCCGACGGTCAGCGGAGGCGACCTGATCAGGCACGTTAGAAGCACGCCTGAATTGGCGCAAATTCCGATTGTGGTGATTTCGGCATACGGAGACCATTACGAAGCGGACGCGCTGGCTGTCGGCGCCAATGTCGTGCTGAAGAAACCGCTCGACAGCGATTTTCTGATTAGTACGATCAAGGAACTGAAAGCGTCCTGCGGCAACGCTACACGGGCTGAGACGTAAGGGGTCAACGTTTGTCGGCGCATGGCCACTCCGTCAGGATCGGCGGATGAGGCAGCCGAGTACTGATCATACGCCGTATTTCTTCAGTACGAATGCGTACAGGCTGAAAACGAATTAGGAAATCGGCCTGGCGTCGGGTCGCGCGCGCCGGGCGCAAGTAAGAGCAAGTAGGAGAAAGCTATGCCCCATGAAAGCGTGGAGTCTTACCGCAATCTCATAGCTCAGGTGAAGGATTACGCCATCTTCACCACCGATCCGCGCGGCGTCATCACAAGCTGGAACGAGGGGTGTAAAAACTTGTTGGGATATGACGAGGACGAGTTCATCGGCCAGCACTTCAAGATGCTGTTTACGCCGGAGGCTGTGGCCGCAGGCGCCGCCGATAAGGAACTGGAGCTTGCGGCGGAATATGGTTCGGCCAGCGACGACCGCTGGATGATGCGCAAGGGCGGCGAGCGATTCTGGGCCGGTGGAATCACGACAGGTGTGCGCGATGGCGGGAATCTGATGGGTTTCACCAAAGTTTTGCGCGACCTGACCGAGCGCAAGGAATACGAAGAGCGGTTGCAACAGAGCCAGCAATACTTCCGGCTGGTGGCCGAGAGTTTGCCGCATTTGGTCTGGACCTGCCGCCCCGACGGCGAATGCGATTATCTCAGCCCGCAGTGGACGCTTTACACCGGCGCCCCGGAATCGAGGCAACTTGGCTTCGGCTGGCTCGAATATGTCCACCCCGACGACCGGGAGTTTGTGATCATGGCCTGGAACCGGCAGGTGAACGAAAATCGCGCCTACGACATAGATTTCCGCATTTGCCGCGCCGATGGCGTCTACCGCTGGTTCAAGGCGCGCGCTGTGCCGCTGCGCACCGATCAGGGAGAGATCATCAAATGGTTCGGCACATGCACGGACATTGAAGACCACAAGCGCGCCGAGGATTTGCTGCGCGAGAGCGAGGAGCGGTACCGGCTGCTGGTGGAGAACGCCATTGATTTCGCCATCATCACCGCCGACCTGCACGGCCACGTGACGGGTTGGAACACCGGCGCTGAACGCATTCTGGGTTACAGCGAAGCGGAGATGATCGGGAAGCCTGCCCACATCATCTTCCCGCCGGAAGACATTGAGAGCGCTTATCCTGAAAAGGAAATGCGCCAGGCGGTGGCCAGAGGCCGGTCGGTCAGTGAGCGCTGGCACATCCGCAAGAACGGCTCCCGGTTCTGGGGTTCCGGATTGATGATGCCGTTGCGCGACGCGTCCGGCGAATTGCCCGGCAAGTTGCTTGGATACGTCAAAATCTTCCGCGATCTGACTGCGCAGAAACGGGCGGAGGAGGAGCGGGAGCGGCTTCTGGCCAGTGAGCGGGAAGCGCGCGCCGAAGCCGAGAAGGCGAACCGGTTGAAAGACGAATTCCTGGCCACTGTCTCGCACGAATTGCGCTCGCCGCTCAACGCCATCCTCGGCTGGAGCAGGCTGCTGCGCGATCCCAAGGTGCGGGAAGATCAATTGGAGCGCGCGCTGGAAATCATCGAACGCAACGCGCAATCGCAATCGCGGCTGATCGAAGATCTGCTCGACGTTTCGCGCATCGTCTCCGGCAAGCTGAGCGTCCGGATGCGCCCAGCCGCGCTGGATCGAGCGGTGGAAGGCGTGGCCGGCGACATGCGCCCGTCCGCCGAGGCCAAAGGGATTGACCTGCGCCTGACAAAAAGCGGCGCCGGGATCAGCGTCATCGGCGACGCTGAGCGGCTGCAACAGGTGGTTTGGAATCTGCTCTCGAACGCGATCAAATTTACGCCCGATGGCGGACGAATCGAAGTCGAACTGAAGCGCGTAGGCGCGCACGTCGAATTACGGGTGAGCGACACGGGCCGAGGCATCAGCCCGGAATTCCTGCCGTACATCTTCGACCGGTTCCGGCAAGCAAATCGCACCGACGCGGGCGCGCGCGCAGGGCTGGGGCTGGGACTGGCGATTGTGCGATTCATCGTCGAGGCGCACGGCGGGAGCGTCACGGCTGAAAGCCCCGGCGTCGGCCAGGGGGCGACCTTCACAGTTAAACTGCCGATAGCGCAGGACAGATCGGAAGTCGTTCCCGCCATCGAGAGCCGGCAGCTTCAATCGAAAATCGGCGCGCTGCCGTCGCTCAGCGGAGTGAAGGTGCTGGTGGTGGACGATGACGAAGACGCGCGAGACGTGCTCAGCGCTGTGCTCAGCAGTTTCGGAGCCGAAGTGACGACCGCAGCCGACGCTGAGCAGGCGTTGAATTACCTTGCCGCCGAAAGGCCTGATGTGCTCGTGTCGGACATCAATATGCCGGGGATGGACGGTTATGAATTGCTGCGGCGGGTGCGGGCGATGGAACATGGACGCGGCGGGAGAATTCCGGCGGTCGCGTTGACGGCTTACGCCCGCGCCGAAGACCGCGTGCAGGCGCTCCAGGCGGGCTTCCAGATGCACGTGCCCAAGCCGATAGAACCGGCTGAATTGGAAGTCGTGGTGGCGACGCTGGCCAGCAATTTCAACCGGAGCGATTGAAATAGTTGGCGGGACAATTCGCATGGCGTTTGAAAATCAATGCAACAACAGCGTAGGGGCGGGTTTTCCCCGCCCGCATCCGCCGTTGAGGGGCCTGGGCGGGGAAAACCTGCCCCGCTGTACCCGCTGCTGAGGGGCCTGGGCGGGGAAAACCCGCCCCTACGCTGTTGTTGCATTATTTGATCAAAATTGTTCCACCTGTCTCAGGGAGAAGCGATGAAGAGGCTGATGATCTTAGTTGTCGAAGATAACGACGACAGCCGCGCGCTGTACGATCTGGTGCTGTCGCGCGCAGGCTTCGAAGTGAAAGGAGCAGGCGACAGCGAGGCGGCGCTGGAAATGCTCGACGATCTCCAACCGGACCTGCTCATCACCGACATCCACATGCCGAACCTGAGCGGCATTGACCTCATCCGCCACATTCGCGCCGACGAGAAGTGGGTCAGCCTGCCGATCATCGCCGTCACCGCATTCGGCCCCGATCAACTCGCCCTCGCCGCCACTCAGGGAGCGACGCGCGTGCTGCGCAAACCGTTTGAACCAAATCGCCTCTTATCCATTGTCTTTGAACTGACGAAGAAAGTCCGCGCCCGATCAACCGGCTATCACGATCCCGGACTGAAATTCGGCAGCGACGGTTGAAGAGCGACGGCCATTGTCGGAGCATGAGGCAATGGAAGATACGAAATACAATCTGATCGAGATCGAAAACGCCGTTCCGATCAAGGCCTGGACGAAAGGCGTGAAGCTGGAGGACGAAGCGAAGAAACAGCTTTTGAACGTCGCGCAGTTGCCGTTCGTCTACAAGTGGGTCGCCGCAATGCCCGACGTGCATTGGGGCATCGGCGCAACCGTAGGCAGCGTCATCCCGACCAAAGGCGCAATCATTCCGGCGGCTGTTGGGGTGGATATTGGTTGCGGGATGATGGCTGTGCAAACGACTTTGAACGCGAATCATCTGCCGGACAATCTGCGCGACATCCGCCGCGCGATTGAAAAAGCCGTTCCGCACGGGCGCACCGACAACGGAGGACGGCGCGACAAAGGCGCGTGGGGTGAAATACCTCGCCGTCAAACCGGCGTGTGGCGGCAGCTTGAGATCGGGTACAAGGCGATTATCGAAAAGTATCCGAAGCTGGATCGCGGCAATCACGTGAACCATCTGGGCACGCTCGGCACAGGCAACCACTTCATCGAAGTCTGCCTGGACGAAAACGATCAGGTCTGGTTCATGCTGCACAGCGGATCGCGCGGCGTGGGCAATCGCATCGGCACGTTCTTCATCGAGATGGCGAAGAACGACATGCGCGGGCACATCAAGAACCTGCCCGACAAAGACCTCGCGTATTTCAACGAGGGCACGGAGCATTTCGACGATTACGTCGAGGCCGTCCACTGGGCGCAGGAGTTCGCGATGTACAACCGCAAGCTGATGATGGAGCAGATCGTTGACGCGGTGGCCGCTTCGGGCGAAGTCCCTGAGTTCGATCTGACCAAGACGGCGGTCAACTGCCATCACAACTACGTCGCCATCGAGGAGCATTACGGCGAAGAGGTCTTCGTCACGCGCAAAGGCGCGGTTCGCGCTCGCATTGGCGATATGGGAATCATCCCCGGCTCGATGGGCGCTCGGTCATACATCGTGCGCGGTTTGGGCGCCGACGAGAGCTTCCATTCGTGCTCGCACGGCGCGGGCCGCGCGATGTCGCGCAACGAAGCCAAACGCCGCTTCACCACCGCCGATCACGAAAAAGCGACGGCGGGCATCGAATGCCGCAAGGACGAAGACGTGATTGATGAGACGCCAATGGCTTACAAGCCGATTGAAGATGTTATGGCGGCGCAGAGCGATCTGGTCGAGATCGCGCACACGCTGAGGCAAGTTGTGTGCGTGAAGGGATAGATCAAAGCCACCGAGAACACAGAGGCCACAGAGCGAAATGATTTCCTCTGTGGCCTCTGTGTTCTCGGTGGCTAACTCCTGCTTACTTTTCGTAGCTGACGCGATAGATGAATCCTTTGTTGTCGTCGGAGATGTACAACGCTCCATCCGCCCCGGTGATCAGCCCAGCCGGGCGGCCCATTATCTGGCCATCCTTCATCCAGCCGGTCACGAAATCTTCAACGCCAGCCGGCTTGCCGTCTTTGAACA
>JAJVID010000064.1:35609-51868 GCA_022072205.1 Acidobacteriota bacterium
TCGTCGGAGATGTACAACGCTCCATCCGCCCCGGTGATCAGCCCAGCCGGGCGGCCCATTATCTGGCCATCCTTCATCCAGCCGGTCACGAAATCTTCAACGCCAGCCGGCTTGCCGTCTTTGAACACAACACGGACGACCGCGCCCGGAATGCGATCCTTGCGCGCCGTCGGTGAAGAGCCGTGCAGCGCGACGAACATCGCGCCGCGCCAGGCCACCGGGAATTTTTTGCCGGTGTAAAAACGCAGGTCAATCGGCGACGAATGCGGTTGCAACTCGAAGGCGGGCGGCGTGGCGTCGGAAGCTTTCAACGAGCCTTTGGCGTTCGTCAAATTCGAGTTTGGGATGTTGGCGCCGATGTAATAAGGCCAGCCGTAATGTTTGCCGTCTTCGATGCGGTTGATTTCATCGGCGGGTTTCTCTTCGCCCTGTTTGTCTTCGCCCATATCGTCGGCCCAGAGCGCGCCGGTCTTCGGGTCCCAATCGAAGCCGATGGCGTTGCGCAACCCTTTGGCGTAAGCGCGCCCGCCTGTGCCATCCGCGTTGTAAACCATGATCGTCGTGCGGCGCTGATCTTCGTCTTCACAAAGGTTGCACGATGAGCCGATGGCGACGTAGAGCTTGCCGTCTTTGCCGAAGCCGATAGTGCGCGTCCAGTGCGGCGTGGTCGAAACCGGCAGGTCAACGACTTTAACCGGCGTTCCCTCGATCTTGCCGTTGGCGTATTTCATTTTCAGCACGGTCGGGTTGGTGGCGATGTACAAAAAGCCTTTGTGAAAAGCCAGACTGTGCGGGCGCACCAGGTTGGTAGCAACGACCTCCATCTTGTCGGCCTTGCCATCCCTGTCGCGGTCGGGCAACGCCACGACATCGCCTTTCGGTTGGCGAGCGACGTAAAGCACGCCGTCGGGGCTGACGGCCATCAACCGCGCGCCGGTCACCTCGGAGGCGAAGACCGAAACTTTGAATCCCGCGGGGACTTTCAGGTCGGCGGGCGTCGCGGGCGCTTGCGGCGCAGGGTTTTGAGCTTGCGCGGAAAAACAGATGGCGCAGGCGAGACAGAGAAACGAACGACGGGCAGCGAAGCGAATCTTGTTCACTGGAACTTTCTCCTTGAGATTGCGAATTGATTTTGATTTGAACTCGATGCGTGAGCGCGCAGCGTAGCAGCGATTCGGCGAGGACTCAATACCGCGCGCGAGATTTACTGAAGCAAACGTTCGACCAATTCGCGCCACTCCTGGTCGAGCGTCCGGCCTGTTGGGAAAGGTTCGCCGGCCTGACCGTACCAGTAACGCGCGTTCGATTCGTCGCCTTCTTTGCGGTGCAGATAGGCGTGAATGCGCGAGGCCGTTTTGTCGCTGATGTCCTGAACAATCTGGTGCGCGGCGTCCCAATCGCCGCGTTTGTCCTGCCAGAGCGCGGCCAGGTAAGGCGACAATCCTTCGGGCGGCTCCTGCCGGTTCAAACTCGATTCAAACTGATCGAAAGTCATCGCGATTGCTGAGAGGTCGAAGTGAGAGACAGCGGCGGATGATGAAATTCCGCGCTGCCTCCCCTTCGGATGAGTCTGAACCGATACGGGCGATCAGTTCAGATGAAGACAACGGTTTGCGAATTCGGGATCTCGAATTTGGCGCGACAGCGTGGATTGGGGCAAAACAACATATCGTCTATGCGAACCATATAATCACGCGCTTTCGCAAATTTGGCGCGGTCGAGGTCGCTCGCGCCACGAGGCAATTCCTTCTTCCTCGATCGCCGCAGCCAACGGATCTGGAATTCGTAATGTTGACGGCACTTCGGACAAGGATAATGGGCCGTCTTGGTTTCCTGTTTTTCGTTGTAATAGTCTCGTTCGTCCATAGTGGGCGTAGTTTAAACCCAAATCCCGTCCGCGCGCTAACCAAAATTCGCCGCTGACGGCTTCCCCTGCTCCAACTTCAAATGCGGCTGTGTTAGGCTTGCGCTCGCTTTTCCATCCTATGACTCATTCGGAGAACAGATGACAACAATCTATTTCTGGACGATTGTCGCGTACATGATTTTCCTCATCGGCGTGGGCGCGCTTCGCAGCCGTGGCGTCGAAAATCAGGAAGATTTTTCGGTCGCGGGACGTCAGCTTTCGACCTTCGTGTTGTTCGGCACGATGCTGGCGACGTGGATCGGGACAGGTTCGATCTTCGGCAACGCCGAAAAGACTTACAACACGGGCATCGCGGCCTGGATACTGCCGCTCGGTGGTTTGTGCGGCATCGCGGCGCTGTCGTTCCTGGCGGCCAAAGCGCGGCGCGTCGAAGCGATCACGGTGCAGGACATCCTGGAGCAGCGTTACAACAAATGGGCGCGGATTTTCGGCGTGGTCACGCTTACGCTGACGGCGGTGACAATTGTTTCTTATCAATACCGCGCGGCGGCGGCGGTGATTGATCTGGCTTTGCCGAACACCTTCAGTTACGAGAAGGCGGTGATCATTGTCGCGGTCTTCATAATTATTTACACCGCGCTGGCCGGGATGTTTTCGGTCGCGTACACCGATCTGGTAATGGGCGTGACGATGATCATCGGCATCTTCGTCACGCTGCCCGTGCTATGGAACAAGGCGGGCGGTTATGCGGGCATCGCCTCGAAGCTTCCCGCCGACCACATGACTTTCACCGGGCGATTCACCTGGGTGGAAGCGCTGGGATTGCTGTTGCCACCATTCCTGCTCGTGCTGGGCGATGCGAATATGTATCAGCGGTTCTTTTCGGCGCGCAATGAAGGGATGGCGCGGCGCGCGACAATCTGGCTGCTCATTGGTGTGGCGTACATGGAGTTGATGATTATCTTCACGGCATGGGTGGCTTCGGCGCTCGAATGGCAGGGTGGCCATCTTGAACGCCCGGCGCGCGTCATCGCTTACGTTGCGCGCGATCATCTGCCGGTGGCGCTTGGCGCGCTGTTGATGACGACGATCATGTCCGTGATCGTTTCGACCGCGATTTCGTATCTGCTGGTTCCGGCGACAGCGATTGTGCGCGACCTTTACCAACGCTTCATCAATCCCAAGGCGGATGAGAAGAAGTTGGTTTGGCTGTTGCGCGGGGTGGTGATCGCGCTCGGCGTCATCGCATACGTGATTTCCACTTACGGCCAGGGATTCCTCAATGTCGCGCTGCGGGCTTATACGATCTACGGAGCCGGAGTTACGCCTTCGCTGGTCGCGGCGTTGGTGTGGAAACGCGCGACGGCCACTGGCGCAGTGACTTCGATTGTCGCCGGCGTAGCGACGACATTGATCTGGGAGTTCGGCGGGATCGGCGAGCGAACCGGTATTGACCCGGTAATCCCCGCGATTGCGGTTTCGGTTCTGTCGTTGATCGTGGTCTCGCTGCTCACTCCGCCTCCGAGCCGCGAACAGTTGAAGCCCTTCTTCGACGAAGAATAAGCAAAACGCGCCCTTTCCAGCTCGCCTTTTGGGGAGGGGTCTATTTCTTTTCAATCGGCCCTTTCCCAAAGGCGCGCTGGATGCGATGCGCACACGGGGCGGCGCTCGGATAGCCCGGCTGGACACTCGTTCAAATCGTTTGCTACATTGCCGGCCTGAATTTCACGAGAAGTAAATCGAATCTCAATCAAACCCGGTGAACCTGAATGACCCTGAAGTCCCGCGATCTGATCTTTATCGCCATTGTGGTTTTTGTCGTCGGCGGCCTGTGGTACTTGTCAACCAGGAACAAGGCCATGCCGATGCCGCCGACACCGCCCCACCTGACCGCAAAAACGCGTGAAGAATGTTTGCAGTGTCATCTACCAGCCAAGCTGGCCGAATTGGAGCTTCAACACAAACATCCCGGCAAATGGCGCGACGAGCGCGTCAATTGCACGCTCTGCCACAAGCCGCCGCAGGGAGCGAAAGTTCAAAACCCCGGCGCGGCGAATCAATGAATTCGCCAGCCTGCCTCGGCGTTTAAATTGAATCTCGAATCGCCTTATGCCGCAACCCGCCATCCTCGCGTCATTGCTCGCGCTTCTTCCCGCCGTCGGCTTTCTGCTGCTGTTCGGGCTTGCGCGCCGTCGCGGGTCGTGTTGGCGAGCAGCCCTGGTTCACGCGACCATCGCCTGGGGCGTCCTGGTGGTTTTGATCAGCGAGTCGCTCAGCTACCCGCACTGGCTGACCCGGCGCGGCCTGGCAATCGCGTGGCTGACGATTGATCTGGTTTTGGCGATCATCGTCTGGCGTTTGCCGGGAAGCGCAGAAAAAGAAGAAGGAGAGCGCGCCGAACCGGTTCACTCAACGGAAAGCAAGGCGGCGGAGGAGAAACTGAGCGGACTGGACAAAGTTCTTCTGGCGGGCGTGGGATTGATCCTGCTGCTGACCGCAATCACCACGCTGGCCGGCGCGCCGAATCACGGCGACGTGATGTCGTATCATCTGCCGCGCATCGTCTTCTGGCTGCAAAACCGCAGCGTGGAGTTCTTTCCGACCAACGACGGGCGGCAGTTGCATCAGCCTCCCGGAGCCGAATACGCCGTGATGCAATTCCACTCGCTGTCCGGCGGCGACCGTCTCGACGGGATGATCCAGTGGTTCGGCTTCGCCTTGAGCGCCGTCTTCGCGTCGCTCATCGCTCAGCGAATGGGCGCAGGCCGGCGCGCGCAAACTCTCGCAGCCGTCTTTTGCGTGACGATGCCGCATTCCATCGTTCAGGCCACGAACGGTAAGAATGATTGCGTGGCGGCCTGTCTGCTGGCGGCGATGGTTTATTACGCGCTGTCGTTCAGAGACGAGCCGTCGCTGGCGAAGATGTCGGGGATCGGCGCCTCGCTGGGTCTGGCGCTGTTGACCAAAGGAACGATCTATTTCTTCGCGCCTCCGTTGCTGCTGGCGCTTGCGATCACGTGGCCGAAGAAGTTCTGGCCCAGGGCTTTGAAATACGCGCCGCTGGGAATCGCGCTCGCGGTGGCGCTGAACGCCGGGCAGTGGGCGCGGAATTATCAACTGAGCGGCTCGCCGGTCGGCCCCGACAACGAATGGGGCGCTCGCTTCGGCAACGACCGCATCACACCGGCCATCACTTTCGCCAACATCCTCAAGAACTGCGCGCTGCATATGCGCACGCCGAGCGAACGAGTAAACCGCTTCCTCGAACTCGGAATAACCAAAGTCGTGGCCGCCGCCGGCGCCGACGTCAATGATCCGGGCACGAACTGGGGCGGAACCCAGGCGATTTTCAGAATTCCGAACCGCCCGATGAGCGAATCTTACGCGACCAACACCTGGCATTTTCTGCTCATCCTCATCACGCTTTCGGTCTTTATCTTTTCGCTCAAGCGCTGGCGACAATCACAGGCGCGAGCCTGCGCGCTCAGTGCGATTGGATTGATCTTCGCCTTCGGCATCTTCTGCGCGGTCTTGAAGTGGCAAGGCGGCAGCGCGCGGTTTCACGTCCCGCTCTTCGTCCTCTGGTCGGTTCCGGTGGCGATCATGCTGACTCGCGTCCGGGCGGCTTCCGCGTTCCCGCTCATCGCGGGATTGTTGCTGCTGCTGGCGCTGCCCTGGGCGGTCAACACTTCGCGCCGCTCGATGCTTCCGAACAACGAATACTGCATCTTCAAGCGCAGCCGGTTGGAGCTTTATCTTTCTTACCGTCCGGAGCTTTTGGAATCTTACGTCGCGGCTGCCGAGTCCGTCAGGAGAACCGGTTGCCGCCGGATCGGTCTTGTCTCGGAATTGGACATGACCGAGTACCCGATGCTGGTTTTACTGGGCGTGGAAAGAGGCGACTCTGAGGTGAGACATGCGGCCGTGGTCCACCCGTCGAAAATGTATTCCCTTCGCCACTCTGAATTCAGTCCCTGCGCAATCGTCTGCCCGCAATGCTGGGAGTTGCGGCTCAAAGAATACGCCAGCCGCTTCGATTGCAAGCTGAAATTCCCGAAAGTAACCGTTCTCGCCGCAAAAAGCGGAGATTCACTCTCGCCTTGTCCGCCTCCTTAGGTTCGACGGCTGGCAGGCTGATGGCATCGTTTTTAAAGAAAGAGGTTTCACCTTAGAATTGCCCGTTAATTTTCAACTTGAAGTTCTTATCTTTTTATCTAAGGAGTCAACTATGGCGCAAGCAAAGCTGAAAACAGACACTAAGCCTGATAGCTACAAAAACTACATCGGCGGACGCTGGGTGAAACCCGCGAGCGGCGGGATGATGGAAAACCTGAACCCCGCCGACACGCGCGACGTGGTCGGCCTCTTCCCCGCTTCGACGGCGGAGGACGTTGACGCGGCAGTGAACGCCGCCGTTGAAGCTTTCCCGAAATGGAAAGCCACGCCCGCGCCGAAGCGCGCAGAAATTCTCTACAAGCTCGGCCAGATTCTGATCGAGCGCAAAGAGCGGTTCGCGCAGGATATGACGCGCGAGATGGGCAAGGTTTTAAAAGAGACTCGCGGCGACGTGCAGGAAGCGATTGACATGACTTTTTACACCGCAGGCGAAGGCCGGCGGCTGCACGGTTACACCACGCCTTCGGAATTGCCCGACAAGATGGCGATGTGCGTGCGGCAGCCAATCGGCGTCTCGGCGCTGATCACGCCGTGGAATTTCCCGATGGCGATCCCTTCGTGGAAGATGATGCCCGCGCTTATCTGCGGCAACACGCTGGTCATCAAACCCGCCGAAGACACTCCGCTTTCGACCATCAATCTGGTCAAAGCCGCCGAAGAAGCTGGCGTCCCGCCGGGCGTGATCAACATCGTGATGGGCGTGGGCGAACAAGCCGGAGCGCCGTTGACCGCGCATCCCGGCGTGCGGCTGGTTTCGTTCACAGGTTCGACAGACACTGGCCGCATCGTCGCGACAAAGGCCGCGCAGACCGACAAAATCTGCTCGCTCGAAATGGGCGGCAAGAACGTGATTATGGTGATGGAAGACGCCGACCTCGATCTGGCCGCTGAGGGCGCGGTCTGGGGCGCGTTCGGGACTTCAGGCCAACGATGCACGGCGGCGTCACGAATCGTCGTCCACAAACGCGTCTACAAAAAATTCGTCGAGAAGCTGACCGAGCGCACGAAGCCGCTGCGCATCGGCAATGGTTTGAACAAGAACGTCGAGGTCGGGCCGGTGATCAACCAGGACGCGGTCGAGAAGATTCTCTATTACATCGGCGTCGGCAAGGATAAAGATGGCGCGACGCTGCATCTGGGCGGCAATCGCCTGGACAAAGGCGAATACCGCAACGGATATTTCATCGAGCCGACCATCTTCACCGACGTCGCGCCGCGAATGCGCATCGCGCAGGAAGAAATCTTCGGCCCCGTGCTGAGCGTCATTCCCTGCCGCGATCTGGACGAAGCGATTGAGATCGGCAACAGCGTGAAGTACGGTTTGTCGGCCTCGATCTACACGCGGGATGTCAACCGAGCGTTCACGGCGATGGAGGCGATGAACACCGGCATCTTCTACGTCAATTCGTCAACCATCGGCGCCGAAGTCCATCTGCCGTTCGGCGGCACGAAGGCTACCGGCAACGGCCACCGCGAAGGCGCGATGGCTTCATCGCTCGACATCTTCTCGGAGTGGAAGGCGATCTACGTTGATTACAGCGGCAAATTGCAGAAGGCGCAGATAGACGAGTTCAAGATCGCCGGCTCGTAAACGACGTCTGGGAGCGCGCTCCCCGGCATACCAAGAGGAGGCTCTATGTCCAAAACATGGGTAATTGTTCTTTCGATCATCGGCGGGCTGTTCCTGCTGGCGATCATCGCCGGCGCCGGCGTGATCTACTGGGTTTCGCAAAACAAGGACAACTGGATTCAATCAGCCGAACGGGTCGGGAAAGAAGCCAAAGAGTTCGGCGCGAAGACCGACAGCGCCGGTTGTCTGAAAGAGGCTCTGGCCCGCCACAAACGCGATTCCTCTCTGACGGGACAAATCTCGACCAAAATCTTTCTGGGCATCTGCCTGCAAGAGAGCGAGCCTGCGCCGGGATTCTGCGATGATGTCCCGGCAAAAAATGAAATAATGAAGTCAGTCAACTGGACGTTGAAGAAGTGCGCTGATGAGGGGCTGCAAAACGACCAGAGTTGTCAGAGGCTGTTCAATGACGTTCAGGAATACTGCCATCGAAGCAATCAATAGGCGTAAAAACAAAGCGCTAGCCGCCGTCCAATCGAGATTGACGCGGCAAAAATAAAGAAACGGAGAATGTAATGATCATAGGTTTACCAAAAGAGATCAAAGATAACGAATACCGCGTCGGCCTCACCCCGGCCGGCGTAAAAACCCTGAGTGATTACGGCCACACGGTTCTGGTCGAAACTAAAGCCGGTGAAGGCAGCGGCATCAACGATGACGAATATATCGCCGCCAACGGACGGATTGTCGAAACCGCCGACGAGGTCTGGCAACGCGCCGACATGATCGTCAAAGTCAAGGAACCGGTCGGCCCCGAATACAATCGGATGCGCGAAGGACAGTTGCTGTACACCTATCTGCATCTCGCTCCCGACGTGAAACTCACAAAGGTGATGCTCGAACGCAAAGTCACGGGCATCGCTTACGAAACAATCACCAACGAAGAAGGTCATCTGCCGCTGCTGACGCCGATGTCGGAAGTCGCAGGGCGCATGGCTGTGCAGGTCGGCGCGCATTACCTGCAAAGGCCCGAAGGCGGACGCGGCGTCTTGATGGGCGGCGTGCCGGGCGTGCTTCCCGCGAAAGCCGTGATCATCGGCGGCGGCGTGGTCGGCATCAATTCAATCAAGATGGCTGTGGGATTGGGCGCCAACGTGGTCGTGCTCGACAGGAATCTGGATCGGCTGCGCTACCTGGATGACATCTTCGGCTCGCGGATCAAAACGCTGGTGTCGAACCCGTACACGGTGAAGGAGGCCATCGAGCACGCCGATCTGGTGATCGGCGCGGTGCTGATCCCTGGCGCGAGCGCGCCGATGCTGGTCACGCGCGACATGCTCAAGACGATGCACAAAGGCGCGGTGATCGTTGACGTGGCGGTTGATCAGGGCGGGTGCATCGAGACGACCAAGCCGACCACTCACAGCGATCCGACATTCTACGTTGATGATGTGCTACATTACTGCGTCGCGAACATGCCCGGCGCGGTTCCGCGCACTTCGACCTTTGCGCTGACTAACGCGACGCTGCCTCTGGCGATCAAACTGGCGAACAAAGGATTCAAGGACGCGATTGCGAAAGACGCGCATTTGAAAGAAGGGGTGAACACCTACGCCGGGCACATTACTTATGAGGCGGTCGCCGAATCGCAGGGGCTGCCTTATAAGCCGATTGACGAACTGCTGTAAGAAGCAGGATTGGAGGCGCGCAATGACAATCACTTTGACATTGGCTCCAGAACTTGAATTCAAGCTGAAGCAGGAGGCGGATCGCCGAGGTCTGCCTCCTGAGCAGTACGCGCTCGAAGTTTTAGACGAGCATGTTTCGCAATCCGAACGAGAGCGGCGGGAGAAAGCGATTGCGCTGGTGCAATCGTGGATTGATGAAGGCGATGAAAAGGAACAGAAAGAAACCGGGGAGTATTTAATTCGAGTGTTGGATGAGGATCGCCTCTCTGACCGTAAGCTTTTCCCAGTTGAATTGAAGGGAGTGTCATGGTGACCTCCGTTGTGTTGCTTGATTCAGGCCCACGAGGAGTCAAAGCTTTGTAAGCCGTCAGAGTCACGGAGGAAATAATATGTCTGACAACTATGAAGAAATTATTGGCGCAGCGCTGGCTCTTCCACCTGTCGCAAGGGCAATGCTGGCGGATCATTTGCTTGAAAGCCTTGATGCGAAGAATCAGCGAGAGGTAGACGCCTTGTGGGTGGAAGAGGCGGAAAGGCGTGTGCGCGAAATCATAGAAGGAAAGGTTTCCACGATCCCGGCTGATCAGGTTTTCGGCGAGCTTCGCGCACGGAGTAAGTGATGGCATGCGTATTTCATCCCGACGCGAAGCGTGAGCTTGATGAAGCAATCGCTTATTACGACGCGCACGCCGAAGGGCTAGGCGACAAGTTCATTGAGGCCGTAGAAGAAGCGGTCAAACGCATTGAGAACTTTCCTGAAGCTTGGCCGGCGCTTTCGCCCAACACCCGCCGTTGCCGCACATCGCGCTTCCCTTACGGAGTCGTTTATCAATTCACGCCGGAGGGCATAATCATCGTAATCGCCATTATGCATTTGCATCGTGAGCTTGGTTACTGGTTGGATAGAGTCGAGTAATGGCAAAAGGAATAAAGATCATTGGTGTCGAGCCTGATTCGCTCGCCGCAGAATTGGAACTGGAAATCGGCGACCGCGTCTGGACGATCAACGGCCGCCGCGTGCGCGACGCGCTCGATTTCAAATTTCTGACATCGGGCGAAGAAGAACTCACGCTCGAAGTCGTCAAAGTTGATGGCGAGGAGTGGCAGGTTGATGTCGAAAAAGACGAGAGCGAATCCTGGGGTATTGATTTCGAGCCGATGACGCCCCGCCAGTGCGGCAACGATTGCGTCTTCTGCTTCATTCAACAGAACCCCGAAGGATCGCGGAAATCGTTATGGGTCCGCGACGAAGATATCCGGTTCTCGTTTATGTACGGCAACTACTCGACGCTGACGACGATCACCAGGCCGGAGATCGAGCGTGTGATCGAGCAGCGATTATCGCCGCAATATGTCTCTGTTCACACGACCGACATTGAGCTGCGAGCTTTCATGCTCGGCATCAACAAAAAAATTGATGTCATCGCTCAGATGAAAAACTTCATTGAGCACGGCATCGAAATTCACGCGCAGGTCGTGCTCTGCCCGGCGATCAACGACGGCGAGCATTTGAAGAAGACGATCTACGATCTTGCCGAACTGCATCCGGGCGTGGTTTCGACGGCGATTGTTCCGCTGGGCATCACCGACAAACACAAATACCGCGACAGGTTGACTCCGGTGACCGACGAGTTCTGCCGCGAAATCATTGATCTGGTCACGCCGATTCAAAATGACTTGAAGCGGAAACTCGGAACCGTCTTTGCATTTCTCGGCGATGAGTTTTACATTCGCGCTGAAAAAGAGATTCCCCACAAATCACATTATCGAATCGTGCGTGGTCAGGCTGCGGAAGACGACGAGTATCCGCAGATCGAAGACGGCGTGGGAATGGTTCGTCAGTTTTTCGATGCGCACGCAAAGCGAATGAAACAGCTCGAAAAGCTGCGGCTGCGCGGTGAGTTCACCGAGGCGCGGGCAAAAAAGATTTACGGGACGCTGGCGACGGGGCTGATCTTTTATCCAATGCTCAAAGAAGCCGTCGAAGAATTGAACCAAGATTTCGGAACCCGTCTTCACGTCGCGCCGGTCAAAAACGTATTCTTCGGCGAAGGCGTCACTGTGGCGGGGCTGCTGTCTGGCGTTGATTTTCTGAACACGCGAGAAAAGTTTCGCGGCGACTTTCTGATGATCCCGCCGCACAGCTACCGCGAATACGACCAGCGATTTTTGGACGGGATGACGGTTAGCGAGCTGACGTCGGAGTTGGTAACGCCAATCAAACGTAGCTGGAATGAAGTCCTGGGACTGGACGAGCGTCAACAGGCTCACAGAACGATTTTGTCGCACGATTACGGCGCAGTAACTTCTATATCTGTCTGATCGAAATGCAATTCGAAGAAGCTCTCCAATCAAAACTGATCGAGATGTACGAGGCGCGGGAAGCGATCCTGAACCGGATCAATGCGGACGCCTCTCGCCCCGACGCCGTCAGTGTCCCTGTCATCGTTGACATTGATAAGTTCCTGCAGGCCGCTGTGACTGAAGTCGGCCAGCGCCTGGCGGTTGACCGCTGCAACGTGATCACGCCCGCGCCCGATGGCGGCTTTCGCGTCAGCCACGAATATCTGGGCAATGAAAAACTCACGCCGGGACTTGGCCTTAACATTCCCACAACGCTCGTTCCGATAGACACGATCAAGCGTTACCTGCCCAACGCCCGCCATTTTTCAATTGACGACATTCATTCGGCGAATATTCCTTTGTGGGTGCGAACGACGCTGCAATTGATCGGCACACGTTCGGTGCTGGTCGCTCCATTCGTTTTTCGCGATGAACTTCTGGGCGTGATGGGATTGCATTATTGCGCTCAACCGCATCACTGGTCGGAGACTGAAGTCAAGCTGGTCGAATGGCTGGCCGGGCAAGTCTCCATCGGGTTGCAATACACACGGCTCTATCACGAAAAAGAGAAAGAGGTGGAGATCACCAAGTTGATGCTCGAAATTTCAAACGACATCAACACCCGCACCGATTTCAACGAGATCACCGACTTCGTGATTGACCGCGCGCTGGACATTCTCAAAGCTGATTACGGCTGCATCGCGATTCTGGACAACGATGGCGAGTATCTGCATTTCGACGAACTGCGCGCGCGTCGCGGTTTCGACCTGCGAAAATCTGTCGAGTCGAAATACCGCGAAGCCCGCACGCTGCGCCTGCCGGATCATCCGGCGGTGAGCGAACTGCTCGACGAAGGGCACACGCTCAAGCTGGAGGACGCGCGCCAGTCGCCGATCGCGCGGTATCTGTTCACTCACGTCGTCAAAGGCAAATCGGCGCTGGTGGCGCCGATCACCATCAAGGAAAAAGTTCTTGGCATCATCGCGCTGGTCTGGAGCAATGAATCGGCGCGTTTTTCCGATTACGACGTGCAGGTGCTCAACGGCATTTCGAGTCAGGTCGCCATCGCGCTCGAAAAAGATCGTCTGGCGGCTGAAGTCATCAGGCTCAAACGCGAGTTAAACGACGCCCGCGCTGGCGAACGCATCATCGGCTCATCGAGCAAAATCCGCCGCGCGATTGAAATGGCGCTTTCTGTAGCCGACAGTAATACGACTGTCCTGCTGCAAGGCGAATCGGGCACAGGTAAGGAACTGATCGCCAGCCTGATCCAGTTCAATTCGCGCCGCGCGGCGCGCCAGTTCATCAAGATCAACTGCGGCGCAATCCCGCAGGCGCTTCTCGAAACCGAACTGTTCGGACACGAACGCGGCGCTTTCACTGACGCCCGCTCGCGCCGCATCGGACGATTCGAGGAAGCCAACGGCGGCACGCTCTTCCTGGACGAGATCGGCGAGATGAGCCTGGCCGCGCAGGTCAGCCTGTTGCGTGTGCTGCAGGATGGAGAATTCACGCGTGTCGGCGGCAATGAAGTAATCAAAACCGACGTGCGCGTGATCGCCGCCACGAACAAAGACCTCGAAAAAGAGATCGAGGAAGGCCGGTTCCGCCGTGACCTGTTCTATCGTTTGAACGTCTATCCGATTGTGCTGCCGTCATTGCGCGAACGGAGCGAGGACACCGAACAACTGGTCGCCTATTTCGTGGAGCGTTTTCAACAGAAGAGCGGTAAGCGGGTGACGGGAATTTCGGATCGCGCGCTGCACATTCTGAAAAGTTACCCCTGGCCCGGCAATGTGCGCGAACTTGAAAATTGCATGGAGCGCGCCGTCATCGTCGCCGCAGGCCGAATGATCACCGAGAAGGATTTGCCTGAAGCGATCCGCGCCCACGCGTCGCCCGATCAGATCAGCAACGTTGAACTGTCCATTCCGATGAGCATGGATGAAGTCGAGCGGATCATGATCACCAGGACTCTGGTTTACACCAACGGCGACAAGGCGAAGGCCGCGCGGTTGCTGGACATCGGACGCAAAACGCTCTACCGGAAACTTGAGCAGTACAAAAAGCAATGAGCGGAAGGCTGATAGGAGCGGCGGGGGCGCATGGTTGACATCCATCCGTTTTCACCACACACTCCGCAAAGTCTCAATCATACCCTTTACCTTGAGACTCGTTTAATTTGACCGCTCCCGAACAAACGGCATCCCCCTTGTATAATCAACCATCGAAGCGCGCGTTTGGCGATCCAATAATCCGGCAATCAGACGTTGGGCGCAGAACTGACGATGAGTGGAACTTTTCTTGCATACCATCGCGCAAGAATCATCGTACATGACGTTCAAAGCGTAGTCGGCTGAAGGGGCGTTATCTTGATTTTGACCAGAGCGAAGATTAATATTCGCCACTAGAGGTGAGGCTGGAATGAAAATCTGTCCAAAATGTCAACAACAATTCCCAAATGGTTTTCAGTATTGCCCGAACGATACTGAACAACTCGTCACCAATGAAGAATACGCCCGGCGCACGAAACCCATAGCTTCCGCGCCCGTGCGTGAGACTGTCGAGCAACCCGTTGTAAATTTCGCCCCGATCCCCAATACGGCGCCTGAAGCCGTCGCGTCTCCGGCTCCCGCAAAGATCACTGATCAGAGACCCAAAGAGGCGACCGGAGTTCCCGGCGCAATGCCTTATCGTGGCACGGAGCCTATCCGGACGGGACAAACCGAACCGGTTCGACCCGCTCCTGTCCGCTCCGAACCGGTTCGCCCGGAGCCGAGCGCTCCGAGGCCTGACGCGCAGCCAACAAGACCGACTGCCGTCACACCGGCTCCTCAAAGTTATGGCGGGTCCCGGACACCTCAAGCTTCGCAGCCCGCAGGGCAACTCTGGAGCCAATCGCAACAAAATTTTCAATCAAGCCCTGGCAGGCCAACCACACCGGCTCCGAGCGCTCCGGTTCCTGGCGTTCAGAATTCAAATTTTGGCTTCTCAATCCCTGAAGCGCCGAGTTTGATTTCGAGACTCGTCGCGGGATTGAAGAGCATCGGCGACAGCTTCAAGGGCGCGCCGCCGATGCGTCCGGGCGCGGCTGGCGATTTTCAATTCCTGTTAAAGGAAGAATCGCTCGTTCAACGCATCTCGCGTGAGATGCAAGGCGCATTGAACGAGTTCCGGCGCAATCCGAAGGTCTTCATTTCCGAATTCGTTCGAGGAGAAGGAACCAACCGTTTCCGCCGCAACGCGCTGCTGGCTGGATCTGAGCTGGCCCTGACCGGATACTTCACGGTCTACTTTTTCCTGGAAGCGCTCGGCGGGCTGAGCAAGGCGAATTCCCTGCTGGCCAATCTGTTTTACGTTGGGTTCGGCGTCTTTCTGCTGACCTGCTTCGTGACGCGCGTGCTTCTGCTCTACAGGTTGATCTATCGAGCGACCAGCAAACTCGCCGTTCCGAAAGTCGCGCTGGAGTTCGTCAACTGGACTCCGCTCGTTGCAGTGCTGCTGCTCTCGATTCTCCTCAACAATTATGGCTTCTACTGCCGCATCTTCCCTGGCCGCTGCATTGCGCCAAACGAGAAGCCTGAAGACCTGACGCTGCTTTCTCTGGTTGATCCAACGAAGATGGACGTCAAGACGGAGAAGACGAAGGCGGCTAAGGAGAAGATCATCGGCGGCAGCAAACCGAAACCGCAGAAAGCATCCGGCGGCGGCGGCGGCGGACGCGAACAGCCTACGCCTCCGAGCAAAGGCAATCCGCCTCAAATGGCGAATACTCAAATCGTTCTGCCTAATCCTGAACCGCCGAAGATCAAGAATCCCACACTGCCTGTGGCAATGACGATCATTGGCGATCCGTCGCTGAAAATGCCGAAAGGCCCGATTGGCGATCCGACCGGCATTCCCGCTCCGCCATCGAGCGGCCCCGGAACCGGTGGCGGCATTGGCCGCAATCGTGGCACTGGCGTTGGTGGCGGTGATGGTGGCGGCGCAGGTCCCGGACGCGGCGGCAACATCGGCGGCGGCGACATGGGATTGGGCGGCGGACGCAGCGTTGAGCCGATGACGGCGTCGCTCAGACCGACGATCCTTTACCGCGAGAAAGCCAAATACACTGAAGAGGCTCGCCAGAATAAAATCCAGGGAACCGTCGTTCTTCAAGTCGTCTTTCACGCCAACGGATCAATCACTGAAGTCAAAGTCGTTCGCGGCTTGCCTGACGGATTGACTGAGAAGGCAATCGAAGCCGCGAGGAAGATTCGATTCAATCCGGCGGTCAAGAACGGCACGCCGGTCAGCGTGCGCGGCACTTTGGAATTCTCGTTCAACCTCTATTAAATGGGCGAGGATGGACAGGCAGATGATCGCGCGAAGAAGGCAGAGCCAATCGCTCTGCCTTCTTCGTCTGTGGGGGCGTAAATCAACTCGCAACATCAAAAAAACAGCAGTTCTCGCGGTTGACGAGTCGCAGTTCGATCAGTAATATGCACGCTTCGCGCTGAAGACCAATCGAACACATTTGTAAGGGTTCAATTGAAAATACGGGCCGTTAGCTCAGTTGGTAGAGCAACTGGCTTTTAACCAGTGGGTCGTAGGTTCGAGTCCTACACGGCTCATC
>JAJVID010000008.1:0-1465 GCA_022072205.1 Acidobacteriota bacterium
GTCAGGTACACGCGCAAGCGCGGGAGCGCCACAATTTCGCCACGCCGAGGGACTGGCCGATGAATGCCACGATTCCAAATCAATTGGACGAATCGCCGCCGCCGCAACCGGCGCGATGGCGCGACCGTTCGCAGTTACTGCTCGAAGTCAATAACGCTGTTGTCGCGCACCACAGCCTGCGCGACCTCGCGCGCGCCGCCGCGCTCGCTTTGCGCCAATCCTTTCAGCACGAAGTCACCGGCATCTCGCTTTACGAGCCGGAGACGAATCAATTCCGCGCCTTCATGTTCGACATCTCCGGCAACATTCCCGCCGTCGAAGAAGACACGATTTTGCCGGCGGAAGGCACGGCGGGCGGCATCGCGTTATTGACCGGCCAGCCCGTGTTTAGCAATCGTCTTGAAGAGTCGGACTTGAACTCCGAGTTCGATCGGCGCTTTTATGATGCGGGTATCCGTTCGGGCGGCTGCATACCGCTGATTGCGCATGGCCGCAAGCTCGGTGTGCTCGGCCTGGCGAGTTTTCGGGAAGAGGCCTTTCCCGAAACCGATCATGAATTGCTCGTCCTCGTCGCCAATCAAATCGCGCTCGCAGTGGAGAACGCGCTCAATTTCGAACGCGCGCGCGACGCCGAACAACAGGCGCAGCGGCAGTCCGCGCAAGTGCGGCTGTTGTTGGATGTGAACAACGCCATCGCCTCCGCGCTGGATTTGCCGTCGTTGTTCTGCGCGGTTTCGGCGAGCCTGCGCCAGGTGTTCCGGCACGATTACGCCGTGATGGGGCTGTACGACGATCAGGAAGAAATCCTGCGCGTGTTTGCGCTGGATCGCGGCGAGGGGGTAACGCTGTTGCAGGAAGGCCAGGTCGCCGAGATGGACAATACGCCTGTCGGTCTGGCGATTCGCTCAAAACAAGTGGTGGTTACCGGCCCGGATTACCTCGAACAATTTCCCTCAGAAGTAGTGCGGCGCGCGGTCGCGCAAGGCATCCGCGCCAATGTTTCGGCTCCGCTGTTACGCAAAAATCGCGTCATCGGCGCGATGAGCATGGCGAGCAAAACCGAGAACGCATTCACCCAGGCCGATGGCGAACTGTTTATGCAGATCGCCGGCCAGGTCGCCATCGCCGTCGAAAACGCGCTCGCCTACCACGAAATCGAAACGCTCAAAAACAAACTCAACGAAGAGAAACTTTACCTCGAAGAGGAAATCCAAACCGTCCTGAACTTCGAGCAGATCATCGGCGCTAGCGCGGCGCTGCAACGTATCCTCAAACAAGTCGAAACCGTCGCGCCGACCGATTCCACCGTGCTGATTCGCGGCGAAACCGGCACGGGCAAAGAGTTGATCGCGCGCGCCATTCACAACCTCAGCGCACGCCGCGAACGCACGCTGGTCAAATTGAACTGCGCGGCGATTCCTACGGGACTGCTCGAAAGCGAACTTTTCGGCCACGAGAAAGGCGC
>JAJVID010000008.1:1565-9541 GCA_022072205.1 Acidobacteriota bacterium
ATACTTCGTCACTCGTCCTCGGCGCTTGCGCCACTCCCAACCTAAGCTGCTGCGCGCCATTGATTTGATTGCCTGATCGCCGTGCGCCGTCCTCTGGCCTGGCGCTTGCCATCCTCCTGAGCGTAGGAGGAAACACGTTATGGCAACCCGCATCGTTTCATTGTTGCTGATGGCAGCGCTGCTCGTCAGTTCATGCCTGGCGCAAGACCGGCAATCTGAAGTCCTGACGCTTGAGCGAGCCATTCAGCTTGCCCTGCAAGACAACCGGCAGATCAAAAACGCCGAGATCGAAGTCTTCAAGTTTGAAGACCGCCTGGCAGCCGCTCGCACGCAACGTTTGCCGGAATTCAAAATCACCGCGCTCGGCTCGCAGCTTCTCTCTTCGATTGATTTCAAATTCGAGCGCGGTGTGTTCGGCAATTATCCCGGCCTGGGGCCGATTCCCAACACGGACACGACGATCAGCACGCCGCGCCGGCCAACTTTCCTGTTCGCGGGCCAGATCAATCAACCGCTCTCACAACTTTACCGCATCGGCCTCAACCTGAAGCAGATCGGCGCCGGGCGCGAGATCGCCGAGCAGCAGGCGCGGGCGCGGCGGCAATCCGTCATCAACAACGTCAAACGGGCTTATTACGCGATCCTGCAATCCGAGAGCGCGCTGCGCGCCAGTGAAGAAGCGGTCAGGCTCTTTCGTGAACTCGACCGCGTGACCGGAGATTACGTGGTTCAGCAGGTCGCGCTGAAATCCGAAGGGCTGGAAGTCAAAACTCGTCTGGCGAAGTCCGAATACGAAGCGACGACGTTGCGCGATCAACTGGCCTCGCAAAAAGAGCAGCTCAATCAACTACTCGGACGCGACGTTCACACAGAGTTCAGCGTCAGCCCGACGCCGGCGTTGAGTCACTTTGAGGTTGATCTGGCGGCGGCGCGCGAACGAGCGATGGTCGAGCGGCCTGAAATCGCGGAAGCCAGGCTCAAGATCAAACAGGCGGAATACGACCGGCGGATCAAAAAATCGGAGTACATCCCCGATGTCAGCCTGAGCTTCACTTACATCTCTCCGCAGAACGTCAACTTCGCGCCGCGACAGATTGCGAGCGCTGGAATTTCGCTGAGCTGGGAGCCGTTCGATTGGGGGCGAAAGAAGCGCGAGTTGGCGGAGAAGAAAAGGATTGTCGAGCAGGCGAACACGGAGTTGATCGAAGCTGAGAGCCAGGTCCTGGTCGAGGTCAACAGCAAGTTCCGCAAGCTGCAGCAAACCCGCCAACTGCTCGCCATCGGGCGATTGGCCGAGGAGACGGCGCGGGAGCAGTTGCGCGTCATGTCGAACCGTTACACGGCGCAGGCGGCGCTGCTCAAAGACGTGCTGAGCGCGCAGACCTCGCTCGCTGACGCGAATTACCAATACCAACAGGCGATGCTCGCCTTCTGGGCGGCCAGAGCCGATTTCGAGAAAGCCATCGGAGGCGAACTATGAGATCAATTCACGGACTGATGATCGGCGCGATTCTCTGCGCAATGACCTTGACTGGCTGCCGCGAGCAGGCGGCGGAGGCGGAGCAGGCGCCGGTTTCGGTGAAAGTCAAAGCAGTCGAGATGAATTCCGTCAACAACGGCGTGCGCTATTCGGCCAACATCATCCCCAATTCGCAGGTCGAGTTGGCGTTCAAGGTCGGCGGTTACGTCGAGCGGGTTTTGCAGATGCGCGGCGTGGATGGCCGGATGCGCGACGTGCAAGCGGGCGACCTCGTGACCAGAGGAACAGTGCTGGCGCGCGTGCGCCAAAGCGATTACGCGGTGAAGGCGCAGCAGGCCGAAGCGCAATCGTCCGAAGCCAGCGCCGCATTCGAATCGAGCAAAGCCCAATTCGCCGAGGCGCAGTCGGCCATCACGTCGAGCCGGGCGCAACTGGCCGAAGCCGAAGCCGCGTTCGAGCGAGCCAGGCTGGAGTTCGACCGGGCCAGGAGCCTCTTCGCCAGCCAGAGTCTCACCAGGACCGACTACGACGCGGCGAAAGCGCAGTTCGACGCAAGCGAAGCCAAACGCAACGCCGCGCGAGCGCAGGTGGCGATGGTCGAAGCGAAAGCCAACGCCGCTGGCGCGCAGGTCGAAGTGACGCGGGCGAAAGTGAAAGGCTCGCAGGCGCTCGTCGCCGAAGCCGCGATTCCGTTGCAGGACACGTCGCTGAGATCGCCGATGGACGCCGTCGTGCTGCAAAGAGCGGTGGAAGCGGGCGAACTGGTTTCGCAGGGCAAACCGGGATTCACGCTGGCCGACACGACTTCGGTCAAAGCGGTCTTCGGCGTCCCTGACCTGACCGTGAACAAATTGAAGTTGGGCAGCGGATTGACCGTCACGACAGAAGCTCTGCCCGGCGCTGAGTTTCGCGGCCAGATCACGGGCATCGCGCCCGCAGCCGACGCGAAGAGCCGCGTTTTTGAAATCGAAGTCACGATTCCCAATCCGGATCGAGCGTTGAAGGCCGGGATGATCGCTTCGCTGGAATTGGCTCCGGCGGCGGCGTCGCAGCCAGTCACGGTCGTGCCCATCTCCGCCGTCGTGCGCGCCCGCAATCAACCCGATCAATACGCGGTGTTTGTGGTCGAAGAAAAAGGCGGCAAACAAATCGCCCGTTCCCGCGTGGTCAGGCTGGGCGCGGCGCTCGGCAACACGATCATCGTGTTGGAAGGCGTGAGCGTTGGTGAACGCGTCATCATCACCGGAGCGGCGATGGCGCTCGATGGGCAGGCAGTTCAGGTTGTTCCGTAAGCGGCAGGAGAAGCAAAAGAGGCAAAAAAGGAGAAAGTTTATGTCACAACATCGCAGCGACGCTGAGATCATCAACAAAACACGCAACACCTCCCGCTTCTTCGTCGAGACGCGCCACGTCGCCTGGGTGCTGCTCATCGCCACGTGTCTGTGGGGCGTTTACGGCTACCTGAGCATGCCGCAGCGCAAAGACCCGGAGGTGCAGGTGCGGCTTGCGGTCGCGCTCACGCCGTGGCCCGGAGCGAGCGCGGAGAAAGTCGAGCAACTCATCACCAGGAAGCTCGAAACTCAGATGGCCGCGAACGCGAAGGTGACGAAGATCGAATCCATCTCGCGCACCGGATTGTCGGTGGTCTATCTGGAACTGGACGAAAACCTGAAGGAGACAGGCAAGGAACTGGACGACGTCAAGCTCAAGCTGGACAGCATTCACGATCTGCCTGACGGCGCGGGGCCGATCAACTTCGTCAAAGACTTCGGCGACACGGCGGCGCTGATGCTGACCGTCGCCAGCCCGAAAGTCAGCGATGTCGAAATCGAGTTGCGAGCCAAAGCGATTCAACCGGCCATCGAACAAACACGTGGGCAGGCCCGCGCGCAAAGTTCGGGTTCACGCGAGTCATTGATCGTTTGTCTGCCGCAGGCTCTGGACCCGCGGCTGGCGATCAAGCACCGCGACCTGTTTGTCGAATACCTGGAGAAGCAGGGCGCGGCGCACGACGTGCTGCCCATCGAAGGCGTGGGTTTCCTCGGAGTGGACGCGGCGGTCAATGGCGACGGCGGTTTGCTCGAAGCGAGCCAGCGCTTCGTCCGCGAACGCCTTCAAGCCGCTGAGTTTCATCCCGACTCGTGGCAGCCGGTGTTGATCCGCGATCCGGGCGAAACGCGCGAGCGGCTGGCCGCAGCGGCCGGCGCCAAGTACAGCTACCGCGAACTCGATCAGTTCACCGACTTGATCGAGAAGACAGTCAAGACGCTCCCGCTGGTCTCCAAAGTCACGCGCACCGGGCTGCTGAACGAAAAAGTCTTTCTCTACTACTCGCAGGAGCGGCTGGCGGCTTACGGCATTCAGCCCTCGTCGCTGCCGGACACTTTGAGCGCGCGCAACATCACGTTGCCCGGCGGTCATCTCGAAGTCGCGGGCAAGAACCTGGCGATTGATCCGACCGGCGAATTCAAAAGCGAGAAAGAGATCGGCGATGTGGTGGTGACCACTTCATCTGGCGGCGCGCCGGTTTACCTGCGCGATCTGGCGGACGTGGCGCGCGGTTACGACAGCCCGCCGAAGTTTTTGAATTATTACAACTGGCGCGACGCGAGAGGGGAATGGCATCGCACGCGCGCCGTCACGCTCTCCGTGCAGATGCGTTCGGGCGAACAAATTGACAAGTTCGGCGCGGCCATTGACGCCACGTTGACGGATTTGAAGAAGCGTCTGCCCGAAGACCTGGTGATGGCGCGCACCTCCGACCAGCCATTGCAGGTCAAGGAAAACATCAACCTGTTTATGAACAGCCTGTACGAGGCAGTGATCCTGGTGGTCATCGTTTCGTTGATCGGCTTCTGGGAATGGCGTTCGGCGGCGCTGATGGCGCTCTCGATGCCGATCACGCTGTTGATGACGTTCGGGATGATGAGCGCGCTGGGCATTGATTTGCAGCAGGTTTCGGTCGCGTCCTTGATCATCGCGCTCGGACTGCTGGTGGACGATCCCGTCGTCGCGGGCGACGCGATCAAACGCGACCTGGCCGCCGGACATCCGTCCGTGATCTCCGCCTGGCTTGGGCCGACGAAACTGGCGACGGCAATTCTGTACGCGACCGTGACGAACATCGTCGCCTACCTGCCGTTTCTGCTTTTGGGAGGGGCGACGGGCGAATTTCTTTATTCGCTGCCGACCGTGCTGACGTGTTCGCTGGTGGCTTCGCGGCTGGTTTCGATGACGTTCATTCCGCTGCTCGGGTATTACCTGTTGCGGCCGAAAGCGGAACCCAGCATGGCGGAACGGCGCAAGAAAGGCTTCGCGGCTTTTTACTACCGGGTCGGCAACGCGGCCATCAATCACCGCTGGAAGGCGCTCGCCTGCGCATTTGTCTTCCTGGCGCTCGGCGGATTTTTCCTGGTCCAGCTCAAGCAGCAGTTTTTCCCGAAGGATTTGTCTTACCTCTCTTACGTTGATGTGTGGCTGCCGGAAGACGCGCCGCTCGCCGCGACGGACGAGGCCGCGCAGCGCGTCGAGGAAGTGATCCGCGCAGTGGCCAAAGAATACGGCGCGAAACACGAAGGCCGTGACGTGCTGCAATCGGTGACGACTTTTGTCGGCGGAGGCGGCCCGCGCTTCTGGTTCTCGCTCTCGCCGGAGTTGCAGCAACTCAACTACGCGCAAATCATCATTCAGGTCAAAGACAAACACGACACTGAGCATCTGGTCGAGCCATTGCAGAAAGCTTTGGAAAAGGCGGTCACGGGCGCGCGCGTGGATGTGCGCCAGCTCGAATCGGGCAAAGCCGTTGGGCTGCCCGTTCAGATTCGGATTTCGGGCGAAGACGCGGCCAGCCTGCGCGCGCAGGGCGAACAGGTCAAAGAGATTTTTCGCTCGATCCCCATCGCCACGAGCGTTCGTGATGATTGGGGCGACGAAAGCTTCACGGTGAGGCTGCGGACCGATCCCGACCGCGCAAACCTCGCCGGCGTTTCCAATCTCGATGTGGCTGCGGCTTCGTCCACGGCGATGGGCGGTTACACGCTGACCAGTTTGCGCGACGGCGACAAGCAGATTCCGGTCGTCGCGCGGCTGCGGATGGAAGAGCGCGCGCAACTCGCCGACATCAATAACCTCTACGTTTACTCTTCGCAAGAGATTGGACGCGTGCCGCTGGGCCAGGTCTCGTCGGTCGAATACCGCATGCAGACCGAAAAACTGCGCCGCCGAAATCAGTTCCGCACAATCACCGTCTCCTGCTTCCCGATCGCCGGCAGGCTGCCTTCGGAAGTGATGAGGGCGGCGCAGGCGCGGCTCGATGCTTTCGCCGAGGCGTTGCCGCCCGGCTACAAGATGGAGATCGGCGGCGAGCAGGAAGATCAGGTGAAAGGGTTCAAGGACCTGACGATCATCCTGCTGATTTCCATCGCCGCCATCTTTCTGGCGCTGGTCTTTCAGTTCAAACATGCAATAAAGCCGCTCATCGTGTTCGCGGCCATTCCGTTCGGGATGGTGGGCGCGTTGGCCGCGCTGTGGGTGATGGGAGAGCCGTTCGGCTTTATGGCTTTTCTCGGCTGCGTCAGCCTGGTCGGCGTGATCGTCAGCCACGTCATCGTGCTGTTCGACTTTATTGAAGAAGCTCACGAGCGCGGCGCGACGTTGCGCGAGGCGTTGCTCGACGCGGGGATCATGCGGTTGCGGCCGGTGTTGATCACGGTGGGCGCGACGGTGATCGCTTTGTTCCCGCTGGCCTTGCACGGCGGGCCGCTATGGGAGCCGATGTGCTACGCGCAGATCGGCGGCCTGAGCGTGGCGACGTTCGTGACCTTGCTCCTGGTGCCGGTGCTCTACGCCATCTTCGTGTTCGATCTGAAGCTGGTGAAGTGGGAAACGATTGGCGAGGAAGCTGAGCGGCAGGCGCCGGGCGGCCTTGAGTGATCAGAAATTGAAGGCTGCTTCCGAAGTAGATGGAGCGCAGGCGCAATTAACTTGAAATCACTCGCGCCAGCCGTCGCACGCCTTCCCGGATTTTGCGTTCGCTCAACCCGCTGTAACCGAGCACGAACTCATCCCCTCGGCTTTCACCCAGATAATAAAGACGCGCGCTGACCAGCCCGACTCCGGCCAGCCGCGCGCGTCTCGTGACCTCGTCGTCGGAGAACTTGCCGCTGAGCCTGATCATCAGATGCATCCCCGCGTTCTCCCCCATGATCGTCACGCGGTCTCCGAAGTGGGTTTCGAGCGCGTGAACCAGAGCCTGTCGCCGTTTGTCATAAAGCGTCCGCATCCGGCGCAGATGGCGTTCCCAATGCCCCTCATTGATGAAATCGGCCAGGACTCGTTGCTCGATCATCGGCGTTTGACGGTCGGCCAGCCATTTCGCGCGCGCGAAGACGCGGGCCAGCGGCGCGGGCGCGACCAGATAACCCACGCGCAGCGCCGGGAAGAGCGCTTTTGAAAACGTGCCGGTGTAAATCACCAAATCGCCGCTGGCCAGGCTCTGCAAGGCCGGAATCGGGCGCGAGCCGTAGCGGAACTCGCTGTCGTAATCGTCTTCGACGATCATCACTCCCATCTTTTCGGCCCAGGCAATCAAATCCAGCCTGCGCGGCAACGTCAGCGTCGCGCCGGTCGGGAATTGGTGCGATGGCGTGACGTAGATCAGTTTCAGTTTGCCTTTCGTCTTCAAAAACGTTTTTGAATTCAGCCGGTCAACGATAATTCCCGATTCGTCAACCGGCGCCGGCAGCAACTCGGAGCCCTGAGCCAGGAACGCCCTTCGCGCGCTCAGGTAGCCGGGGTCTTCGACCGCGACCGGGTCGCCGCGATCAATCAGCAGCTTTGCGATCAGATCGAGCGCCTGTTGCGACCCGTTCACGATCACCACCTGATCGGCCTCGCACGTGACAGCGCGCGAACGGCGCAGGTAACCGGCTATCGCCTCGCGCAGCGGCTCGTAACCCTGCGAGCCGTTCGCGTAATCGAGCAACGATACGTCGTTCGCGCGGTAATGCCTGAGCGTCAGCCGCCGCCAGAGATCCAAAGGGAATTCTTCGAGCGCGGGGCGGCCGCTTTTGAAGCTGATCGGCATTTCCGGTTCGGGCGGCTCGAACGGGACGATGTCCGTGATGCTGGCCCCGTAACGCGACAACTCGATCTCGCGTCTGGCTTCCTGCCGCGCCACCGCAGGCCGCGACGCTTCGACCGGACGTGACTTCAACAATTCATCAGGCGCCTGGCAGCCGACGAACGTTCCCGAACCGGTGGCGGCGCGCAGATAACCTTCGCTCAGAAGCTGTTCGTAGCTCTGCGTGATCGTAGTCCGCGAAACGCCGAGCGATTGCGACAGCGCCCGCGTCGAAGGCACGCGCTCGCCGGGTTTCAAACGGCCCGCCAGGATCGCCATGCGCAACTCTTCGTAAAGTTGTTTGTGCAGCGGCGTCGCCGAACGTTGATCGAGTGTGATTGCCAGGTCCATAAATCATTTATTGAGAAGACAGAA
>JAJVID010000008.1:9641-51580 GCA_022072205.1 Acidobacteriota bacterium
CGGGTTTCAAACGGCCCGCCAGGATCGCCATGCGCAACTCTTCGTAAAGTTGTTTGTGCAGCGGCGTCGCCGAACGTTGATCGAGTGTGATTGCCAGGTCCATAAATCATTTATTGAGAAGACAGAAGACAGAAGACAGAAAACAGAAGGCAGAAGATTGAAGACAGAAGACTGAAGACATTTCAAGACCTTCTGTCTTCTGTCTTCTGTCTTCTGTCTTCTGTCTTCTGTCTTCTGTTTTCCTACTTCACGGCGAACGTCACCTGTCTGCCCGGAATTCCGTTCCGCGAAATCACGAGCGTGTGCGAGCCTGATGTGATGTTCGCCGGAAAGATGATGTTGAACTGGTTAAGTCCGGTGAAGCCGGGCGCGCGTCCGGCGTAACTGACCGTCGCCTGAGCGCCGTCAATCGTCGCCTGTGCGCTCCCGTTCACGTTTCCGTCAACGTCGGTGGCGTCCGCGCCGAGGCCCGTGCCGAAGACCGAGATGATGTTCGGCTGGCCGTTCGATTGTTTGGCGTTGAACGGCTCGCGCGCGCCGGTGAAGGCGTCAACCGCCGCCGCCGCTCCTGTGCCGCTCTGATTGAGCGTGAAGATGGCGGGTGTGGCGGGGGCGATTTGAAAAGCCCCCGCGCGGATCAACTGGCCGTTGCTGATCACTTCGACGAGCGCGGTTGACGACGATACGACGCCTGTCGTCGCTGTGGTCGAACGCGGAACCTGGAAGTTGATCTGCGTCGGCGAGACGAAGAAGAGCGGGGCAAAAGCGCCGTTGATGCGAACCTGCGTTCCGGCAAGCTGGGTCGGCAGCGGCTGCGAAGTGGCCACAGCCGTCCCGCCGCTCAGCCCGTCGCCGAAAAGCGCGGAGATTTCGCCCGGCGAGAGTGTGAATTGAAAGCTCGCAGCCGAGGTCGCCGCAATCGTGCGCGCCGTAGTCAGGTCGGCCAATCCCGTGTTGATCGTCGCCAGCCCGTCGGTTGATTGCCGGAAGTAGCTTTCCCACGCCAGACGAAAAAGCGTGACTTTGTTGAGCGTCGCCGCCGAAGCCTGTGTGCCCTGCCGAGTGAGCAGGACGACGGCTGCGCGGAAACTCTTCGGCGCGTTCGTTGAATTCGGATTGCGGGCGCCGTTGGCCTGAACGATCTGGTTGATCGTGACGTTCTGTTTGCCGCCGCTGGCCGTGACGTTCGGGAACGGGTTGGATTCGCGCGTGGCGCTGGTTCCCGAAGGATTGGTGATGACGAAGGTGTCAGGCACGTCCGAAGGCGGGCGCAATCCCATAATGTAATGATCGAGCCGCGAATAACCGTCAATCAGATTGATCGTAGTGAACGTGCCGTCGCCGTTGTCGCGCCAGACATTGCCTTCCATTGACGACGAACGCGGCGCCGCCGGGCTGCTGGTAGACGATTCGATGTTGAGGAAGAAATTCCAGTGCGCGTCGTCGCGTCCGAGCAGCAGCGTGTCGTTGCCCGGAAAACTGACGTAAGACAGCCAGCGATGCCCCTGTTCCTGTCCCATGACCGAAAGCGCATGGTTGGCGCCGAGGAATCGTGTCACCGGCGAATTGGGGTACTGGGCGGAGATGTTGCTCAGATTGAGAATGCCCTGGATGCGCTGGCTGTTGATGGCCGACGCGGCGGAAGACGCTCCGACCGGCTGCCCGATGCCGGATGCGTCGTTGCGAAGCGATGCGTAAAAAGCGAAGGTATCAACGTCGCCCAGGCTGAAATTGAAGTCGGTGACCATGTAGACGAAATCGTAAACGTCGCGGTTCGGGTGCGTGGCGTAAAAAGCCTGAGCCACTCCGATAACGTCCACTGTCGTGCTGGTCGAGAAGAATTCCGCGACCGGCGCGGTGAAAAACGATGAGGGCGGGGAATTCAGATTGACAAGCGAGGGGACGCTTGACGAGTTTCCGGGCGTAATGCCCGCCAGGGCCTGCGAAGTCAGTTGCGCGGAATCGTAAGTGATAACGATCCGCCCGTTGTTGAAGAGCGTGACCTGGAAACGATGAACGCCGTTGTCAATCGTCGGATCGTTCGGGAAATCGCGGATGTTGTTCCAGGTGATCAGCACGCGGTCGCTGTCTTTGCGGATGAAGACGCCGTTGGAGCCGGATGTCACGCCGGCCCGCGCGTCAAGATCGTGCCAGTAAGGCGCGATGCGCGGCAACCCCTGTTGAAACTCAGCTACCGAAGCTATTGAACTGACCGCGCCGTCATCGAAAGTTGATTGGTTGACGCCTCCGGGACGAAACGTCAGGTTGCCGTTGCTCGATACGGCCACCGTCGAAAAAGTCGCGCCGAAGAAATTGAAGCTGAACCCCAGGTCTTGCAGGATGTACGCGTCATCGCCCGCCTCGACGCCGGGAACGCTCGGAATTTTCGGATTGACGGCGGGCGCGACGGTCATATCCAGCTTCGCGCCGAGGTTGTTGTCGAACGTGGCGTTTGAGGCGGTGATCGAATAACCGGAAATGCCGGGAGCGAATTGCACGGAGCGGCCATTCAGGTCGAATGGATTCGCCGGGATAACCAGCCTGCCGTCATCCTGGATCACCGAGATGTCGTTGACGTCCTGGTTGATGAATTCAGGGGCGAAAGCGTCGGCCACTTCCGGGCGCTGTTGATTGATCTGATGCCAGACCCAGGCTTCGCGCGCGATCTGATCGCGGCTCAAACCTTTCTTCTTTACGCCATCGTCGTGCAGGAAGGCCGCGCCGTATTTGCCGCCGAGGCGATTTTTGATTTGAGCTGATGGCCGCGAGATTAACGCGGGAGCGGACAAAGCGATGAGCAGTGTGACGACGATCCATCGCCACACGCGGGTATCAAGGTAGAACATACTGCCTCCGGGATTTCAATTGTTTGTTTCGGGGGACGCATTTTTGGCGTGAGCGTTTCGGGGGCCGTGAATCATTGAGGAGCTTTCCCCGGGGCTGACGCTTCCGGGGAAAGCTCTCAAACGATCATTGATTGCCAGTCGTTGCGGCTTTCGCCGCTCCTTTCGGCTGGCGTTTGTGAGCGTCGAACCAGTCGAAGATGTCTTTGAACGCGGGCGCGACGACGCTGCTGTGATTGCCGCCGGGGACTTCGATGTATTTGATCTCGATGCCAAGTTCTTTGCCCGCCTTGACCATCTTGCGCGATTCTTCGACGGGCACGGTCGGGTCTTTGTCGCCGTGAATGACTATCCAGGGAACGTGCGTGAGCGCTTTCAGTTTGGCTACGGTAAACGGAGTTCCTCCGCCCGCAATCGGCCCGATAGCCGCGAAGAGGTCCGGATTGTTGGCCGCGACAGACCAGCTTCCGTAACCGCCCATTGAATGGCCCATCAGGTAAACGCGGTCGTCGTCAATCGAAAACTCGCGCTTCATCTCCCTGATCACGTCCAACACGTCACGTTCGGCTGCGGCCATGTACATCGAAGTCGGCTGGCGGCCTTTCGGACAAACCACGATGTAGCCGCGCTCTTCAGCGATGCGGCGTATCAGACCCTTGTCGTAGTTGATGAAGAAACCGTTTTCGTCGCCGCCCATTCCGTGCAGCGCCACGATCATCGGCCATTTCTTCTTCGCGTCGTAATTTGTCGGAACGTAAAAACGGAAAGGTTGCAACGTGTCGTCAACCGCCGAACGGTAGGCCCAGTGAATGTCGCCGCGTTTCGCGCGCAGCGGGTTTTCGCCTTTGGCGATCTGGTCGAGCAGCGCCGAAGCGTTGGTAATCGCGGCTTTCACGTCAGCGCGCGCAATCGGAAGCTGTCCGGCGTTGACCAGATCAATCATCGAAGCCTGGTATTCGACGGCGGGCATCGCGAGCAGTAGCGAATCCTGATGATCGCTTTTCAGTTTCGCGGAGACCGACGCCGCGCGGATTTTGAGCGCAGCGGCCTGGGCGTTCAAACCTCGCGCGATACGAACTGCGACGGATTTGACCACAGGCTCGCCGTCTTTCGGCTTCAGCGTCAACGCGAGTTGGTAATCGCCGTCCGCAAGATCGGGAATGGCGGCTTCGATTGAAACAGGTTTGGTGAAATCAGGCTCGACCTCGCCCAGATTCTTCAATTCTGTTTCGACTCCCTGCTTCGAGTCTTTCATGGAGACCGAGCCGCTGAGTTTTCCCGCAATCGGTTCGTCGAGCGTAAAGATTTGCGAGATCGTGATCCGCGCGTTGTCGCCGGGATCGTACACGACGCGCCCCAGCTTCATTTGCAGCGCCACGCCCATCGCGCTCGATGGCGTCCACGGCTGGTTACGCATCAGCGCCATTCCGTGCGAAAAATGTTTAACGGCCTCGCCGTATTTCTGCCCGCCGGCGGCTGCGCGGGCTTTCGCTTCGAGTTCTTCAACCTGCTTGCGTTTCTCCTCGCTCATCTGCACGGTGTTTTTCAACGACCGGAATCCGACCGAAAGAAACAGCGCCTGCCCGGCGTCCTGCGCCAGAGCCGGAACTGCGAGAAACAGCGACAGCGCGAAGGTCAACGCCGCCGAGAAACGAACTTTTCGATCCTTCATCTCTGTTTTCCTCTGGATTATGCGCCTTATGATCAACGAGCCTGATTGCCGCGAGTTGAAAAAGGCCGGTAGAGTTTCGCCGCCATTCGCGTGACAAGATTGCGCGGCGCCATCCGCTCGGCGCCAATCATCAATTTGTTGCCGAAGCCGGAGATCGCCACGCTGCGGTTTTGCGCCAGCGCCTTCAATCCCACGTCAACGACCTCTTCCGGCGTCTGCATCTTTTTGGGATCGCGCAGATGCGATGTCCCGGCGACGGCTTGAAAATGCGTGGCCGTCGGGCCGGGGCACAATGCTAACACACGCACGCCGTGTTCGCGGCATTCCGCCCACAACCCTTCGGCGAAATTCAGGATGAAGGCTTTGGTCGCCGAATAGATCGAACTGTAGGGCACGCCCTGGAACGACGCCGTCGAAGCGACCTGGATAATCGCGCCCTCGCGCCGCCGGATCATCGGTTGAAGGAACAGATGCGAGAGCGCGACGAGCGCCGTCACGTTGACCTGAATCATCTCGATCTGATGGTCGAGCGGGATGTCGGCGAAATCTCCGACCGCGCCGAATCCGGCGTTGTTGACGAGCAGATCAATTTGAACGCCGGCGCCCTCGGTCAAGCTAAAGACTTTTTCGGGCGCCGAAGGATTAGCCAGGTCGGCCTCGATAACTCTTGCGTCAACGTCGTGGCGCGAACGCAGTTCGTTCGCCAGAACTTCCAGCCGGTCGCTCGAACGCGCCGTGACAATTACATTTGCGCCATCCGCCGCAAGCCTGCGCGCGAAGGCTTCGCCAATGCCATAAGACGCGCCCGTGACAAGCGCTGTTTTGCCTTTCCACTCCGACATTAGGGTTCCTTTCAATTGGAAATTCGCTTCAAACCTTTTTTGCGAACGGATCGCTCATCGCTTCGAGAAACGACCGCGAACTGATGATGAACAAAATCGCGCTCAGCAGAAGGCCCAGCGAAACGGGAATAGCCGCCTTCTCGACGTAAACGCGGTTGATCATCCCGTACAGCCCGCAGAGCGAGCCGATCAAAAACGCCAGTCCCGCAAGGCTGCACAAGCGATTCGGATTCATGAAGAACATTGACGACATCAGCAGGATGGCGAAAAAGATCAATCCCCATTTCCAGAGCGAAGGGATGCGAATGGCGTCCGCCATCGCGTCGCTGAGCAGATTCGACTCGGTATTGAGCGCGCGCGCGATGTGATGGTTTTCCAGATAATCGCAGGCCGCCCCGGCCGCCACGCAGATGAACGCGATCACCGCCAGCGGTTTCGCGTTCGCAAAATTATGTCGGAACAACAGCGCGCAGAAGACCGTCAACAGCGCGAAATAGAGCGGGATGAAAATCCGGTTGTCGAATTCCAGCCCCTTCCAGAACCAGTCTCGCGCAGCCTTTTCGTCTTCGTTCACCTCGCGCAGCAGCGTCCTGATTTCTTCGCCCGACTGGGCCAGTTCGAGCGCCAGGACAGGCGCGCTGAACTGGCCCAGGTAGACGCGCTTTGTTTTGTCTCTGAAAATGACGGCGATGACGATCAACGCGATGATCAACACGCCGAACGCGGGCAGCAGAACGTTCCCACTCAGTTTCATAACTTTTTGGCAACCTCCTTGCTGATTAAATCGCCGAGAACTATTTCGCCGACGTGGACGCGCGCTCGGTCGAAAATTTCTTCCAGGCTGAACGGCCCCTTCGAGCCGATGATTCTGGCGATCTCGTAGAGGCCGAGCGCGCGGTAACTTTCAAACTGCGTTTCGCTGTACATCTGATCGCCGGTTGATTCGTGCGGGAAGGCGGGATTGGCCCTGGCGTAATTGTAAACGTCGGCGGGTTCGACTCCGTAAATAGCAGGTTTGATGTAAAGCAGGAATCCGTCAATCTCCTGCGGATCGCCTTCGTCAACGTCGGAGTAGTGGATGCGTCCGACGGCGCAATACTTCTTCTCCTGCCCCAGGTCGCGGTCTTTGATGTAGGTCGGAATCTCGTCTTTGCGCGGGCTGATGGGGATCGAACTGAAAGTGATGTTGATGCCCAGGTCGGTGCGGATTTTGCTGACCGCATTGCCCAGGCTCTCGAAGTCGAAGCCCTTGTCCTGGCTGCCGTCGCTGACGACGATCAGATGACAGCGGCGCAAAACCATCTCGTACAAACCCAGATTTTCAAAATGTCCGCCGTCCGAAAGATAGACGTAAGGATGATCGTTGTCTGTCAGGCCCAGAGTTTCAGCGACCAGCGGGCGCGGCGCGAACACGGGGCCGGGTTGCGAATAAGTGTTCGCGCCGGCTTTGCCCGGATTGCCCAGCCACCATCCCAGCCGCACGTTGAACAGCGCCAGCAGAAACGTCACTACCGGCGACGAGTGATAACCCATGTTGGGGCTGGCCGCCGCGCCTGAGATGGCCACCGAAGTGCCGAGCGTGAGCGCGCCGTCCTGCATCTGGCTGATGGCGTACTCTTTCGATCTGCGATAACCGACCTCGAAGAGGCTCCCGGCGTGGAGCGGCGACGCGGTGAACGATTGCGCCTTGCGATTCTGCCACGCCAGTTCCTCTCCCTTGACCAGATTGAGCGCCATGTTGACGACGTGCAGCGGGCGGGCTTCATTCAACTCTTCGGGGACAGAAGCGAGCAGGCCGGGGAAGGCCGCGTCGAGCAACATGCAGTTGATGCGCAGTTTCTCAACCGCTGCTGGCCGCCAGAATTGCAGCCAGCGCGGCAGGGAGTCGGCGGTCAGCAATGGGACTTCAGGCTGCCGGTTGATCACCTTCTGGATTTCAGGCTGCTCGCTCAGCTTTTTGAACACGCGCTCTTTGTGCAGCGGCTTTCCGTGGATGATCCGGTTGAAATCATTGGTCAACGCTCGCCGCGCATCCTTCGCCAGCACGGCTGTTTTGTGAACCATGTAACTCAGCAGCAATCGCTGCGTCTGCTGCGAAATCTTCGACCAGATGAATCTGGCGTAAGGAGATTGGCGCTTCGCGATCTCGCCGACAAGCTCATCCATTTTGATGAAGCTGTCGGGCTGAAAAACCGGCCTGATCAGATCGTGCATCTGCAGGTTGTCCTGTTCGTCCATGCCCGTGAACGGATTCGGACGTCTTTCATTCAGGTTGCGCGATGCGCCCAGATAAGCGCGGATCAAACGGTCGCGGTAGGCCGAATGCAGCGAGAATTTGTTGACGTTGACGAACAGGCCCATGATCACACCGACCGCCAGGAAGACCAGCGCGATGAAGATCATCAATCGGCTCGGCGCGTAATAAAGCACGTTCAGATGCCATTGCCACAACGCATCCTTCGGGGCCGGAGGTATCGCTTCCATCTTTTTCCAGTAAGCCGGATCGAACGTCTTGCCCAGCCATTCGGGCAAAGGCGACAGCAGGTTCGTAATGTTCGACAACAGCGGAACGTGTTGAACCGTCCAGCCCCAGGCGTTGTGCAAGGACGTGGCCATCCCGCCCTGCGCCAGCGCGTTGTAAATCCATCCGGTCAGCGCCGTCGTCGCCAGCGAAAGAGCCGCAACGATGATGAGCAGGAAGATGATGGCGGCGAACGGCAGCGCGAGTTCAAGAGCTTTGACGGGCAGACCCGGTTTTTTCGTTTGAGATTCTTCGCCCTTCTTTGCCGCAGTTTTGCCGCTGCGCCCGCCGAGCAGCGTGATCAGACCCGACCCAGTCCCGACCGAGAGGAGCGACATCTGAAATTCTTTCCACAGCCAGATCAATCCGACCGGGCCGAAGATGACCAGGCCGCTGACAGTGACCCAGACAACGATTGCGATCAATATCCAGCCTCCGGCGCGCGCCACCCATTCGCGGTCTGCGTCGTTCATGTAATAACTCGCCAGTCCCACGAAGACCGTCGCAGCCACCAGAAACATCAACAGGAAGAGCGGCGGCGCAAGGCAGGCGTAAATCGCCGCCTGTCTGCCCGGATGAGCGAGCGCCGGATGTGAAAAAGCCAGCGTCACCACCCACAGGCACAGACCGCCGAGAGCGCCGGTCAGAATGCTGTAAATAAAATCGCGGACGCCGAAATAGAACTTCAGCTTGATGATTTGCGGCGCGAAAAACTGCGACAGCGCAAAGCCCAGAAAATGGAGCGCCACGCCAAACGCCATGAATCCCCACGGCTCCTGCTGTTTGAAATACTGTTGAAGTTCGAAGCCGAAGAGCGAAAGCCAGGGCGCATTGGGGTGAGGAGTGTGAACCCACGACCAGTAGAGCGAGCCGGCAATCGCAGTAGCGACCAGACAACCCAGGCCGAATACGAGAAACCAGCTTTCGCTCCGCAGTTTTGGCGGGAACCAGCGGCGGGTCAGATCGGTCAGGCTTGGCCGGTTAACGATGATATAGCAAATCGAAATGACGCCGAGCGCAAAGCCCAACCAGAAGACGCGATTGACCACAACCGGGTCGGGCGCGTCCCAGCCCAGCACAGACATCCACAATCTGGGCAGCGCCAGCGCCGCCAGCATCAGCGGAATCAGCACCATCCAGTTCAGAAACAGATTGCGCAGGTAAATCCCCACCAGCGCCCAAGTGTCCGCCGAAAGCAAACCGAACTTCGGACTCATGTAGTTGCTGTAACGGCGCAGGTGAAATAACGGCTCAGGTTCGGGATTGATCGGCGACTGGTTCGGGCGATCTTCTTCGAGTTCCGTCTGGACTTCCTTCATCCCGCGCCTGTGAACCCAGGCCGAAAACCAACTGCCCAGGTATCCACCGCCGGAAACAGTGGAGAGGAAATGAAAGCTGTTGAGCTGCATTCGTTCGGCCAGTCCCTGCAACACGCCCAGACCGAAAGTCGCGCTGCGAATGCCGCCGCCTGAAAAACAAAGGGCCGCGCGCTTCTCGCCGCTCTGGTGAAGCCGGCGGTAAAAGTCCGTCACCAACTCTTCGTTGACGCGCTGCTCCCGCTCTTTCGCATCCATCAGCGGAGCGTATTTGGCCGCCGCCTGTTCGCGCGCGGCTTTATCGCCACCGGGATAAAGCGGCTTGAGGCCATGTGTTTTTACCTGATGTTCGTACTCATCAACCAGGACATCGAAGAGCGACAAAGGACGGGTGTGATTTTGGTTGTTATTCATGGTGAACTCCGATGTTTGACCGACCTATTGCTCTGTTGTTTGCGAAGTGTCGCCGGGCGAGCTTCGCCGCCGCAGCATATTCTTCAGCCCGAACAGCGATTCGAGCACGTCCTGCCAGAAGGGCGCGCCGACGCTCAGCAGCATCGTCATCACCAGCCATCCGGCTATCGTTTCGATGATTTGATGAGCCGAGGGGCGTTGAGGATTGTTCCAGACATCCGTGATCCATCGCGGCCCCGTGAAGCCCAGCGCGGTGTAGAGCGAAACATCATCTTCGATCTGTTTGAACGATTCATCCTTCCACTGGTTGAAAGTGGCGGTGATTTGGGCGTCGTTTTGCCCGGCGGCCTGGCGTTCGCTCAGCTTGCTCATTATCCGGTCGCCGGATTGCGCGATCAGATCGCGTTTCGATTTGTCGGCGGAAATCTCGCGGTAGATGCCGAAGATGTTCGCGTTGAGCAGCGCGACGACGAGGAAGCTGATGACCAGGGCGAAAGTTTTCATGCTCCGCGTGTAACGTTCTTCGAAGCTGCGCATGACCGTGTCGTACCAGACCTCGATCTTTTCGGTGATCTGGCTCAGTCTGCGCGGCAGCGCGACGATGGCGTTCAGTTCGGCGGAGAGCGGGTCGAGCGTTTTCCGCAGTTTCCGCAGCGCCTGGGCCGCTTCGTCGTGCGCGTCGTCCTTCAAATGCAGCAGCGTCTCTTCAATCGAATCGGGCAGCGCGGCCAGAGTCTTGCGCGCCGAGCCGACCACCGAAGCGCCCAGATCGCCGAGCGTCAGATCGCTGTTCTTCAGATCGAGAAATTGATTGGCGTTCGAGAGCAGTTCGAGCAGCGGCTGTTTGAACGCGGCCAGAGGAGTTTTTTCGATCACGGCGTGATGCGTGATGAAGAACTGTTTAATGGCTTTCTGTGTCTCAGCGATCTTCTCGTTAATCTCGGCGGCGTTCGCCTGTTCGGGCAGCGGAATGTGTTTGAGCAGGTCGTTGACCCGCGCCTGCTTGATGAATTTGATCAACTCGTCTTTTGAAACCGATTCGATCAGCAGCTTGCCGCCGGGCGACATCCGGCCAGCCCGCAGGAATTCCGCCGAAACCGCCTGGTAAAGCGCTTCGACCTGCGAATCGCGCGCCGAAAGCGACTTTGAATCGTCGTGAGAAAAGTTGCGGATGATCGGCAACCTGAAAAACGCCCGAAGCAGCGGCATCCGGTCAGAGGCCGACTGCATGACTTTGATCGCGTCCTTGTCGAGCAGGTAATAGAACAGGTGAACCAGCGACTGCTCGAACTGAAGTGACTTGATGCGGAAAAATTTTTTGATCGCAGCCTGGATTGATTGCACGATAAGGCTGAGCACCAACAGAACCACGACGACGGCGATCAGTTTGTCTAACGCGTCGAGATTGAACATGGCTCCTCCTGTTAATTCAGGAGCGTGTTTCAAAGGCGGAAGAGAGATAACGGAAAAGACGGAAATAGCGGAACAGACGGAAGGTTTCAGGTCTTCCTTTTCTGTTTTCCGTTTATTCCGTTATTTCCGTCTTTTCCGTCTTTTCCGTTATCTCTCTTCTTAGCGTCATTGAGCGGACGCTCCCAGGGTGAATTGTTACTCGAAATTCAGCCCGATTCCCGCGCGTTCGGAATGGGCTTTGATCTTCTCCAGAACTTCTGTGGCCAACGCCAGCGCGCGGCGGCCTTCCGTTCCGCTGACAACCGGGGCGGTTCGCGTTTGAACGGCTGTGACGAACGATTCGATCTCGGCCAGCAGCGGCTCGCGTTTTTCGATTTGCAAACCTTCGGCGACGATTTCGGGCAAGGCTCCGGCGGCTTTCGGCGGCGTCAGCTTGCACATCGCCACCTGCTGCTCGGCGTAATCGAGCGAATAATATTCGTTCGGTTGAAACACGCGAAGCTTGCGCAGCCGTTCGCCGGAAACGCGGCTGGCGGTGATGTTGGCGATGCATCCATCGGCGAATTCCAGCCGCGCGTTGGCCAGATCAATTTTCGGCGTCAGGATCGGAATGCCTACGGCTTCGAGCTTAACCACATCGCTATTGACCAGACTGGCGATGATGTCGAGTTCGTGAACCATCAAATCCATCACCACATCAATGTCCAGCGAGCGCGGCGTGAAAATGCCCATCCGGTGAGCTTCAAAAAATCTTGGGCGCGAGACGTGCCGCTGCAACGCCACAAACGCGGGGTTGAATCGTTCGATGTGGCCGACCTGCAAAACCAGATTCTTCGATTCGGCCAGACGGATCATCTCGTCGGCTTCGTCGAGCGTGCGCGCGATTGGCTTTTCGACCAGAACGTGAACGCCCGCTTCCAGAAAGGCGCAGGCGCTTTCGTGATGATTGACGGTCGGCGTGGCGACGCTGACCGCTTCGACTTCGCCGAGCAGTTCGCGGTAATCGCGGACGAAGCGCGTTCCGTGTCGTTCAGCGATTGCGCGCCCGCTGGCTTCGTTGATGTCGCAGACGGCGACGAGTTCAGCCTGTTCGAGAGTGGAGTAAATGCGCGCGTGCGCCTGTCCGAGGTGGCCGACGCCGATGACGGCGGATTTAATTCTGTTTGCCATAGAGTTGTATAAAGCCGATTTCAAGTTTCGAGTTACGGATGATACTCTGTGGGTCGAAATTTAAACTTGAATCTTGGAAATTGAAACAGCAATTCTACAAACGGGCGTGCAAACCAACGGTTTTCCTCTAATCACAGAAAAAGACAACCCGGAACGTTTTTATCTGATTGCGCTGGCCGCGTTGTGCGCGGTCGTCTTTTTTTACGGGCTTGGGCGCCTGCCGCTGATCGGCCCGGACGAACCACGTTACGCCGAGGTCGCGCGCGAAATGTATGCGACCGGCGATTGGGTCACGCCGCGTCTGGGCGGGATCAAATGGTTTGAAAAGCCCGCGCTGACTTACTGGCTCTCGTCCGCGGGTTACGCGCTGCTGGGCGAAAACGAATTCGGCGCGCGGTTCGGCGTCGCTGTGATTGCGGCTGTTGGCGCGCTGCTGCTCTATCTTTTCGGACGCCGCGCGCACTCGGCGCGCTTCGGGTATTTGAGCGCCGCGGCGCTCGTGACCTGCGGGTTGTGGCCGGGCTTTGCGCGCGGCGCGACGTTCGATCTGCCGCTGACCGTCGCGATTGAAATGGCGCTGTTCAGTTTCTTCTTCTGGGATAACAAAGAAGCGAAGCTGGGAAAAGACCGGCTCTGGTATGTATTCTGTTTCGCGCTGGGGCTGGCGACTTTGGCGAAAGGGTTGGTCGGGATAGTCCTGCCGCTGGCGGTCATCGCGCCTTATCTGGTTTTGACGCGCAACTGGAAGGCGAGCCTGAAACCGCGTTTGCTGGCCATCGGCGCGTTTATCTTCCTGGCGACTACGGCCATCTGGTACGCGCCGGTGATCGCGCAGAACGGACGCGAATTCATTGACGAGTTTTTCATCGGGCACCACTTCCAGCGTTACCTGTCGAACAAATACAAACATCCGCAGCCTGGTTATTTCTTCCTGCTCGTCGTGTTCGCGGGCAGCTTCCCCTGGTCGTTCTGTTTGCTGTCGGGCGCGTGGCGCGCTTTGAAACGATGGCGAGAGCGCGCGGATGACCGGCTGGGTTTGTTCCTGTGGCTGTGGGTTATCGTGCCGATTGTGTTCTTTTCGTTTTCGGGATCGAAGCTGCCCGGCTACATTCTGCCGGTCTTTCCCGCCGTCGCGTTGATCGTGGGCAAGGAATTGATCCGGTGGTGGAGCGATGAAACGCCGTCGCCGAACAAGCAGGGTTACTTGACCGGGGCGTTGATCATCGCTGTTGGAATCGGTTCCGGCGTCGTTCTTCAACGCGAATTGGGCGTGGACGCCCGCGACGCGTGGGTGATGGGCGCGGCCGCTGTTCTGATCGCCGCCGTTTATCTGGGGTTGTTGTTTTTCAAAAGCGGCAGGGCCGCCACGCTCTATCTGCCGTTCGGATTGGCTGTGATCGTCATCGCCGCCGCGCATCTGGTTTTTCCCGGACTGGGCAATCGAGAGTCGTTGAAGAAATTGTCGTTGATGGCCGTCGAGGCGGCGCGGCCTTCGGAGCGATTGATATTTTTCGTCAATCAGGATCACGGGATAAATTTTTACGCCACCGGATTGCCGCTTCGCGACAACCGTTCTGAATTGGTGACCGTGACATCGGTTGACGAGATCGCGCTGTTGATCGAAGCAAGCCGCAGCCGGAGCGTTCTGATCGCTTCGCGTAAACAGTGGAGCGGCGGCGTGACCGAGTCGGAAAAATTACTGGTTGAGAAGATCGGGGAGCAGGAATTCAACGCGCGCTGCTCGCCCGGTTGCGATTGGGTGTTGTTGCGCGCGCAAAAGAAGTAGAACGGAGAAGCAGATTTTGGAGTACAGAGAAGATCATTTGATTCAAGCCACCGCCGCGGACGCCACGATCCGATTGGTCGCGGCTGTGACGACCAACCTCGCCGCCGAGGCCTGCGACCGGCACAACACCGCGCCGACGGCTTCAGCCGCGCTCGGACGAACGCTGACCGGGACGTTGTTGCTGGGCCGCACTTACAAAGACCTCGAATACATCACGGTTCGTTTCGACTGCAAAGGCTTGCTCGGCGGCATCGTCGCGGAAGCGAGCGCGCACGGCACGGTACGCGGTTACGTCAGGAATCCGGCGGCGCATTTGCCGCCGAACGCTCTGGGCAAGCTGGACGTGAAGGGAATTGTCGGCAGCGGGATGATGCACGTGATCCGCGAAGCCGGGTTCGAGATCGGCTTGATGAAGGAGCCGTATTACGGCTCGACGCCGATTGTATCCGGGGAGATCGCCGAAGACTTCGCGCATTATCTGGCGGCGTCCGAGCAGATCAATTCGGCGATGTCGCTGGGCGTATTTGTCGAAGCCGAACAGGAGCGCGTGACCGCCGCCGGCGGCTATTTGATCCAGACGCTGCCGGGCGTTGAAGAAAGCACAGTCGCCGCAATCGAAAAGGCTGTATCAAACGCCGCGCACGTCACCGAAACTATTCGCGCGGGCGCAGGCGCCGAAGAGATGTTGCGGCTCGCGCTCGGAGACATTCCCTTCGATGTGCTCGAAACGCACCCGGTCGAGTTCCGGTGCAAATGCTCCTACGAACGCGCCGTCAGAATCGTCACGGCGCTCGGCCAGGAAGAAGTCGCGGATATGCTCGAAAAGGACAAAGGCGCGGAACTGACCTGCCATTTCTGCAATTCAGTTTATTACCTGGACGAGGCTGCGCTGCAAAACATTCTCGAACCCCTTGAGCCGGTGGTGATGTAAGTCAGAGAGATCGGCTCGCTTCAGCCTGCCGCCATTTGCATCGGGCGATCCAGATTTGAAGGGAGCGCGTTGCGCCAGGCCTCTTCCAGCGACGCTACGGCGGTTGCGATCAGCTTCACGCCGTCGCAAACAACGCTCAATTCTTCTCCGCCGATTTCGCCGATTACCGCGCAAACAACGCCCGCCTCTTGCGCGATGTTTTTGACTTCAGCGAGATGCTCCGGCTTCAGACTGAGGATGATGCGCGAGGGCGATTCAGCGAAGAGCAGCGCCGTCGCGTCGTTCAACGCGCTCAATTTCGCGTGCCCGGTCAGGTCAATTCGCGCGCCGATGGCCGGGCGGCGGTAGCTGGAAAAACAGCTTTCGGCCAGCGCCACAGCCAATCCGCCGTCGCTGCAATCGTGCGCCGAATTGATCAGGCCTTCCTGAATGGCCTTCAAACAAACTTCCTGAACAGCCTTCTCAGCGTCGAGATCAAGGCGCGGAACCGCGCCGCTCACTTCGCCGGTCATAACCGATAACAACTCGCTCGCGCCGAGGTCGTTCTGCGTCACGCCCAACAACACGATCACATCGCCGGCGTCTTTGAACCACTGCGTGGTCGTGTCTTTTGCGTCTTCGATCAAACCGAGCATGCCGATGACCGGCGTCGGGTAAACGCCGCGCCCTTCAGTCTCGTTATAAAAACTGACGTTGCCGCCCGTGACCGGCGTATTGAACGCGCGGCAGGCTTCGGCCATTCCGTCAATCGTTTCGCTGAAGGCCCACATCACTTCGGGGCGTTCGGGGCTGGCGAAATTCAGGCAGTTGGTGACGGCCAGCGGACGCGCGCCGCTGCACACGACGTTGCGCGCGGCTTCGGCGACGGCCTGCCGCGCGCCTTCGCGCGGATTCAAATGGCAATAACGCCCGTTGCAATCGAGCGACATCGCCAGATTGCGCCGCGTCTCCTTCACGCGAATGACCGCCGCGTCCGAACCCGGCAGCACGACTGTGTTCGTCCGCACCATGTGATCGTACTGGCGATAAACCCATTCTTTCGACGCCAGATTGGGCGAGGCGACCAGGCGGCGCAGGATTTCAGTGAAGACCGGCGGCTCATCCGCAATTTGAGATTTGAGATTTGAGATCGCGGCTTCGATCTTCGGTTTCGCGTCTTCGGTCGCCACATCGAATGGCTGTTGCGGGCGGTTGTAACGCGGCGCTTCGTCGGTCAAAGCCTTGTTCGGAATCTCGGCGGCGAGTTCGCCCTGATGCAGCACGCGGAGTTTCTCTTCAGCAATCACGTGGCCGATGATCACAGCGTCCAGATCCCAGCGGTGGAAAATTTCCATCAATTGCCGCTCGTGGCCACGCGCCGCGACGATCAACATTCGCTCCTGCGATTCCGAGAGCATCATCTCGTAAGCCGTCATTCCGGTTTCACGCTGCGGAACCAGATCGAGATTGATCTCCAGCCCGGCGCCGCCGCGCGCGCCCATCTCGCACGACGACGAAGTCAAACCAGCGGCGCCCATGTCCTGAATGCCCACGATGGCGCCGGAACGCATCGCTTCCAGGCAGGCTTCGAGCAGCAGCTTTTCGGCGAACGGGTCGCCGACCTGCACAGTCGGGCGTTTCTCCATCGCCGCTTCGTCGAATTCCGCTGAGGCCATCGTCGCGCCGTGAATGCCATCGCGGCCGGTCTTCGCGCCGACGTAGATCACCGAATTTCCGATGCCTTCGGCCTTGCCGTAAAAAATCTGTTCGCGGCGAACGAGGCCTAGCGCGAAGGCGTTGACCAGCGGATTGAGCGAATAACAATCGTCGAAAGCGACCTCGCCGCCAATCGTCGGCACGCCGAACGCGTTGCCGTAATCGCCGATGCCTTTGACCACGCCGGCCATAATCCGCCGGTTGCGCGCAACGGGTTGCGATGAAGTCTGTTCGCGCGAATCGTCAACAACTTCCTCTTTGATCGGCCCGAAACGCAGGCTGTTCATCGCCGCCACAGGCCGCGCGCCCATCGTGAAGATGTCGCGCAGGATGCCGCCGACGCCTGTCGCCGCGCCTTGATACGGTTCGATGAACGATGGGTGGTTGTGCGATTCGATCTTGAACGCCACGCACCAGCCGTCGCCGATGTCAACGATGCCCGCATTTTCGCCCGGTCCCTGCACCAGGCAAATCCCTTCGGTCGGCAACCGCCGCAGATGAACTTTCGACGATTTGTACGAGCAATGCTCTGACCACATCACCGAAAAGATTCCCAACTCGGTGAAGTTCGGCTCCCGCCCCATCAATTGTTTGATCCGTTCGTACTCTTCGGGCGTGATGTTGTGCTGATCCAGAATTTCAGTCGTTATCGTCATAATTGTGATTGGGAATGGGGAGTGGGGAGTAGGGAGTAGGGAGTGGGAAGTGGAAGAAGAAGTCAGTTCGTCTTCCACTTCCCACTCCCTACTCCACACTCCCTTAAGCCCTCAGCTTGATCATCTCGCGCAATGATTCGGCCATTGACAGGAACAGAGCGCGCCCGTCTTTGCAGCCCAGCGCGCTCTCCGAAGCGCGCTCCGGGTGCGGCATCATGCCGAGCACGTTGCCTTCGCGGTTCGTGATTCCGGCAATGCTGTTGATCGAGCCGTTCGGGTTCGATTCATCCGTGACCGCGCCGCTGGCGTCACAGTAACGAAAGATGATCCGGTTCTGGCTCTCGAGTTCGGCCAGTGTCGCCGCGTCGCAGAAATAATTGCCTTCGCCGTGCGCGACAGGAATGCTCAAAACCTGTCCCTGCCGGTAACCGCGGGTGAAAGGCGTGTCGGCGCGCTCGACGCGGATGTTGACGTGCTCGCAGACGTATTTCAGGCTCCTGTTGCGCAGCAGCGCTCCCGGCAACAACCCGGCTTCGCACAGAATCTGGAAACCGTTGCAGATGCCCAGCGCCAGCCCGCCGTCGCGCACGAAATCCTTGAGGGCTTTCATCACTGGCGAGAAGCGCGCGATGGCGCCTGTCCGCAGGTAATCTCCGTAAGAGAATCCGCCGGGCAGGATGATCGCGTCGTAACGATCTATCTCCTCGTCTTTGTGCCAGATGAAATCAACAGGCTGGCCGATGACCTTGCTCACCACGTGATAAGCGTCGTGATCGCAATTGGAGCCGGGAAAAATGACTACGCCGAATTTCATTGCGTAATGACCTTTGGCTTTTTAAAGGTAAGAGCTAGCGCCCATTTCTACTACATCAACTCCGCGTTGTCTAGCTGAGGTCAAAGCGATCAACGCGTGTGAGCCGAAAACAATTCTTGCCTGGATTCTCGCAATGAACGTAGAATGCCAGCCACACACGTACAAAACACACGCTCCCTTCATTGTCTTAACGTTGTCTGTTTTGCGGCTTATGCTGAAACGTATTCTGCTGCTCACTCAACTCGTATTACTGCTGCCGCTCGCAGCGCCGAACGATTCGCGCGCGCAGAACAGGAAGCCTTCTCAAATTCTGCGCCAGGTGGCCGAACAACAGCGAAAATTGTCCGAGGCGCTTCAGCGCGCCGCCGAGCAATCCGGTGAGCAATCATCTCCTTCGTCCCAGGAGCCGGCTTTCGCGCCCGATCCCGATGAACTGGACAAAATGGACGAGGCCCTGATGAAATTTGCGGCTGAACGCGCCGCCGGTTTTAAGATCAGTGATTGGAAAGGCGAAGAGCTTTATGCGCTGGCCGCGCTCTATCAGATGGCGGAACAGTTCGCGTCCGCCGGGGAAGCCTACCTGGCTTATCTCAAAGGCGATGCGCGATCGAGGATGGCGGCGAACGCGCGCACGGGACTGATCCGAGCGCTGATTGAAACCGAGCGGCTCGACGACGCTGAAAAATTGCTGGTAGGCGCGGAATGGATTGTTACCGGTGACCCGGTCACGTTGGCTGTCCGCACGGGATTGTACAAAGATCTGGCGATTGCGATGCGTGACCGCAACCTGTACGAGAAGGCTGCGGAATTGGCGAAGAAGGGATATGGCCTGGCCGATATGGTTTCCGAGTCGAGCAGAATAGGCGCGAACATGCAGGAAGCGGTCGAGCGCAATCAGATCATCCTGGCCGCAATCGCTGTCGCTTCGCAGGAACGGATCGGGCGCAAGAAAGAAGCAGCCGAAATGAACAAGCTGGCGCTGGCTTTTGATTTCAACCGCCAGCCCGAACTGCGTTCGGTTTACGAATCGGAACTCGCCGCTGCGCGGCTGATCGGCTCGGCGGCGCCGGAATTGGACGTTTTGCGCTGGATCGCTGGAAGCCAGGGATCGCCGAAGAGCCTGAGCGAATTGCGCGGCAAAGTCGTGCTGCTCGATTTTTGGGCGATGTGGCGCCGTCCTGGTGTTTCTGGCTTCCAGCGCCTGCGCAGATTGCAATCGAAATATGCGGGCCGGGGATTCGAGATCATTGGCGTGACGAAGTTATACGGGCGCTCCGACACCGAAGAATCGTTGAAACGCGAGCAGGAGTTCAAAAGCCTGGAAAATTACAAAGCCAAACATCAACTGACTTACCCGTTCGCCGTCGGCAAAATGGACGACGTGACGAATGAAGAGCGGTACGGAGTGATCGGCATTCCGACAATTATTTTGATTGACCGCCGAGGCGCCGTGCGCTTCGTCAAACGCGGCGTTGGCGAATATCGAAAGCTGGAAAAACAGATCGAGAAATTGATCGCTGAAAAATAGCGGTAGCCTCCGCTTGAAATGAACTGGAAGGTAAGTAGAAATGACTATGCCCCGTCATACAACACTTCTTCCTGGCAGGCGCGCCTTCAATTACGAATGGCTAGACCCGTCGAGCGCCTGGGCGCTGGACGAATACGCAGTTACATTGCCCGTCGCGTCAGAGCCTTACGACTGGACGCTCGAAGATATCGCGCCACAGCCGCCACAATTCATTCCCATACCTCCGCCGAATTGGGGCGGCCCGGCCACGCCGCAACCTGCGAGGCGCAAAGCCCGCATCGCCGAAGCCGCGCTCCTGATCCCGGTAAAGAGCGTTTCACCGAGCAAGCGCGCCGAGACAAATAGAGTCAGGCGCCGCAGCAAACACCTGGTTTCATCCGTGCTGCTACTGCTGCTTTCTGTGGTGGCGGTCTTCGTCTTTGCCTACATCGCTCAAAAGTACGGCAGATGACAATGCGACTGGGAGGCTTCTTTCTGGCGTCGAGCGGTTAGAGATTTTCGCGTTTGAATTCGTCGGCGATGTAATCACACGCGCGCGCCGTGATCGCCATCATCGTCAGCGTGGGGTTCTGGCAGCCCTGCGAGACGAAACACGCGCCGTCGGTGACGAAGACGTTCTTCACGTCCCAGGACTGATTCCATTTGTTCAAGACCGATGTTTTCGGATCATCGCCCATTCGCGCCGTGCCGACTTCGTGGATGCAGAAGCCCGGAGGCGCGGGCGTGCTGCTGGAATACAAAATCCTGAACCCGGCGGCTTCGCCCATTTCCTTGATTGTTTCAAGCGCGTCTTTGGCCATCGCGCGTTCGTTGTCGCCGTGCGAGCATTCGACATGCAGCGCCGGAATGCCCCAGGCGTCAACTTTGTTCGGATCAATCGTGACGCGGTTCTCCTTGCGCGGCAGCATCTCGCACCACGCGCCCAATCCCCAGGTGATTTCCTGTTTGGCCTCGCGCGCCAACTTCTTGAATTCAGGGCCGAAGCCATGAATCTGTTTGGCCTGCGCGTACGCATAACCCATCCCCGAACGGCCTTGCATCCCGTAACCGCGAATGAAATTCGGATGTTTGTCGTTGATGTTACGGAAGCGTGGGATGTAAATCCCATTCGCGCGCCCGTCTGAATAATCGTATTCCATCCCTTTCAACACCGGCACGACGCCGCCCGCGTTGATCGAGTACATATGATCCATCAGGTAATGACCGAGCGCGCCCGAAGAATTGCCAAGCCCTGCTGGATGCTGGCGCGATTTCGAGTTGAGCATGATGCGCGTTGATTCGAGCGTCGAGGCGCAGAGCACGATGACTTTGCCGTACTCTTCATAATCGCGCTTCGTAATCTGGTTGACGATGCGGACGCCGCTCGCTTTGCCGGTGTTCGGATCAATGATGATCTCGCGCACGACAGCGTTCGGGCGCAGCGTCATCCGACCGGTCTTCGCAGCGGCTGGAAGCGTCGAACCGGGGCTGCTGTAATACGAATGCGTCGTGCAGCCGCGGTCGCAATGGCCGCAGTAATGGCAGGCGGCGCGGCCCTGATGAGCTTTGGTCAGGATCGCCGCGCGCCCAATGATGACATTGCGTCCGGGGAATTTGCTCTCGACCGCTTTCTTCAAAATCCGTTCGCCGCAGGTCATCGCCATCGGCGGCAGAAATTTGCTGTCGGGCAGTTGCGGCAATTTTTCGTAAGAGCCGCTGATGCCGACGAAATCTTCGACCTGATCGTAATACGGTTCGAGTTCTTTGTAGCTGAACGGCCAGGGCTGGTCATACCCGTCGCGCTCAGCGGCTTTGAAATCGTAATCGCTCAGGCGGTAAGACTGGCGGCCCCAGGTGACAGAACGCCCGCCGACGTGGCGTCCGCGAATCCACCAGAACGGCTTGTCTTCGGGAGTCGTGTACGGGTTGTCAATGTCGTCAACGAAGAGGTGATGGCCGTATTCGTTCGCCGCATAACACCTTGATTGAATCGGCTGGCGCGGAGCGTATTTCGAGCCGGAAACCAGGCCGCGATATTTGAGTTCGTAAGGAAAGGTGTGTTCGCGGAAATCTTTTTCAGGGTTGAGCTGGCGTCCGGCTTCGAGCACAAGCACGGTCATACCGCGCTCGGTCAATACTTTCGCCGCCCAACCGCCGGTTGCGCCGGAGCCAACGACAATCGCGTCATAGATTTTGCGTTTCGATCTCTGCATGGACGTGTCTCCCGTGTTGATCTTGAAGCGCCATCGTTGCCGGCTAGCGGCGCAGATGGACTACCTGATGATCGCTTGAAAGATTGTTTGCCAGAAAATAATTCGCGGGTCGGGCGCAATCTAACGCATGTCTTTGGCCGGTGTCCATCGTCGTTCACAGTTAGACTTATCGCTGATTCATTCAGGTGGTAATGCGCGGAGCTGAGGCGAGCGCCTTTTCTTGCCCAAACAACCTATGTCTGTTTGCCCATCGGAGCTGAATGAGGAATGAACTCTCTGAGTTTCTTTACCAGCCGATCCAGGTCTATCGGTTTTCTGATTGCTTCTGTCGCCCCGGCCTTTTCAGCCTCTGGTAGCAGTCCTGTGCTATCCGCCGACATCGCCAGAATCGGAACCTGCGCCAGATCAGGCATGGCTCTGACCTTCTTGATGAGATCAATTCCGCTGATCTCCGGCATCATCAGGTCGGTGATGATGACTGCGGGACGGAACTCCTGAAGCATTTTGAGGGCGTGTTTACCGTCAATCGCCGTGGCGGGGTAGAAGCCCTCGCCCCTCAACACCAGCGTCAATAGATCAAGCATCTCCTCCTGATCATCAACTATCAACACACATACCTTATCCATTGTCTTGCCCTGTTTCTCCTTCGAGTCCACGTGGGCGCCTTTGAATAAAAGAGGCGGAGTGGTCTGACAACCGCTCCGCCCCAAATTCCATCGCCGCAGTGTCGGTCTGTCTGTTCGCTCGGTGATTACGCCACTTTATTCGCGTAATCAAAATCCTTCGATGATCGCCTGCGCGACACTGGTGAGCGCGATCAGCCCGATCACCGCCAACATTTTTATAAACGCAGAATCCATAAACTTCATGGCATTCTCCCGTAGCCACTGCGTATTTAAAACCTGGGCGCCGGAGACAGCGTTAAACCGCAACCCTGCGGCCCGTGATGAGTTGGAAAATAAGTATGATTGCGGCGATGACCAGTAAAATGTGGATCAAATTTCCACCTACGCCACCGATCAGGCCCAGCAGCCACAACACAACAAGCACTGCAATAAGCGTCCACAACATTGCTCTTTCCTCCTTCGGACTTAAAGTCCCTCTCAGAACGTTTCAACCCCAGCCACGCATTTCAGCCTTAAGCGCCCACTTGCGCTAACTCATTGATGGGCTGCAATGGCCGTGCCGCAGCCGCAGACAACAGGCATGCTGGTTTTTCAATGCCATTTGCAGCGATGAAGCGCCTGTCTCGCGCCTGCATTACGCCTGAAATATTTTGAAGGTTGGGCGAGGAGCATAAGTGGATGAAGCTTGAAGAGTTCATGCGCCGCCGCAATCGTGGAGAGCGATAAGTGAACTCCGATCTCTTCAATCGCCACTTGCATCAGACCGCGCGCGCCGGCGTTGTCTTCCGCAATCAACGCAGGCTTGTTTGCCGGACTCGTTGTTCTTTTCCGAATCAGTGTATGGGGAGGCGCCTCATTGTGGTACGAGGGAGATTTCACGCGTTGAATACCACAAGGCGAATTGTTTTCAATTTAGCCGGCGCGCCCGCGCACACTAAAGTAAGAGTGCGATGTTCCATCCGCTTTTCCGTTATTTAAATGGTGTGCAAACGCGGTTGAGAAGCGGTAAGGCCTGATAGGAGGGAAAGAGGCCGGCCTGCGCGCTTCGGATTTATCAGAGATCACTCGCTCATACGAGGTTGAGCAAAGAGCGCGTCGAAAGCTTCGCGCGGTTTCACAGACTTATTCGATTGGCGTTCGTTGGCCCATTTCCTCACGGCGTCAACAGTCAGCTTCACCACGGAAGGCTGCGGCGTTGACGACTCCGGGGATGTTGATTGGACGGCTTCTGACGCGGCGGTTTCTATTTGCTGCCGCTCAATGACCTCCTCGCGTTTGATCAATCTTGCGCGTTTCATTTCCTTCTCCTTCTGTTCAAATTGGATTTTGTTGGTTGTCCAGAGACTCGTTCTTAGCTTATTCGCTTCCAGCTTATTCGTCTCCAACTCAGGCAATCGTCGTGCCTTCAGGCGTCGCTCTGAATCAAATCTATCAATCTGAAATTCTTATCGGTGATGTGACGTAGACCGGGATGCGTAGCCGCATCAGGCCATTATCCTGAATGGTGTTCACTACTGACGATGTGGCATAGAGTCAAAATTATCGTTTCTAAATACCACAACCGCTTGGCTGTTATTGATTGCTTCTCAGCCTGTAGCTTCCCACATCGTCGCGCCGCGGTTGATCTCCCCTGCCGCGCAGCAGGTAGATGAGAATGAACCCCGTGATGAACCCGCCGATGTGCGCCATATAGGCCACGCCGCCGGTTTCCTCCGTTTGCATAAACGAGCCTGCGCCGTTGACGAACTGCAACAAAATCCACAGCCCAATCACCACCAGCGCAGGCATGGCGATAACCGTGAAACCGAGCAGCACTCTGACCCGGCCTCTGGGAAAGAGAACCAGATAAGCGGCGAGCACGCCCGAAATCGCGCCCGAAGCGCCGAGGTTCGGGATCATCGAATCCGCGTTCACCCACACCTGCGCCACTGTCGCCGCGACGCCGCAGAGCAGATAGAAGAGCAGAAATCTGCCGTGTCCTATCCGATCTTCCACGTTGTCGCCGAATATCCACAGGTAAAGCATATTGCCCAGCAGATGCGCCCATCCGCCGTGCATGAACATTGCGGTGAAGATGGTGATGGAATCGCCTGTCGGGTCGTGCGCCAGGCGGCGCGGCACAACCGACCACCGCATAATGAACGGATCGCCTCCGTTCATCTCCACAAAGAAGAAGATCACGTTGAGCGCGATCAATGTATGAGTCACAACCGGACTTATTCTGCGCGCCGTGTTGTCATCCCCGATTGGGAAGAGCATCTCCCTCTCCTGTTAAGCGCGGTAAAAACCCGACCCATCATTTACCCTCCGTCAAAACAAGTTGAAACGCTGGAAGCCGCGTCATTCTTTTCCATCTCCCATTTTCACGTTTACACACAACGCAATGAGCAAGGAATGTGCCAGCGCAAATGAAGCCGAGTCCAGGCGTCTATGCTTCACATCTCCATCGGAGCCGTACACAACCGCAAGCGACGCGATAGGGCGAAAACAAAATTCGGTCGCGGAGTTTTTACCGTAAGTCCAATGCTGACGGCGTATCGAAAGCCGGCAATGCAATGAGAATGCATTTGGGCGCCGCTCTTGCTCTAATGCTTACCGGAAGGTTCGCAAACGCGTATTTGAAACCAGGCATTAACAAACCCATGCGTTATTGAATAAGCGCATCAGAAAGGAGGAGCAACAATGTCTACGATGGAACTGAAAACCATGAGAGCCGCGGCCGGAATGGGTGACGCGACAGGGGCCGATTGGGTTTCGCTCAACGCCAGGCAGCGGTGCGATGAGGCAAGCGAGTTCGAACAGGAACTGTTCAAACGCATTGTCGCGCAGGACGATGCGGTGATGGCGCTCTCGCAAATTTATCAGGTCTATCTCGCAAAGATGACTTTGCCGAGCAAACCACTAGGCGCTTTGCTCTTCCTCGGCCCGACCGGCTCAGGCAAGACGCGCTCGGTCGAGGCCGCCGCCGAAATTCTGTTCGGCGACTCGTATGCGATGGTCAAGGTTGATTGCGCCGAATTTCAGCACTCGCACGAAATATCCAAGCTGATCGGTTCGCCTCCGGGCTACCTCGGACACCGCGAAACCAGGCCGATTCTCTCGCAGGAGATTTTGGATCGCTTTCACACGCTGCAGAACAAGCTGACCTTCGTGCTCTTCGATGAGATCGAGAAGGCGTCCGACGCCCTGTGGCAGCTTCTGCTCGGAGTCCTGGATAAAGCGCGGATCACGCTGGGCGACAATCGAGTGGTTGATTTTTCGAGCTGCGTGATCGTCATGACATCGAATCTGGGCGCGCGTGAAATGGCCGAAGTCACCGAAGGCAAGGTCGGTTTCACGCGGCGCTTCGAAGCGGAGCCTGAACTGGACGCGAGGATCGAGAGGATCGGCGTCGAAGCCGCGCGCCGCAAATTCTCGCCGGAATTCATCAACCGGCTCGACAAGATCGTCGTCTTCCGCAGCCTGAGCGAAGAGTCGCTGCGCCGGATTCTGGACATTGAATTCCAGATCGTACAGCGGCGCGCGCTGATGTCGGGAGGCGGAAATTTCGTGCTCAGTTGCGCCGAAAGGGCGAAGGATTTCCTGCTCGCCGAAGGGTTCGACCGGCGTTACGGCACGCGTCCGCTGAAACGGGCCATCGAGCGGCACATGGTGATACCGCTGTCGAATCTGATCGCCACGAAGCAGATTGATGTCGGGGACGTCGTTTACGTTGACGTGGACGAAACGGGGCAGGAGCTATGTTTTAAAAAGAAGCCCTGTTCGGCGGTGATGGAATGGACTCAATCCATCAGCGGCGGACGCGGTGGACGAGGTGGCTCGGCGCAACCGCTGGCGGCCTGAGCGCGGTTGATGATCTGTGACATTGGAAATTAAAACTACGATTGTAGGCATACCGGTTGCTCAGGGCATGAAGGAATTTGAAGTCCCCATTGGCAGAAGTTGAAAACAAATTTTGGAAGGAGAGCGAGTAACTGAAATGAGAATTTTACTGATTGTATTAGCCGCATTCGTGGCGCTGGCGGGTTTTGGTTGTGAAGGGCGAAACGTCACCGACGCCACCATCACCGCGAAAGTGAAGAGCAAGCTGGCGTCGAGCGCCGAGACCAGCGCGCTGAACATCAACGTGGATACGAACGCCGGTGTGGTCACTCTGACCGGTACCGCTCAAACCCAGGCTGAAAAAGCGGAAGCCGAACAGTTGGCCAGGAACACCGAAGGCGTGACGCGAGTCGTCAACAACATCACGGTCGTTCCGAGCGCGACTGGCGAAGGCTCTGGCCAAACCGGCATGGCGGCGAGCGATATAACGATCCTGTCCAAGATCAAGACGCGCTACGTTTCTGAGGGCATCATCGGCACGAACGTTGATGTGAGCAATGGTGTGGTCACTCTCAGAGGCGAGGTCGAAAACGCCCAGGAGAAGGCGAGGGCCGAAAGCATCGCCAGATCCATAGACGACGTTAAGAGCGTCAATAACATGCTCGTCATCAAAAAATAATGACGATGACGCGATGGCTATCGAGCCTGAGCCATTGAGAGTGAACAGGATGAAATGAAACGCCACGAGCTTTCGCGCTCGTGGCGTTTTTGCATGCGCTCATCATTGGTGTTCGGGTAAATGAACGCTGACGCGGGCGCCTGAAACAGCCGCTGGCATAGCCGTTGCCCTAATGTTCGTAGACCCGTATGAGGGCAGAACGGAGGCGCAATGAAAGAAAGGAGAAGAAAGAGAGTGAGGAGGCGGCGGCTTGAGAAACAGGTCGAGGGAAAGATCGAGGAAAAGATCGAGAGACTGCGCGTCACGCCTGGGTTTACTCACATTCATCTCCGCCACATTTTAACGGGCGTCGCGGCGGTTCTTATTTTGCTAACCACTGTATCGGCCTTTAAGCTCCATAACGCCTATGCCCGTTACGCGACGATAGTTGACGGGCGGCTTGATCAGCAGATGTTGCAACGCCATACCGGTATTTACGCGGCTCCGCGTCGAGTGAGTGTCGAACAACAAATTTCCCAGGACGAATTGAGAGAGCGATTGCTGCGCGCGGGTTACCAGCAGGAACGACAGGAGAAGCCGGCCGATCAGTTTTCCTCAGGCAGTTTTATTGTTGCGGGCGATACGGTGAGGCTGAGCACGAACGAATCGGCTCGCTCCGGGAACCTGCCCGAAGCCGTCAAAATCAAATTCAGTGGAAAGGCGAAGAGCGGCGCGCGGATCGTCAACATCGAAGACGTCGGCGCCGGAAAAGACATCGAGAGCATTACCCTGCCGCCGGAATTGATCGCCATGGACGGAGGCGGGATGTATCCAATAAGTTTTGCAGGCTTCGAGGATTTTCCGCCAGTGGTGGTCAAAGCTCTGATCGCAATCGAGGACAGACACTTCTTTTCGCACAGCGGAGTTGACGGTAAAGCCATCTGCCGCGCTATGTGGGAGAACTGGCGTCACGGCGGAATCCGCGAGGGCGGCTCGACCATCACACAGCAGTTGATCAAGACCAGCTTCCTGACGCCGGAGCGCACTTACGAGCGCAAGTTTCAAGAAGCGATGATGGCGATGGCGCTCGAACAACGGTTGAGCAAGGAAGAGATTTTCACGCTTTACGCCAACCGCGTTTATCTGGGTCAGAGCGGAACGACGGCGGTTTACGGATTCAAACAGGCGGCGCGCGTCTTTTTCGACAAAGACCTGTCGGAGCTTTCGCTCGCGGAATCGGCGCTGATTGCCGGGTTGGTGCAGGCGCCCAATCGGTATTCGCCCTACATGCATGCTGATGCGGCCACCGCGCGGCGGAACACTGTGCTCGACGCGATGGCCGAGACAGACGAGATCAGCGCTGAAGAGGCGGAAGCGGCGAAGTCGGAGGAACTGGCTGTGGTACCGCCCGCGAAACCCGATGAATCGGTGGCGCAGCACTTCATTGATTACGCGAAACGCGAACTCTCCGGCCAGGGCGTCAACGAGCGTGATACTCCGGACCTGAATGTCCAGACCACGCTCGACCTGGATTTGCAGCGGGCCGCGAACATCGCGGTGAAAAATCATCTGGCGAAGCTTGATCGCGCTTTCAGCAAACGCGCGAATCTGCCCGAAGCCGCGCTGATAGCCATTGATCCGCATACCGGAGAAATACTGGCGATGGTCGGCGGGCGCGATTACGCGCAGAGCCAGCTCAACCGCGTCACGGACGCCCGCCGTCAGCCGGGGTCGGTCTTCAAACCGATCGTTTACGCCGCCGCGCTCACGCACGGAATATCGGCGGAGACCACATTCAACGACGCGCCGCAGGAATTCGTTTTCGGTCACGAAATTTATCACCCGGAGAATTACGGCGGCAGATTTTCAAACCGGACGGTGACGTTGCGCGAAGGAATTATTCGCTCGTTGAATGTGGTGGCGGTGGACGCCGCGATGCGAGTCGGATTGCCGAAGGTGGCGGAGATTGCCGAACGAATGGGATTGCCGCGACCCGAAGCCTATCCTTCGATGGCGCTCGGAGCTTTTGAAGCGACGCCGTTTGAAATCGCGCAGGCGTATTCGACATTCGCAAACAACGGCGCGCGCGTGACGCCTTTCGCAGTCAAAGCGATTACGCGCGACGGCATGAACAACCGCAAAAACGCGAAAGTGGAAACCAAAGTGTTCGGCGCTCGGTCGGCGTACACCATTACAGAAACGCTGGCTGACGTGGTCAATCGCGGCACGGCTGCGCGCGTTCGGGGATTGGGGTATCGCGGCCCGGCGGCGGGCAAGACCGGTAGTTCGCGCGACGCCTGGTTCGTTGGCTACACTCCGAAGCTGTTGGCGGTTGTCTGGGTCGGATTCGACGATCACCGCGACGTGGGGATGACGGGGGCCGAAGCGGCTGTGCCGATCTGGACGGATTTCATCAAACGCGCGCTGGCGCTGCGCCCTGATTTAAGAGCCGAGAAATTCACGCCGCCTTCCGGAACGGAACAGGTGGAGATAGACCCGGAGACAGGGATGCTCGCCACCGAAGACTGCCCATCGCGCAAGCTCGTGGTGATGGATGTCGCAAAGACACCGCTGTTCTGTTCCAAACATCAACCTGGCCAGGTCAGACCGGCGGGACGAAAGAGTTATTCGGTGTTAGCCAATAGCGAGCGGCAGCGATCAGTGAGACGAGCCAGACCGGCGCGGGGTCCAACACGCGCCGGCAATATTCCGCTTCAGCCCTTGAGTGATGAGGATGGATTGGCGCCTGAGCTTCGGCCTGTGATCAACAGAGAGGAGGGTGAACCGTTGAGAAAGAAAGCGGACGAGACGCGACCGCCTGTGGCCAGTCCAGCGCCCTCGACAGGGCAGAAGCCCGAAATCAGGAAAGAAGCGCCGCCCGGTCCCAACCGCCAGTGAAAATGAGTTGTTTGCTGACACGGTTCTTTTCGTTCCAACCGCTGCGCTTGTCAACGGGATTCTTTTCAGTATTCTCATCCCCATGCAACTCACCGACATCTTCGATCTCTCGCTCAAGGGCCGCGCGTCGGCTCAAGCGCTCGAATACGACCGCGCGGATGGCGTCGCCTCGCTCACCTTCGGCGAACTCGACACGCGGAGCAATCGCGTGGCGCGGCTTCTCGCTTCTCGCGGCCTGACGCGCGGCGACCGGCTCTGCTTCTTTCTGCCGAACCGCGTCGAATTTATTGATCTCTTTCTGGCCTCGGTCAAAACCGGCGTGATCGTCGTTCCGATCAACGTTCTTTACCGCGAACGCGAAGTCGCTCACATCGTCGCCGACGCTGAACCGAAGGCCGTCGTGACGAACCGCGAGCTTGCGCCGTTCGTCCCGCCGGGAACTCCGGTTTGGGATGTTGATGAACTCGCCGCAGCCGCATTGCGGCACGATGGCGCGCGTGTGCGAACAGCGATAGACGGCGACGATGCGGCGGCGATTGTTTACACGTCGGGCACGACGGGCCGGTCGAAAGGCGCGGTTCTCACTCACAACAATTTCGCGGCCAACACGGTCAACCTGCTCGCCTGCTGGCGAATCACGAGCGAAGATCGTTATCTGGCCGTTTTGCCGCTGTTTCACGTTCACGGCCTGGGCAACGGCGTTCACGCGTGGCTGGCCAGCGGATGCCGCATGCGGCTAGCCGAACGTTTCGACATCAATCGCGCGCCCGCGCTGTTTGAATCTTTCCAGCCGACATTGTTTTTCGGAGTGCCGACAATTTACGTGCGGTTGCTGGAATTGCCGGTTGAGCAGGCGCGGCGCATCGGCGAGCGGATGCGATTGTTTGTCTCCGGTTCAGCGCCGCTTCCAGCGCACGTGCTGGAGGCTTTCCGCGCGAAGTTCGGCCACACGATCCTCGAACGTTACGGGATGAGCGAGACGCTGATGAACATCAGCAATCCTTACGAAGGCGAGCGGCGCGCAGGCTCGGTCGGGTTCCCGATGCCCGGCGTTTCGGTCAGGATTCTCGACGCGGAGATGCGGCCCGTGACGGATGGTGAAGTCGGCGAAGTCTGGGTGCGCGGGCCGAATGTTTGCGCGGGCTATTGGCGGCGGCCTGACGCGACGGCGGAAGCGTTCGTGGATAATTGGTTTCGCACTGGCGATCTGGGCGAACGGTCAAACGATGGCTACATCACGCTGCGAGGCCGTCGCACGGAACTGATCATCTCCGGCGGCTTCAACATCTACCCGCGCGAGATTGAAGAGGTCTTGCTGGAACAACCCGGCGTGCGCGAAGCCGTCGTCTGCGGAGCGCCGGATGAACGTCGAGGCGAACTGCCTGTGGCCTATGTCGTCGTAGACGAGACCTTCGACGAGAAGACTGCGGAGGCGGCCTGCCGGCAATCGCTGGCGTCATTCAAAGTTCCGCGCGCGTTCATTCGCGTTGACAGCGTTCCGCGCACCGCGCTGGGCAAAGTTCAGAAACACCTGCTGCCGCCCTGGAAATCACACTGACTATTCGACCGTCACCGACTTCGCCAGGTTCCTCGGCTGGTCAACGTCGCATCCTCTGCGAACAGCGATGTGATACGCGAGCAATTGCAGTGGAATCGCTGAGAGCACGGGCGAAAGCAACTCGCTCGAAGGCGGGACTTCGATGGTGTAACTGGCCGATTCGCGCGTGTCGTTATCGCCTTCGGTGACGATTGCCACGACGATGCCGTCGCGCGCTTTGACTTCCTGAATGTTCGAGATTGTCTTCTCGTAACGCAGCCGCGATTTTTCGTCATCCGGGTCGAGCGTGTTGATGACGACCACCGGCAACCGCGAATCAATCAGCGCGTTCGGCCCGTGTTTCATCTCGCCCGCCGCGTAACCTTCCGCGTGAATGTAGGAAATCTCCTTGAGCTTGAGCGCGCCTTCGAGCGCGATCGGAAAGTTGATGCCGCGTCCGAGATAGAGGAAATCGGTCGAGAGTACGAATTTCTTCGACAATTCTTCGTAATCAATTTCGGGATTGTTGAGCAGCTTCTCGATTTTCACCGGCAGTTCCGAAAGATGCTGCGCGTGCTGTTTCAATCTTTCTTTGTTGAGCGTCCCGCGCTCCTGGGCCAGAAACAGTGCGAAGATGTAAGCCGCGACCATCTGTGACGTGAAAGCTTTGGTCGAGGCGACGCCGATCTCAGGCCCGGCGTTCGTGTAGACCGTGCAGTCGGCTTCGCGCGTCATCATCGAACCCTGCACGTTGCAGATCGCCAGGCTCCGGCAGCCTTTCTCTTTTGCCTCGCGCAGCGCAGCCAGCGAGTCCGCCGTTTCGCCCGATTGCGAGATGACCATCATCAGCGTCGTCGGCGAAAGGATCGGATTGCGGTAGCGGAACTCCGAGGCGTAATCAATTTCGACAGGGACACGCGCCAGTTCTTCAATCAGGTATTTGGCGACCATCGCCGCGTGCCAGGCCGTGCCGCAAGCCGCGATCTTGATGTCGGTAAAGCGGCGGAACTCCGCGCGGTCAATGTTCATGGTGTCGAGGAAGACCTGGCCTGTGTCGAGCGAGATGCGGCCTTTCGCGGTGTCGCGGACGGCGCGCGGCTGTTCGTAAATTTCCTTGAGCATGAAATGCTTGAACCCGCCCTTTTCGGCCTGGATCGGATCCCAGTTGACGCTCTGAACCTGCGGTTTGATTTCGGAGTCTTGTCCGTCGGTGACACGCACGCCGTCGCGCGTGAGCGTGGCGATTTCGTTGTCGCCCAGAAAGAAAATGTCGCGCGTGTAAGGCAGCAGCGCCGGAATATCCGAAGCGACGAAGTATTCGCCGTCGCCCAGACCGATGACGATGGGCGGGCCGAGCCGCGCGGCCACGATCTTTTCAGGTTCGTCGGCTGAGATTGCGACCAGCGCGTAAATCCCGCGCAATTCCGCCAGCGAGCGCCGGAAGGCTATTTCGAGTCCGCCAGATGAATCATGGCTCAGGTGTTTTTCGATCAGATGCGCGACGACCTCGGTATCGGTTTCGGTTTGGAAGATGTGATCCTGGTCTTGCAACTCGCGTTTGAGTTCGAGGTAATTTTCGATGATGCCGTTATGGACGACGACGATTCGGCTTGTGCAGTCGCGGTGCGGGTGAGCGTTCTCTTCGGTCGGTCGTCCGTGCGTGGCCCAGCGCGTGTGACCAAGCCCGTAATCGCCGTCAAGAGGATTTTTCCTGATGGCGTCTTCCAGGTTGCGCAACTTTCCGCTTGCGCGCCGCACCTGCATCTCGCCTACGGAATTGACCACCGCAATTCCCGCTGAATCGTAGCCGCGATATTCCAACCGCCTCAGACCTTCAATGATGACCGGGACAACCTGTTGATTGCCGACGTATCCGACGATTCCGCACATAGCGTTTCTCTCGAAAAAAAAATGCATGGAGTTCAGCCTTCAGGCTGTCGGGCTTTCATCACTCGCCTTTTGGCGTAAACCCGGCAGCCTGAAGGCTGAACTCCATGCCGTTACATCACTCTTTGAGTTTCTTCTTCACCTGCGCCGGGACGCCTGCGACCAGCGAATCCGGCGGCACGTCTTTGGTGACCACCGAACCCGCGCCCGTCATCGAGCCGCGTCCCACGCGCACCGGCGCGACCAGCATCGTGTCGGAGCCGATCTTCACGTCGTCTTCGATGACCGTCGGGTTCTTCTGCCTGCCGTCGTAATTGCAGGTGACGGTCGCGGCGCCGATGTTGACGCGGTCGCCGATGGTCGCGTCGCCCAGATAAGTCAGATGCATTGATTTCGTCTTGCGGCCCAGCCGCGATTTTTTGATCTCGACGAAATTGCCGACGACGGCGTCTTCGGCCAGTTCCGCGTGCAAGCGCAGATGCGCGAACGGCCCGACGATGTTGCGCGCCACCAGCTTGCTGCTGACGATCACGCAGGAGTTTAAAATTTTGCACTCGTCGCCGATCTCAGCGTTGATCAGATGCGACCACGAACGGATTTCGCAGTTGGCGCCGATGCGCGAATCGCCCTCGATGATGACCTGCGGGTGGATCACCGTGTCGCGCCCAATCTCGACCGAATCGTCAATGTAGGTTGAGTCGGGATCAACTATCGTCACGCCGTTGGCCATCAGCCGGTCAATTGTTTCGTAGCGCAGGCGCTTCCACATCGCCGCCAGTTCGGCGCGCGTGTTGATGCCGTCCAGTTCGTGCGCGTCTTCGTGAAAGACCGTCCCGACGCGCAAGCTGTCGTCGAGCATGTGTTGGGGAACGTCGGTCAGGTAATACTCGTTCTGCGCGTTGTGCGGCGAGAGTCGTTCCAGCGCATCGAGCAGCGCGGGGATGTCGAAGCAGTAAAGCCCCGGATTGACTTCGGTGATTGCGCGCTCTTCAGGCGAGCAATCGCGCTCTTCGACAATCTTCAGGAAATCGCCTTGCGCGTTTCTGACGATGCGCCCGTAAGCCGGAGGCGGGTCAATGCGGACGGTGACGAGCGTCGCGGCGTTTCCGGCGCGTTCATGCTCGGCGATCAATTTGCGCAGAGTTTCGGCCTTGACCGCCGGCGTGTCGCCGTAAAAAACGACCAGCAGGCCGCGCGCGTCTTTCAGCGCGCCGGCGGCGCATTTGACGGCGTGGCCGGTGCCGCGCTGTTCGGTTTGCATGACGAATCGCAATTTATCCGCGTCGGCGGGAGCGATCGAGGCGCGCGCGGCCTCTTCGACTTTACCAGCCTGATGACCGACAACCACAAAGATGTTTTCGGGATTGAGGCGCGCCGCCGTGCGCAGGACGTGCGCGATCAGAGGGCGGCTACCGATTTTGTGCAGGACTTTGGCCTGGCTGCTCTTCATTCTCGTGCCTAAACCGGCAGCCAGAATCAGGACATTTACAGGGACTTTCACAACATTCTCCAAAACTATTTCCTCAGCTTGATTATTTCAAAGGGGGGAGTAAGACGGACGGAATTATAAGCGAAGCTCAGCGCGAATAGATGCCAAATATCGCTTTGCTCAATTTTTCAGGCGAGTGGCGCACTGCGCGCGATTCCGAAATGAGCGGGAGGGAGACGAATTCGACTGCGCCGAAATCGGGCGGCGTTGAATTTGCCGGGTCCGGTGGCTTGAGCGCGACGGCCTGCTCCGCCGCGTACCGTTCCAGCATCTCGGTCGAGATTGGCGCTGAATTGAACAGCGCATAATCCAGCTTCAGTTTCGGCGCGTAAGCGAGCAGATGTTTGACGTGGTCGGCGGCGGTGAGGCCGTCGGTTTCGTCGGATTCGGTCATCGCATTGCAGATGTAAATCTTCTTCGCCTTCGATCGAGTGAGGGCGCCCGCGATGTCGCGGATGAGCAGGTTGGCGATGACGCTGGTGAAAAGCGATCCGGGGCCGAGCGTGATCAGATCGGCGTCGAGAATCGCTTCGACCGCTTCGGGCAGCGCGCGCGCGTCCGCAGGCGAAATGGCCAGTTCGCGGATCGGGGCGTTCTGCGATTTGATCGCCACCTGCCCGCGAATGATCCGCTTTCCCACCTGCGCCACCAGATCAACGCGGTCGAGAGTCGAAGGTAACACCCGCGCCGTAACGCCGAGCATCCCTCTGGCCTGATCAATCGCCTGTAGAAAAGAGCCGCTCATCTGGTTGAGCGCCAGAATAATCAGGTTGCCGAGCGAGTGTCCGCCGACCGCTCCGTCACCGGGAAAACGGTGGCGAAACAGGCCAGTCATAAACTGTTCTTCGCCGGCCAGCGCCACCAGACAGTTGCGAATGTCGCCAGGTGGCAGAACCGAGAACTCGCCGCGCAAACGGCCCGAACTCTTTCCGTCGTCGGTTACAGTGACAATCGCAGTCAGTGAAATTCGAGGGGGTGAATCATTGAGATAAGGCTTGAGACCTCTGAGCAGCGTCGAAAGTCCTGTGCCTCCGCCGATGGCGACAAATTTGATCGGGGCGGTTCCTGACATAAATCACTGATAAGGAAATAAACGGTCATTCTGGTTTGCGCGGCGATTTGTGCGCGCAGGAAACAGTATTGACGCAGTCTTCGTCCAGTTTTAATCGCGCGACCGGAACCTTGTTGATGATGTGAGATTCGACGATCTCCTTCACGTCCTCCGGCTTCACGCCTCCGTACCAGACAGCTTCGGGGTACACCACGACGGTCGGTCCGTGCTCGCATTGATCAAGACAACCGGCGCGGTTCGCGCGTACAGAAGCTTTCAAACCGCGTGCCGCCAGTTCCTGCTTGAAAACCAATTGGAGCGCGCCAAGCCCTTCGGGGTCGCAACACCCTCTGGGGTTTTCAGGCGGACGCTGGTTGGCGCAGACGAAAATGTGATGTTCAAATTTTGCCATATACAAATTCAGGTGAGGGAGAGTAAGACAATAGCTACTTTGACCTGAGCGAAGCTGAGTCTGCCTCGCCGTTTCGGATGCGTCAAGATAGGTGGAAAATTATCTCTCGGAGAAATACCGCGCGTTGTAATCTGGCGGACAGACCCGAACATCGGCTCTTTTTATTATGTGGGCGCATCCGCTGGCGGTTTAAACAAAAAATAATTGGCCTGGGAAAAAAAGTTGTTGGAAAAAAACAGGCAATCAGTATATTCACGTTCGTCGTATTACCGGTAACGGCAATGCGAAAACTGGGATGAACTACCCGCCTGACAAGACCCCGTTGGTCGGCGGAATTGAAAAAGTAATAAACTGGGAACTGCAAGGGAAGCCAAGCAGGCCAAGCAGGAAGGAGGGATGACGCTGATGGTGAAAATATCAAGTGACACCTTGAAGCTGATCAACAAGTTGCCTAAGAAGAAGAAAGAGAAGGTGGACGCGATTGTCCGCCGCCACGTCGCTGCCTGCCAGCGAAATGGATTCGACCCGGAAAATCTGGATCGCGTCTATATCGAAGCGATTGAGATGATTGACCTGGAGGTTAAGTTCCCGGAACCAACCGATGAAGAGATTCGCGATTGGGAACCGGCGCGGCATTACGACCAATACATCAGCCCGAAGGCCGCATAAGCCATCCAAATCATCAATACGAAGGCAACGCGAGTTTTGAACATTTGAACATCGGGGATGCGCCGGAATGCGCATCCCCGATTTAATTTTGCCCCGGGTTAATAGGGGGAGGCGCGCGTTCCTCGGCGGCTCCGGATTTTTAAAGTTCTGCAAGATAGCCGGAGCCACGACGTTCCTGTCTTTGCGGCGTCCCGAATTCCGATAACACGTCATTCATTCGACAAGCTGAGGGTGGCTCGGTATAATCCGCCACTTAATTTTCAAGCAATAATCAATGACATATCGAGACAGGCTCACGAGCCGGCTCGGAGAAGCGAGCCTTTGATTTATCCCGCAATGATCTGTCCTCCGAGCAAAGCTTTTCCATTTTAAGGAGTCTAGAGAGCGTGAAGAGAACTTTTCTGCTTTTATCCGTTCTGGCAATTTTTTGTGTCATTGCCTCACTCACCGCAAGCCACGCGCAACAAACCGCCACTGACGAAATCTCGCTTCGGCTTTTGCCGGTTCCAACCAACGTGATCGGCACGACGGTGAGGGGCGTGAGCAATGACGGCAAACGCATCGTCTTCGATTCGATCAACAATTACAACGGTAAGAACGTTGACAGCAACACCGAGATTTACGTTTACGACGTTGACACCCGCGCCATCATTCAGATTACGGACACCGCCGACATCAAAGACCCAGCCGACACGACCAAGACGTTGTTCAAGATTAACAACGTAACTCCGGCGATCAGCGGCGACGGAACCAAAATCGTCTTTGTCTCAAACGCCGAATTCGGCAATACGAAGAACGATGACCGCAATTACGAAATCTATCTGGCCACACTGCCGCGCAACTCGACTACGGCTACAATTTCACGCATCTCCGACACCGACAAGAACAGCGACGGCGAAGTCGTCAAGGAAATCTTCAATAACTACCTGCCGAGCATCAACGACGATGGATCGCTCATCACGTTCGTTTCAACGCGAGGCAGTTTCAAAGCGGTTGTGGGAGGCTCGCAGGCTTTCACTGCGCTCAAAGAAGGCCCGGCGAACAATCAGACCGACCCGGATGGCAATGGCGAAATCTTTCTTTACGACACAACCGGTAAAAAATTCTCGCAGGTGACCGCCACACGCGATATTGACGCGACCAAGGATTTCACTGTCAGAGGGTTTAATTCGGCCCCGATGCTGAGCGGCGACGGACGTTCGCTGGTTTTCATTTCGGGTTTCAACTACGCAGGCGCGAACGCGAACAAGAACAGCGATTTCAACGGAGAGATATTCATTTATAAAATCGGCGACCCCGTGAACACGTTCACGCAGGTGACCGACACGACCGGCACGGCCATCGTTCCCGTTCTGAATCTGGGCGGCTTCTATTCGGTTAATCCGACCGCGCCGATGAACACGCTGAACGCGGCCACTCATCCGCTCAGCGGCGATGGATCACTGCTCGTGTTCGAGTCTGCCGGCAATTTCGCCAACAACAACGCCGACAAGACGCGCGAACTGTGGCTTTACAACGTCAACACGAAAGCTTTCACGCAACTCACCAACCAGTCCGTGTCCGCGACGCCGACGCAGGATGAGCTTAAGAAGATTGACTACAATTTCCTGCCGAGCATCAATTCAACAGGCACGCACATCGGTTTCGGCTCGACGCTCAACCTGACGCCCGCCGCCACCAGCGGCGTGAAGGCGGACAACGCCGACGGCAGCCGCGAAGTTTTCCGCTACGACATCGCCGCGCAGAAATTCCGCCAGATCACTTTCGCCGACAAATCGGGTCTTGTGTTAGATCAGCGCGACGCCACCGCGCAGCCTTATGTTGACAACACCGGCGCGGCCATAACCTTCAGTTTCGTCGCCACTCTGCTGGCGCCGAAAGCTGCGGTGATTGACGACCTGTTCCAGGCCGTGGTCCGCCCCTTGACCGCGAAGAGTCCGGTCGAATCGAAACTGGCCAACGCCGCCAGCTTCGACGCCACACAGGCCGCGCGCGGTTCGATTGTCGCGGCTTTCGGGGCGCAGTTGGCCAACGCTACGGTCAGCGCGCCGAGCGCTAACCTGCCATTCGATCTCGGCGGCGTGACGGTGACGGTCAATGGATTGGCCGCGCGCCTGATTTTCGTTTCGCCCGGGCAGGTCAACTTCGTGCTTCCGCAGCAGGTGGACAACGGCGACAGCGCTGATTTCACGATCAACAACAATGGCGTGCAATCGGCGGGCAAGGTCAAAATCGTTGACGCCGCGCCCGGCGTTTTCACGACCACCAGCGACGGCAAAGGCGCGACCGCCGCGCAATGCGGACGCGTCTCGTCGGACGGGTTGGGCTTTCTGACCACGCTGCCTCCGTGTTCGGTCGGCAATGAATCGCAGGCCGATCTGTTGATTATTTATGGCACTGGATGGCGCAATGGCGCCGGCATTCAGGTCAAGATCGGAGACCAGACTCTGACGCCTTCTTTTGCCGGCGCGCAGCCCGAATTCCTGGGTCTGGATCAGATCAACGTCAGCCTGACGAAAGACCTGGCCGACAAGAAAGACCAGGACGTGACTGTGATTGTCCCCGCCGCGACGAACATCGAAAGCAACAAATCCAAGACTTCATTCCAGCCCTCTCAGGCGTCAATCACGACGCTGAACGGCGCGAGTTTCGATGCGGGCGTCGTCGCGCGCGGCTCTGTGGCCGTCGCTCAAGGCGCGAATCTCTCGAACGAAACCGCCACCGCGCCAGGCTCCAATTATCCGACCGAACTGAAAGGTGTGAAGGTCAATGTGGCCGATATGCCCGCGCTCATCAGCTACGTTTCGCCGACGCAGGTCAATTTCATCCTGCCGAACGCAGTCAAACCGGCTGATCTGGTCGAGGTGGTGATCAATAACAACGGCGTCATCTCACGAGGCCGAGTTAAGGTGCAGGACTCCTCGCCTGGCGTTTTCACCATCGGCGGGAGCGGCGCCGGACGCGCTCAGGCGAAATGCGGCAAGGTCAACGCTGACGGCTCGATCACTCTCAGCGATCCTCCATGCTCGGTCGGAACCGACGCCAATCCGAATATCATCCGCATCTTCGGCACCGGATGGCGCAACGCCGACAAGGTGGTGTTGAAGATCGGCGACGTTGAATTGACCAACGTTTTCGCCGGAGGCCAACCCGCTGGAGGCGGAGCGATCACTCCCGGCGTTGACATCATTGACGCGAAACTGACTGCTGCGCTTGCGGGCAAGACGGACGTGGACGTGATTGTCACCACAACTTCCGCCGGCAAGTCATTCTCAAGCAAGGCGGGAATCAAGGTCTCATTCACGAGCAACTGAAACTCGGAGTAACAGTGAGCGCAGGGTCATAACTTTTTTCATCAGGGCGAGAACAGCCACAGAGATCGCAGAGAAATTATCCATCCCCTCTGTGATCTCTGTGGCTAAAAGTCTTCATCCATCGCCCGCTCTTCATCAAAACTTGAGACAAAATCGAATCTGCCGGGCCGGAAGCGTTTTTTACATGCAAAACCTCCACAGCGCCCGCGCCGTGAGGTTTCCAGCGTTCGGCGAACGTCTCTGAATTCGAGTTGACGAAGATTGTCAGCGCCGGGACTCGGAGCGCGGCGGCGATGTGCTGTCCCGCTGAATCGTAGCCGATGTACTGGTCACTGGCGGCGATCAGTCCGGCGAAGGCTCCGATGCCGCCATCCCACGTGACCGCGTCGGCTTCAATCTTTTCTCGTGAAATTACTTCGGCGCAGTTTTGCTCATTGATCTCAACGATGGTTTTGCCGGTGGCTGCGAGCGTTGCGACGATGCGGTTGATCTGCTCCCGCTCATCGGCGGTCGCGCCTTTGTCCAGAATGAGCGCGGAGTCGTTGATCAGGCGTTGGATCAGTTCGCATTCAAATTGGTCAGAGACTCGTTTGCCCTGGTTGCCGCCCACGCCGAGGCTGATCGCGGTGATGCGCGACGCTCCGGCTCGTCGCAGCCTATCGGCGACGCTGAGGCCGAAGTTTTGATGCGCGGCTGATAGTGCGACATAGGGGAAAGTCTCTCCGGTCAGGCCGAAAACTTCATTCAGCCAGCAGGAAGCCAGTTGGCCGAGGCAGGTTGCGTTCTCGCGTTGATAGCTGCGGCTTTCAAAAAAGAAATAGTTGCGGTCGTTTTTCAGCAAAGGCAACAGGCCAAGTTGCGTTAAGCGCGAATCAGGGTCAATCAGCCGGAATTCGTCTGCGTCCAAACCTTTGATTTCTTCGTTCACTGCCTCGACCACATCAATCCAGCTTGTTAATCGTGACAGCACACCGCCGCCGCGCTCGTATCTAATCTCGCGGATTCGCACGCGCGGATCGCCTCCGAATAGTTCGCGCAGTTTGGCCGAGCCTAGCAGAACGAATTCGGCTTCAGGCGCCAGGTCGCGCAGCTTCGCGATCATCACGCTGGTGATGGCTACGTCGGCGCCGATGGTGACGCGGGAGAGGAGAAGGATTTTGCGGAGTGCGGAGTGCGGAATGCGGAATGCGGAATGCGGATTTGAAATTCGAGATTTACGCGCGAGCAGGTCAGATTCTCTGAAGATGTCGAAACTGTTTAAGGTTTCGTCAAATCCTTTTGCCTGCTGCAGGCGACGGTAGAGATCAATCACCTGGGCCAGGATTCGGTCGTAGAGTTGGCAGGCCGCCGGATTGAAAGAATCGTTCAGTCGCTCGATCAGGGCAGGGAACAAGGCTCGGACGCCTGCGCGCGCCGCCTGTTGATCTTCGCTTGCGGTGATTTCGCAGAGCAACGTCACGGCATCGCGCAGGTAGCCGCCGCATTCCTGGTGATAGTTGACGATTAAATCGGCGGCGCGCAACGCCTGACGCTCGATCTGATCGGCGTCGAGCGATCCTTTGTCTTTCCGGTTTCTGAAATCGGCCAGCAAGTTTGCGGCCTCTGCGGTTTGCGCCATAGAGGTTTTTGTCCTGGTGATCGGGATAAAAAAGTAACTCAGAGGATACGGGACAAACCGAAATAACGAAACAGGCGGGAGAGAGTAACGCGCCGCAAACGCCGAAACGCCTGATTTGACGGTTGCTTGACAGCCTATGGGGTGGTTGTTAGACTGCGACGCCTT
>JAJVID010000055.1 GCA_022072205.1 Acidobacteriota bacterium
TTCCTCTACCTCAAATCCTGGGGAATTGGGTCAAGGGGCGAAGTTGATAAAACGGGGATTGAAGGCTAAAGAGCGAAGTGTCGAGTATCGGCTGAACCTGCCGCGCGCATTGTAGCAGGGCTTGTGATGGCGGGACACAGCCAAGTCACTCCGCCGTCACAATTACGAACTGGCTTACTTGACGTTGATTTTTACGGTGTTCGCCGTTTTGCCATCCACTGTTAAAACCACGTCCACCTCGCCGCGCCCGGCCAGCGAGCGCGGCAATCGCAGATTGACCTGATCGAGTCCGACGAATCCGCCTTGCGCCCCGGCGAACAGTACCTCGGCGGGCGCCCCGCCAATCTGCGCGCTCACATTCGACAGCGGGCCATGATTGCGCAGCCCCGTGCCGTAAATGATCAGGAAGACCTGCTCTCCCGGATTGCTCATGTCAATCGGGACGGCGACGAGTTTATTGATCTGCGCATCGTAGCGAACGACCGGCTCGAACGACTGTGACCCGTCCGGTTTGACGCGCAGTGCGAGCGCGGCGGCCAACCCCAGGCCGCTCGAGTCAGCAGCGAACAGTCCGGGATTGACGGATGTAATCTGAATCGTCCCGGCGGCGGTCGAGGCGCCGTTCCTGAACACAGTGACAAGCGCATTGCCCGGCGCCGCGCCCGGCGGAACCAGGTAATTGATCTGTCCCGGCGAGACGAAAAACAACGGGGCATTTCGTTCGACGCCTGCTGCGTCTTTGACCTTCACGCTCACTCCGGCGAGCGTCGTCGGCAGCGGAATCGTAGTCGCTACCGCAGTCTCAGCCGCGAGGTTCGCGCCGAAGCCTGCGGCGATTGATTCCGCCGCGAGTTTGAAGCCGGTGAAGCTGGCCGCGGAGATCGTTGTGAGGGACGACGCGGGCGCGCAAGACGAACGGCTGAGCATAATCGCCGCCTGGCCGCTGACCGCCGCCGCGTCGGTTGCGCCGTCCTCGTTGAAATCTCCGAAGGCGAAGGACGTGGTGAATGATGACAGCGTCGCTATCGAAGCCGGATTGAGCGCGCCGTCGCCCTTGCCCGTCAGGATAGCCAGATTCGTTCCTTGCCCGGCGGCTACGTCCAAACGGCCATCGCCGTTGAAATCGCCGAGAGCCACCGGGCCGGCGTTCGCGTTTTGCAGCGACGGAGCGTCGAGGCCGTCTTTGGCGCCCAGCATCACGTAAAGCCCCGCGCCGGTTGAGCAGGAACTTGCGAATACCAGATCGTCGCGTCCGTCGCCGTTCAAATCGCCCGCAAACATCGCGCCGGGCAGAAGCGTCGTGTTGATCGTCCGCGTCCTGCCGAAGCCGCCCTTGCCGTCGCCGAACAGCAGCAGCAGCTTTTTCACGCGCACGAAGCATCCCTGATCGCTCGCCGAAACAACGACGAGGTCCGCCGCGCCGTCGCCGTCGAAATCTCCGGCGGTGAATCGCGCCGAGGCGAATTCCGAAGCGAGTCCCGAAGTCCGCTCGGTGAAATTGCCCGCGCCGTCGCCCGCGAATAACGAAAGGCCGCCGGAGGAGCCTTTGACAACGATGTCCGCCGCGCCGTCGCCGTTGAAGTCCTCGACCGTCATCGCCAATGGCGAACCGCCGGTCGCGAACGATTTCGTTTGAAGAAAGCGGCCCGCGCCGTCGTTGATCAACAAAGTCACTCTGCCGAGGTACGGGCTGAGCGTGGCCAGATCGGGCTTGCCGTCGCGCGTGAAATCGCGGACGGCGATAATGTTCGATAAATCAGCCGTCCTGTAACCAACGGGCGCGCCAAAACCCCCTCTGCCATTGCCGAAAAGTATGCTGACCTTGTCCTGGCTGTAGGCGACGGCCAGGTCTGTGACGCCGTCGCCGTTGAAATCAGCCGTCTTCGCGCCGAAGGTGGAAAAAGAAAGCATGTCCTCGCCGGGAAATTTGACGCCGAAAGGGAAATTGCGCGGCGCGTCGAATTCGCCGTTCAGGTTCGCCACCATCACGGTCAGGCTGAACATATTTTGCGAGGCGTTCGGCGGGTTGCCGATGACGAATAGATCGGGGCGCCCGTCGCGGTTGTAATCTCCGGCTTCGGCCTCGGCGAAAGGCGCAAACCCCGAAACGCCAGCCATCCCGTTCAGGTAGCTGACCGGCGGATCGAATTCGCCGCCGCCGCGACTGAAAAGCATCGTCGTGGCGCCCGCGTCGGCGAAGGCCGCGTCGGTTTTGCCGTCGCCGTTGAAATCTTCGGCGACGACCGACACGCCGCTCGCGCCCGCAATGTTGCGCGGCGCGGTCAGATTACCGTTGGTGTCGGCGAACAGCGCATTGCCGTTGCTGAGCATCACGTCCGCCCGGCGGTCGTTGTTGAAATCGCCGAGCGCCATCCCGCGAATCGAGCCGGTGAAAAAATTGAAAGTTGACAGCTCGGTGAATTTGCCCGCGCCGTCGCCTTTCATCGTTATCAGAGAACCCACGAATCCCAGCAGCGCCACGTCGAGTTTGCCGTCATTGTTGAAATCGCCCGCTCCCATTCGCGCCAGACCTTGAGCCGAGATCGAGACGCTGGAATTGATCGCCGCTCCGAATCGCCCCGCGCCGTCGCCGGGCAATACCGCGACGTTCTGATTCTGCGGAACGGGGCCGGGGTTTCCATTCGGACTGCCGGTGGCGACGGCCAGATCAATTTTGCCGTCGTTGTTGAAATCGCCGATTACCGCCCAGGTCGGACTCGGCCCGACGCTGAAAGTGTCGGGCGGCGAAAAACCGCCGCTCGCGCTGCTGAGCAGGACTGTCATCCGCCCGTTGTTTCCGTCCGGGTCGGAGCCTGTCAGGACGAGATCGGCTCTGCCGTCGCCGTTGAGATCGCCCGAATGAATCGTCCTGACAGCGCCATTCGATGAGCCTGTGAAGATGTTCAGCGGCGCGCCGAAACCGCCGTTATTGTTGGCCATCGCCACGGTCACGCGCGGCGCCTGATCCGGATTGGCGATGAGGAACGCCAGATCGGGTCTGCCGTCAGAATTGAAATCTCCGAGCGCGAAGCGCGCGCTGGCTTCGCCCTGCGGCAAAGGCGTCATTGAGATGGTTCTGAATTCGGCGCCGGCGCAAGGGTTGAATTCCTGCAAGACGGTGAAAGTAGCGCCCGCGGCGGTCAGCGTCCCGCTGCGCGAACCAACTGTCGGCGCCACGCTGAATGTCACTGCGCCGTTGCCCGCGCCGCTCCCGGCCGATGTGATCGTGATCCAGGGCGCGTTGCTGCGCGCCGTCCACGGGCACCGCTGGTCGTTGCACGTCACCGTCATGCTGCCCGGTCCGCCCGTAGCCGGGAATGATTGTTTGAACGGAGCGAGGCCGAAGGCGCAGCCCGTCGCCGTGAAATTCAATTGCCGATCCGACGCCAAATTGTTGACCGATTGGCTGGCGGGCGTGAAGACGTAGCCTGGAAGCGAGGGCGTGACAGTGTACGCGCCGCCCAAAGTCAGATTCGCAAATTGATAACCGCCATCGCCGCGCGTCGTCGCCGTCGCGCTGCTCGCTCCGCTCAAAGCCACAGTCACGCCGCCGACCGCCGAGCCGTCGCCGGCCGCCACTCGCCCGAAGATCGAAGAGCCGTCGCCCACAACCGTATCCTGCTCGGCTGAATTGTTGGCAGTATTCGGATCGCTCGTGACGCTGATGACGGAGGCGCGGTTTTTGATCGAACCGGCGGCGGTCGGAGTGACCACGATGGCGACAGTGGCCGAAGCGTTGATCGGCAGATTACCGAGGTCGCAGGTGACAGTCGCGCCGCCGCTGCAAGTCCCCTGGCTGGATGTAACCGAAACCGGATTGACGCCCGGCGGCAACGTGTCGGTCATTGTCACGCCAAGCGCGGCGTCGGTTCCGCCATTTGTCACCGTCGCCGTGTAAGTCAGATTTTGATTGACCATCACCGGATCAGGCAGGTCTGTCATGGCCAACGCCAGATCGGCGTTCGGGCTGAATTTGACCAGGAGCGCGTCGGCGCTCCGCAAGGGCTGCGGAGTCGCATTGACCGCAGGATAGTTCGTCGAGGCCGTGCCGCCAGCGACGTAAACATTCCCGCGCTGATCAATCGCGATTCCGTTCGCGCGATCAATCCCCCCGCCGCCGAGGTAGGTGGCCCAGGTCGCCTTGCCGCCGACAGCGTCGAAGCCGATCACGAAGGCGTCGGTTCCACCGGTTCCGCCGGTCAGGTTCAGCTTCGTTTGCGTCGCGTTGATGAGCGGGAAGAAATCAGCCGATCCTGTCACGCCAGTCACGAACGGATTCCCGGCGGGATCGAGCGCGACCCCCAACGCCTCATCCGAATTGCTCCCGCCGAACGAAACAGACTAGGCCAGCGACGAGCCGTCCGCGCGAACTTTGTGAATGTAAGCATCCCGCTGGCCGCCGAACAGAGCCGACGAGCCGACGACGTAAGCTTCGCTGGACGCGTTGACTGCGATGTCATAGCCGATCTCGTTTTCGACGCCGCCCAGATAGGTTGACCAGACCAGCGCCGCGCCCGCCGGATCGAGCTTCGCCGCGAAAGCGTCGGTCGAGCCGCCGCCGAAATTCTGTATCTGACCGGCTACGGGGAAATTGGATGACGAAGTTGAACCGGCGATGTATGAATTGCCGTCGCGGTCTATCGCGATTGCCGCGCCGTCTTCACTCAACGCGCCGCCGAGGTATGTCAGCCAACTCAGCGCCGATCCGCCGGCGTTGAGCTTTGCGACGAAGGCGTCCGCGCCACTGACGGTTCCGGCGTAAACGTTTGCGACGTTGTTGCGGTCAACGGCCAGCGACAAGACCAAAGGATTATTCAACCCGCTGTTCGCAAGGCTCCAGTTCGCGCCGCCATCCGCGCTTTTGTAAATCCCGGTAGAGCCTGCGGCGTAGACCGTTTGCGCGGATCCTACGGCCAGCGCGTTGATCAGCGTGACCTGATTGCCGTCTCCGATCCCGGCGTCGCCGCGGCTCCAGGTCATTCCGCCGTTGGTTGATTTGTAGACGCTGCCGGTGTTGTTCAGCCCGGCGTAAATCGTCGCCGTCTGAGCCGGGTCAATCGCCAGCGCGCGAATGCCGGGGATGGAGTTGGAATTGCTGAAGCCGCCGAGCGACGCCCCGGCGAGAGCCAGCGACCAGTTGGCGCCCGCGTCCGCCGATTTGAAGACGCCGCGATCAGTCCCGGCGAAAAGCGAAGCCGGGTTGTTCGGATAGGCGATCAGCCGCGTCACTCTGACAGAGATGCTTTGCGTGCCGAAAATGAAAGACGGCGTCCAGTTTTCGCCGCCGTCCACGCTCTTGAAAGCGGCCTTTTCCGTTCCCACATAAACCGTCGCGGGCGTCTGCGCGTCAACCAGCGCGGAGTAAACGGAGTTGCTGCCGAAGAAATTTTGAGGGCTTGCCTTGAAAGTGAAACTCTCGCCGCCGTTGACGCTCCTGGCCAATTGCCCCTGAGCCGCCACGTAGATCGTCGCGGCATTTCGCGGATCAACCGCCACGTCGTAAGCCACGCCGGTGAAGGCCGTCGCGCGCCACCTGCCGCCGCCGTCCACGCTTTTGTACACGCCCAAATCCGTCGCGGCGTAAATCACGTTCGGATTCGACGGGTCAATCGTCAACCCGTAAGTCGTCGTTCCCGCCACCCCGGCGCCGGGGTTCCACGCGCCGCCCGAATCTGAGCTTCGGTAAACGGAACTGCCGCCGCGCGAAGTCTGAAACCCGTTCGCGGGCAGATCGGTCGAAGTCGTCCGCCCGGCCACATAGACATTGCCCGCGCCGTCAACCGCCAGATCGTTGGCGACGTCCACGCCGTCTCCGCCAGCGAGCGAAGACCAGACGAGCGCCGAACCGTTCGCGTTGAGCCTGGTCACGAAGCCGTCGGAGAAGCCTTTGAATGAAGTTTGGGACGTGCCCGGCGTCGTCGGAAAATCGGTCGAGGTCGTCACGCCCGCGACGTATGCGGCGCCCGCCGCGTCAACCGCGACCGAGAGCGCCTGATCATTGCCGCCGCCGCCCAGGTAAGTCGCGTAAACAACCTGCCGTCCATCGGGCGAGAGCTTCAAGACGAAGGCGTCGGTGAGCGCGGCTTTGTTCTGCTGAATCGAATTGGCGACAGGGAAGTCAACCGAGACAGTCGCCCCGGCGATGTAAACAGCGCCGTCCTTGTCAACCGCCACGTTCCGGGCTTCGTCCGCGTCGGCCCCGCCGAACCACGTCGCCAGCGTGATCGCCGGATCAATCACCAGTTCACGGTTTTTGTCGTATTCGCCGAGTCGGAACTCAACCTGCCCGGCGCCGTTGACGCGGTAATCGCAGGCGACTGCTTCGCGGCCACTGTCCGAAACCTGCCAGGCCGCGGGCCGCAGCAAACGCAGGCCGCCCGCGCCAGTCCGCAATTCCAGCGCGCCTTCTTTATCAACGCCCATTCCGCTCGCGCCTGAAAATTCCAGCCTGATCTTGCGCGGGTCGGCGCCGGGCGCGACGATGAAATCGTGTTCGAGCAGCCGCTGATTGCCGTACCACACGACATCTATCCCCGGCCACACGGCGCGCTGCTTCACCCTGCCGAAGTTCACGACGCCCACGCGCCACCGCGCCGGATCGCCGCCGATGAAGTAATTGCTCGCGCTCGCCATTTTTTCCATACCGAAAAGCCGCGCATCGGTGGCGGCGTTCACAAACTTCATCCTGACGGTTTCATGCCGTTCCGGCATTTCCGGCGGTCTCAATTTGATCGCAGCTTCGTTGGCGGACAGGAAGAGCGTGTAGCCGCTGTTGCGCGAGATGAATTTCACCCGCGCGCCGGCCTGCCCCTGATTGGCTTCAAAGCGCAACGGCGACCGTCCGAAAGCCTCAATCGCCCGCGAGCGCGTCGCCGCGCCGTGTTGACTGGCGCTGGCGGTTGCCCCGGCTCCTGCTGCCGGAGCCGCACGATTCAAAGCGGAATGACCGAGGCTCCACGCGGCGGAATGTTTCAATCCGAAAGCGGCGGCTGTTAGCAGTATGGCCACGAAAGCCATTCGCGCGCGGCGGTTGGTAAAAGTCATCGGCTTTTCCTCCCATCGAATCATTTGATATTGACCTTCACGGCGTTGGCTGTTTTCCCGTCCGCCGTAAAAACGACATCCACTTCGCCGCGACCGGCCAGCGAGCGCGGCAATCGCAGATTGATCTGATCGAGTCCGACGAAACCGTCTTGCGATCCGGCGAACAAGACCTCGGCGTTCTCGCCGCCGATATTCGCGTTGACGGCTGAAAGCGCGCTGCGATGGCGTAGCCCCGTGCCGAAGAGAATCAGGAAGACCTGATCGGTTGGCGGGCCGAGATCAATCGGACGCGCGACGAATCGGTTTTGAGTCTGATCGTAGCTTGCAACCGGTTCGTAGCTTTGCGCGCCGTCGCCTTTGATTCGCAGAACGGTCGCCGCCGGGTAACCTGCCCCGCTGGCGTCGGCGGAAAACAGAGCAGGGTTGACCGGCGTGACATCAATCACGCCTGTCGCAACTGCGGCGCCGCCTTTGACGACACTGATGACCGCTGTTCCGCGCGATGCGCCGGGCGGAATCTGGAAATTGATCTGGCCGGGAGAGGCGAAGAACAGCGGCGCCGGGTGTTCCGCGTTCGCGCTGTCTTTGATCTTGACGCCGGCGCCCGCCAACTCGGTTGGCAAAGGCAGACCGGTCGCGGCCTGCGTCTGGCTGGTCAAATTGGCGCCGAAGAGCGCAGCAATTGATTCAGGGGCGAGCTTGACGCCGCTGTAACTGGCCGCTGATACGGCCAGAGCGCCGTCAGGGGCCAGGCATCGGCTCAAATTGAGCAACGGGAAGATGTGGCTCTTCCCGCCAAGAATATGGGAAACGACGATGTCTGTGGTTCCGTCGCCGTTGATGTCGCCAAGCGAGGCGTTAGAGTAGCTGTTGAGTCGGATCGAGTCGTTGAAGCTCCCATCGCCTTTGTTGATCAGGACGAGCAGGCCCGAAGATGCGACGATGTCCGGTTTACCATCGCCGTTGATGTCGCCGATCAGAATATTGCCCCCCTCGCCTGAAGCGTAATTGACCGCTGGAGTAAACCCGCCATTCTGGTCTGCGAGCGCAACCGCGACGCCATTTCCTTCCACATTGCGGCAATGGGTTGAAATCAAATCCGCGCGGCCATCGCCGTTGAGGTCAGCCGCCACAAGTGTTTTGGGATTGGCGGCCAACGTGACCGCGCTTGTTTGCGCCAGGCCTCCGCGACCGTCGCCGGATAAGATGAATACGGTTCCGTTCTCCGAGTCGCAATTGAACTGCCGCCAGGTGGCCAGATCGGTGTTTCCGTCTCCATTGAAATCGCCGGTGGTGAACGTTTGGATAAGATTGACCGGAATGCGGTCGGTCAGCGTCGTGAATGTTCCGTCGCCGACGCCAGCGAATATTTTCAGGCTTGGGTCGCGGTCGTTGTTGACCACCAGATCGAGTTTGCCATCGTTGTTGAAATCGGCGAGGGCGACATTGGAGAGCGTCTGGCTGGGCGCGATCTGTTGCCCTGGCGAAAAGGCTCCGGCGCCGCTGTTGATCCAAACCTTCACGACATTCGAAGCGGAGCCGAGCTGAGCGGCGATCACGAGATCGGGCTTGCCGTCGCCATTGACGTCGCCGATGGCGTAACTGACGAAAGAACCTTGTTGATTGACCACAGGAGCGCCGAACCCGCCGGCGCCGTCGCCCAACGCCACGGCGAAACCGCTGTTGCCAGGATCGAGCGCATAGGACATCAGCAGGTCAGGCGCGTCATCGCCATTCAAATCCTTCAGGGCGAATGCGTTCACGGTAAGATTCACAGCTTGGCCCTGCGGCGTGGCGAAGCCGGTGTTTCTGGAGCCGGGCACGACGACAAAACCGATGACCGGATTTGACTCGTTGCGAACTGTCGTGGTTAGGAACAAATCCATAAGCCCGTCACGATTGAAATCCAGGCTGAGCGCAGTGTTTGGCCGTTTGTTATCAGCGGCCGAAGTAAACCGCAGCGGCCCGGCGAAATTGCCGTTGCCCAGGCCTCGAAGCAGAGTGAGGTCGAACGCAGAAGTCAGTGCGATGTCCGTTCGTCCATCACCGTTGAAATCACCGAGGAAGATTGAGCCGGATTGATCGCGCAGAGGCATCACGGCTTCAGCGAACCCGCCCGCGCCGTTACCAGGCGTGATTGAAAGCCCTTTGCTGCTGGTCACCACTACATCCAGCTTGCCGTCTCCGTTCGCATCGCCGAGAGCCAGATCTTCCGGCGACACTACGCCTGTCACGGTTTTGTCAACGAAACTGACTGTCGAACCGCGTCCGAATCCGCCGGTTCCGTCGCCGGGCAGGAAGAGAAATTGGAACGACCCGTTGATCAGAGAGATCAAGTCCGTCTTGCCGTCGCCATTGAAATCTCCGGCGCTGAGCATCAGTCCGCGGCCGCTGGTTTCGGCGGGAGTGTGGATCAACGGCGGATTGAATCCGCCCGCGCCGTTTCCGATCAATATCGAGAGCCTGGCTGAGTATTCTTCGCAGAAGACGATGTCGGGGTTGCGATCATTGTTCAGATCGGCGATGACCGTCTGCCTGGGCGTGCCTGGGTAGACTGGTGGAGACGATGAGAGGTCGGATGACATCGGCGCTCCGAAACCGCCAGAGCCGTTGCCCAACAGAACGGAGACTTTATTCGATGACGGGCTAACGATGAGCAGATCCAGTTTGCCGTCGCGGTTGAAATCAGCAGGCTTAATCGCTGTTACATTTTGAGGGGTGAAGTTGAGCGGAATGGGCTGCGGGGCGCCGAAGCCTCCCGCGCCGGCGCCCGGCGCGAAGGCAAGAACGTATTGATCCGTGTAGGCGAGCGTAATTACATCGAACCTGCCGTCACCGTTGAAATCTCCGATTGCGAATTGGAGCAGGCCGCGCGTGGGCGCCATCGGCGTCGGGAGCGCAAAGCCCGGTGTGGCGCAGGGATTGACTGATTGCCAGATGGTGAATGTTCTGCCGGCGACGGTCAGTGTTCCGCTGCGTGGACCGATTGCCGGAGCGACAGTGAAATTCACCGAGCCATTGCCTGTTCCGCTCGACGCCGAAGTGATCGTGATCCAGGGAGCGTTGCTGAGCGCCGTCCACGAGCATTGCGGCTCGGAACTGTTGATCGTCACATTGCCCGCGCCGCCGGTGGCCGGGAAGGATTGATTGAGCGGAGTGATCGTGAGTTGGCAGGCCGCTGAACCGCCCTCCACGAATGCGGCATGAGACGCGAGCAGTGTTGTCGTTGACAAACAGATCGTCAGAAGAACGCACAGACGGAATAACTTTGATTTCACGAATTCCTCCAGATGAAAGTGTGACCGGGCCGTGGCCAAAAGCTTGAATGAGAAAGTACGTTTGCGTTCATTTGACGCTGATGCGAACGATATTCGCCGGTTTGCCATTCGCAGCCATTGCGACATCTATTTCGCCGCGCCCGGCGAGCGAGCGTGGCAAACGCGCGTTGACCTGATCGAGTCCGACCAACCCGTTCACCGCGGCGGCGTACAAGACTTCGGCAGCCGCGCCGCCGATAGTCATCGCAATGCTTGAAAGCGAACCGCGATTGCGCAGCCCCGTGCCGAACAGAATCAGGAAGACCTGATCGGAGGCGGCTCCCAGATCGGGGCCGAGATCAATCGGGCGCGCGACGAACTTGCTCTGCGCCTGATCGAAGACTGCGACCGGCTCATAGCTCTGCGATCCGTCCGCTTTGATTCTCAACACGACCGCCGCCGCCACTCCTCGCCCATCGGCGTTGGCTGAGAAGAGACCAGGAGCGACAGCCGCAATCTCGACCGTTTGAGTCGAGACGCTGTGTTCGCTGGTGTTGGAATCCAGCGAAATCTTCACCGTAGCCGGGCCGGTGGCGGTCTCCGGCGGGATCAGATAATTGACCTGAGTGGGCGAGATGAAAAAGAGCGGCGCTGGACGGGTGGCTCCCGCGCTGTCTCTTACGTCAACCCTGGTGTTGTTGAAATAAAGCGGCAGCGGCAACGTTGTGGCCGCCATCGGCGCGCGGGCCAGACCTTCGCCGAAGGCCGCGACGATTGAATCGGGCGCGAGCGATGCGCCTGTGTAGCCGGCGGCGGAGACATTGACGGCCAGGCGGACGGCGTTGAAGTTGACCGGCTGATCAACGGCCAGATTCGTAACGCTCCGGCTCGTGGGATCGAACTCATAGCTGGAGCGTTGAACGGAGATTGTGTAATTGCCGCCCGGCGTGAGATTGGCGAATTGGTAATTGCCGCCGATGTCAGTTTGAGTCGTGGCCGATTGCGTTCCGCTCAGAGTCACGGTGACGCCGCCTACCCCTTGAAATATGTTGCTGTCGGTGACACGGCCCGAGATGAAGAAGCCCGCCGCCCCGCAGCGATTGAGCCATGTGGTGACTCTGTTCGATCCTCCGGTTATCAGATCGGCTTTCGAATCCTGGTTGAAATCGCCGGAGATGATCAGACCCGCCCCGAAGCCCGCGTCGAAAGCGAATGGAGCTTCCAATCCGCCGGAGCCGTTGTTCAACATCACGTACAGTTTGCCGCTGGCGCCGAAAACCACGTCGGGTTTGGCGTCGCCGTTGAAATCGGCTACGGTCAGGTTTGTCACCTGATTGGCGGCGAGTCCGTTGATGCCTACGGTGTTTTGCGCGCCGAGGCTGCCTGCGCCATCTCCTGGCAGAATTGATATTGCGCTACCAGTCGCTCCTCCTCCCGGCAACGGCGCATAGGCCGTCGTTCCGATGATCGCGTCTGGTTTGCCGTCTCCGTTGAAATCAGTGATCACGGCTTTGGAGGTGATCTGCCCGATGAAGCTAAAACTCTTTGCCGCTCCGAAACCGCCGTTGCCGTCGGCTGGATATACTCTCAAGCTGATTCCGGGTCCTGTTCCGGGAGCGGAGAGAAGATCGGCTATGCCGTCGCCGGTGAGGTCACCGATTCCGAGCATGGATGGCGGAAGTTCTCCCGGTCGTTTGATGTTGGCCTTGTAGCCGCCCTGGCCGCTGTTGCGGATGAGAACAATGTCGTCGTCATAGGCGAGGAGCAGGTCGTCGCGGTTGTCGCCGGTGAAATCCGCCGCCTCAAGATTGCGGGGTTGCGCGATGGGAGAATTCGGCTCAGGCAGCATGACGCGCATCGGCGGGTTAAACCCGCTCTGCCCGTTGTTGATGAACATCTGGACGGCGGGCGTAAAGTCCGAGATGACGGCGATGTCGGCCCGTCCATCATTGTTGAAATCCAGCACAGCCAGATCATTCGCGCGGTCTTCAGCCGGAAACGTTACATCCGGCTTGAAAGCCCCTTTGCCGTCGCCGCTCAGAAGGATGACCTGGCCGGGACTGTAAGCTATCCCGGCTAAATCAAGGCGTCCATCGCCGTTGAAATCAATCGGGGTTATCTTCGTGAATGATTGATAGACGCCGTAAATCGCGGAGCCGAATCTGGGCGCGCCGCAGGTTGTGGATTGCGTTGACGCGGCGCCAGATGAACCGGATGACGCGGATGACAATGACTGCTCGATTGCTTTTCCCGCGCTGCTCGCGCGCTTCCAGTCGCTGGTCGCGGTCACAATAAGCGCCAGCGACAACACCAGACGCGCGAGGCTCTGCCCGCTCTTCATCTCAGTTCTCCTTTTTATCAAATCAAAAGCTGAAATCAGGAACGATCTGGGCGATTGGATTTGTTTGATTACGATCCAGGGCTGATCGGATGCTTTGTGTCAATGTTTATCCTGGGGGGCGTTTAATGACTGAAAGAGCAAAAACGAGGGCGGATTCTACACGGCGCGTGCGCGCGCGGGCAAGGTTGTCGGAATGGCGCTTCTGAGCGATTACGGCATGCTCATCCAAATGACTTCGGGAATAGGAAGCAGAGCGTATACGGCGCAAGCAATGAATGAACCGCGATGATATGGCGACAACTTGCGTTTCGGATACAGCTTTATTGCCAGCACGATCATAACTACGGGAGCAATGAACGCCAGGTACATTATCCCAAGTAAGGCCATACCTGACCATCGCCAAAACAGAAGTGTGAGCGCTTCCATCAGCCAGCCGCCGTAAGTCACAAATAAGATGAACAGAGCGATGTCAGGCGGCTCTTCAATATTTTCCTTGCGCATCCGGTTGCGCAACCACAAATAGACAAGCGAACCGGCTGCGGGAACACCAATGTGGATAATGGCGAATCTGAGAAACTCCATTCGCGATGCGCCTGAAAGATTTTGAAAGTCGCTGCCTACGCTTCCTGAGAGCTTTGCGGCTCGGCGCTTCCTTCTTCGCTGGCGCGGACCGTCGCGCCGATCAAGGCGGACACGGTGAACAGCGCGCCGCCGACCCATCCCAGCCATCTCGGTTGCGTGGTGATGATCCAGCCGCCGAGCACCGGGCCGATGATACGGGTCAGGCTTTCAATCGAAGTCATCGCGCCGAATACGCCGCCGCGCCGATTGGGTGGAGCGGCCTGCGCGATGATGCTGGTCAGCGACGGGCGCGAGACGCTGTGCCCGAACGAGAAGAGGATCGCCACGAAGATCAGCTTCCACCAGATGTCTACGGCCGCGAGGTAATAAAGCCCCGCCGCGCTGGCGATCAGGCCGATCATCAGCGATTTGTATTCGCCGAACCGTTTGACGACTGGCCCGATCAATACGCCCTGCCAGACGACGCCGAGCAGTCCGACCAGCGCCAGAAAATATCCGGCCTGCTTGACGTCGAAATCGAGCTGGTTTTTGGCGAAGAGCGCAAACATCGTCGTGTAGATGGTGAACGGCAGCGACAAAAAGAAAAAGACCGCCAGCAGCGGGCGCAATTCCGCGATGCGCAGGTAATCCACGACGCGCGTGTACATCGCCAGCCCGCGTGGCCGCGATTCGTCGCGTTTATGGTGCGTTTCGGGCAGCAGCCGGAACGTCGCAATGATGCTGGTCAGCGAAAAGCAGGCGGCGAGGTACGCAGTAATGTCATAACCGAACCGGGAAGAGATGATCGCGCCCAGGCCGGGGCCGATGGTGAATCCCAGACCGAACGAGACTCCGATGATCATGCCGAAAGTTTTGGCGCGATCACGCGGCTCGGCGATGTCGCTGATGTAAGCTTGCGCGACCGTCAGATTTCCGCCCGACAATCCGTCAATCATCCTGCCCGCGAAGAGCCACACCAGCGGATGCGGCAAATGGATCGCCAGCCCAAGCAGAATAAAACCCAGAAAGGACCCGAACTGGCTGTAGAGCAAAACCGGCCTGCGCCCGTAAGTGTCGCTTAGATTTCCCAGGAGCGGCGCGGCGAGGAACTGGCAAAGCGAATACGACGCGATCAGAGGGCCGACGCTGGTGTCCGGCGCGTTGAGCTGGCTCGCGTAAAACGGCAACAAAGGCAGAATGATGCTGAAACCAAGAATGTCAACGAAGACAACAATGAAGATGGGAATGAGTCGTTTGTTAATAGGCATAAAGTACCCGCGCGTGACAGGCAGTCTAGCACCGGGCGGAGGATTTTTCTATCACGGCTGCGGAAGCGTTCATTCGCGCGCCTTTGATCGGGCTAACTAAATCGGATTTTAAATCAGTGTACGGCAACCCTGATTAACCACGGGGACACGGGGAGCACGGGGAAGAACAAGAGCAGCGATGATTTTCCTTTTCTTTTCCCCGTGCGCCCATGTTCCCCGTGGTTGATTCCGTACACGCAATCGAAATCCGATCTAAATCGGATTTCAAATCAGTCCCGGCGATCTTTCGCTATTACGGCGCTCTCACGGATTATCCACCCACTGAAGGCGCGTCGCCGCTTCGCCGAAATCCAGTACTCGAAGCTTCATTCTGTCGGACATGTAAATTATGGGATACCTTTTTTCCGCCGGGTTTGGATCCGACAACGGGCGTAACGAATTCAAAACGGCATAGCGTACACCGAGCCGTTTCCACAATTCCCAACGACGCGCGGGATAGGTCGTTCCTACAGTTTTATGCCCGGTGTAAAGATGAACCAGTCCCGGATTGTAACAGGCAAGGGCGTATTGTTCCGGGATATGCTCGCCGACCCATTGAATCATTTCTCTGCCCTCGTCGAAAGCGCGCAACCAGGCGGGGCGTTCCGCCTCGGGGCCGCGCATGCTGAGGCCGTAAGCCAGATTGTTGTAAGTATTGAACGCGATGGTCAGCGCGATCGCGCCAAGAAGCGCCGCCCGCTGAGCGCGCGGGCCTGGGGCACCGAACAATCGCTGCAAGAGGCGGCAGATGGCGCGCAGTCCCAGGATGAGGTAGAAGATTGCGAATGGGAGCAACGGCAGGGCGAAGCGAAATGACGCGAATGTCCAGACCAGCACCACCAGCGTTGAGAAGAGGGCGACCATCTCGGTTAAAGTCACGCGCTCGATCCACGCCGCGATGAACCCGGCGATAACTATCAGGCTGAGCAGAAAAGAGAGCAGCGCCAACTGGAGATTACGGCCGCTGGCGACCAGCGGTTCAGCCGCGCGGAACAGGGGATAGGCGACGAGCGAGCCGATGTTGTATTCAAGCATCCGGGCGCCGTTGTTAAATGACCGCCTCATCAGCTCACTCGGAATTGACGGAGGGGCTTTGGCGGCAAGCGGATCATCATTGGCGAATTGAGAAGTGTAGCTTTTAACTATGTAGCCGTTCTGTTCGTCCTGCTGAGCCGGCGTCGGGGCGTGTTTCCAGGCATAGAGCGTCCACGACCCAGCCAGCAACGCGACCACCGCGACGAAAATCGCCAACGCGCGGATCAATCGCTCTTTGAGCAGGTAAACGGCGACGGCGACAATCAGCCCCACTCCCAGCGCCCGCGTCAGGAAAGTGAATGACGCCAGCGCGCCTCCGAGCGCGAAGAGCCAGTAGCCCCATTTTTTCTCCGCTCGCGCCCCGCGTTCGACGACCAGCATGGTCAGCAGCAGGCCCAGCGTGAAAACGCATTCGGACATCGCCGACGAAGTCGCCAGAAAGACGAACGCCGGATTGATCGCCGTCGCCGTCGCAATGCCGAGCGCGAACCAGGCCGACAACTTCCGCTCGGATTTGAAGTAGACGTAGGTCGTCGCTCCGATCACCAGCATCGCCGCAATCGAAACCGATTTGAGCAGCCACACGTTCTGCGGAAAGTCCGGCGACAACCGGTAGGCCAGCGAGAGCAGCCAGGGAAAGGCCGGAGGATAAATCGGCATGATTCCCGGAGACGGCGAATTGATCAGCGAATAACCCTGCCCTGTTGCGAGCGACTTGGCCAGCAACACATACCAGGCGTCATCACTGAACATTCCGATGACGCGGTCGAGTCGCCACAGGTACGTTGCGATAAAAAGTAGCAGCGCTCCCGCAACGCCTGCAATCAGCGTCCTGCGCCGGGGCGGCGCCTCTTCGCTCAAGACTTCGATCTGCGGCTCGACTGAGCGTCTGCCGCGCTTTGATCTGATGGCAGTTCGCTTTGCCATACCAAACACCTCCTCCAGGCAAGTCTTTCCGGACGTAGCGCTCGTATTGCTTCTCATTTGGGAGGGGGGATCGTCGCCTCTCAGCAAAACGACATCGCAGGATTCTGAGGTCGCGGCATTTTATTCATTGTCTTCGGCAAAAACAATGCTCTTGGAAGGGCGCATTCGCTGCGCGGTTAATCGCGCTAACGGGTGATCTTTATCAATTGCTCCAATCGCGCAAGCGCGGGTTCTATTGTCTGTGAGGGCGCAAACGCCATTTCAGGGATTGAGAAGATGATGTGCGTGACGCCAATGCGTCCGAGACGTTTGATGTCTTCGCGCAATTCATCGAGCGTGCCGGCGAGCGGGCGGCGGACGTGACCGAGCGATGTCTCCATCACGAACGGAACCGCCGTCAGCACGACTTCCATTGGCGGGCGCCCAGCGCGCTCGGCGGTTTCCTGCAACTTGTTCACTTGCGCTTCAAAGCTCTCGAAATCCGGCACGACAGCCGGATTCCATCCGTCGGCGAATTTGGCGATGCGGTCAAACGTGTATTGCCCGAAACCCGCGAGGTAGAGCGGCGGGCGAGGTTGTTGCAAAGGCTTCGGCCCGATCTTCGATTCGGGGATGTGATAAAGCTGCCCCTCGAAGCCTACAGGATTGCGCGTCCAGATGGCGATCAACGCTTCGAGCAATTCATCGGCGCGCTCTCCGCGCCGCTCGAATGGCACGCCAACGGCGTCGAACTCGTCGCGCGACCAACCGACGCCTCCACAAATTTCCAGGCGGCCTTCGCTCAAAACGTCGAGCGTCGCCAGTCGGCGCGCAAGTTGTAGCGGCTGATGGTAAGGCAGCACGAGCACGCTCGTCCCCAGCCGCACGTTGCGCGTGTGCGCGGCGACGAATGTCAGAGTCTCAACAGGGTCGAAGACGTTCTGAAAATTGGCGGGCCAGCTTCCATCACGCGAGGGCGGATACGGATCGCGCGGATTGACCGGCCATAACAATCTTTCAAACACCCAGACCGAATCGTAGCCGAGTTCTTCGGCGCGCCTGGCGACCCGAATCAGATTTTCGCGCGAAGCGAGCGCGCCGCTTTGAGGCAATGTGCAACCAACCTTCATTCCTTCCTCCTTGATGAATGAATCAAGTGACGAAACGTCAGGAAGAGAATACGGAATAGACGAAAAAAACGGAAACGCCGTTTCAGAAGCTGAAGCGCATTCCCATCTCAATTCTTCTTCCCGGCAGCGCCGCTATCGCCTGGCCGAAAAACGGCGAGGTCTGCACGCCTGAAAAGCCGGTCAGATTCGCGTGATTCAATACATTGGTGGCTTGAAGGAAGAACTCGGCGCGGAACCGTTTGTCGTCCGCTCCGGGCATCGAACCGATCATGCCGAGCATGCTGCCGCTGTCGGAGTCGCCGCGAATGACTCGCACGCGCGCCCCACCCGCCGTCTGACTCTCAGGCTTTTTGCCGAAGCTGAAGCCGTAGCTCAACCGGCTGCTCAAATCCCACTGGCCTGCGCCGCGCGCGCTGTTGCGGCTGACGCCCGGCGGACGGTCGTTGACGATCGTGTCGCCGTTGTCATCAAAACCGGTAGTGATGTTGTACGGCCTTGCAGAGCTTGCGTTGAAGATTGCGCTGAGGCTCAGTGATTTCGTCAGTCTGACGGTTGACAGAATGTTGAAGCGATGGCGCGTGTCCATCAACGACGGGCCGCGCTCGCCTCGCAGGTTGAAGTTGTCGGCGGGCAAGCTGAGCGCGCCGTCGGTCTCGTCGGTGGTTTTTGACAGCACGTAGCTCGCGCCGAGCATGAACTTGCCCATCTTCATCCAGTTGAGATTGACGAACCAGGTGTGGTTGAACGAATTGGCTGACGATTCGATCTGAGTGATGTTTCCTGACGCCGGATCGGGGCGGACTCCGCCAATCGGCGCGTTGATGTTGCGTCCGCGCAGTTGGTGAATTCCGCGGCGGTAGAAATATTGCGACATCAAACGAATGTTGCTGGGCAGCGTTTGATCAACGCCAAACGACATCTGAGCGATGTAAGGCATCCGCAGGTTCGGATCAATTTGAATGCGGCTCGCGGGCAGCGTGACCGAGCTTCCTCCGCTGAACGGATCGGGGAAGCCGGGATTGCGAATGATCAGATCGCTCTGCCGCTGGCCGTTGACGCGCAGCGCCTGCTCGTAAGTATCCGAGGCGAACCAGTCGTAGAAGATTCCCGCGCCGCCGCGAATCGTCGTGTTGCCCTTTTTGAAAGGCGACCAGGCGAACCCGGCGCGCGGCATCAGGTTGTTGGGGTCGTTCAGATTTGTTTGCGTTTCGTGACGCGCGCCGAAGCTGAGCGTGAGGCTTTTGAGCGCGCGCCAATCGTCCTGCGCGTACCATCCGAATTGGTTCTGATCGAATTCGATTTTGCCCGCGCCGTTGCGCCGCGTGTAGGTTGTCGGACGCCCGGCGCGAAACGCGTCGAGACTCGAAAAGACGAATGACCCGTTTTGATTGCGAAGCTCGTTCGAGTTGTAGTTCGATGCTTCGAGTTGAAATCCCAGGCGCACGCTGTGTTTTTTGAACGGCAGGTCGAGGTTGTCAGCCAGTTCGATCTCGCGCTCGCGGCGTGAGCTTGCGATTTGCGCGCCGCCGCGATTGAACGCGTTCAAAACCTGAATCGTGGTCGCGTTCGACAGTGAATCAATGCCAACGCCTTGTTGCCGGTATTGAAACCGGACTTCGTTGAAGAGCTTCTTGCCGATGGCGCCCGAATCGGCGAAACGCAGAATGTGTTCAGCCGAATCGGTGGTGTAGCCGCGTTCGGGAAGATCGTAATTGCCGACCCCGTTGTTGTCGCGCCTCGTCGCGTTGCGCTGGTATTCGACGCGCGCCGTGTGCGTCGGCGTCAGCAGATGTTCGACGCGCGCGTTCAGGTTCAGCGTCCGCCAGGGCGTGCGAACCGTGTCGTTGAAGAGATTTTCGGGCAGCGCGGCGAGGATCGTTTTCGATTCGTATGAGTTCACGCCATCAGCCGACAGAAACATCGAGGTATGTTTTTTCCAGAGCGGGCCGCCGATTTCAAAACCGAAACGCCGGTTCTGTTCGGCGGCGCGCTTCGGCGCGAAGGCGTTGCGCGCGTTGAGCGATTCATCGCGGAAACCGAAGTTGAAACTGCCGTGCCAGTTTTCGATCCCAGGCTTGGTCAGGATGTCCACGCTGATGAATGACGATTCGTGGTTTTCGGCGGCGTAGGCGTTGGTGCGAAAGCGAATCTCGCGAATCTGACTTTTCGGGGGAAGCTTGCCGCCGCGAAATCCGTTGACTTTGAATGTCGCGCCGGGGCCTGCCAAATTGCGCAATGCCTGCTCGAACTCTTCGGGATCGTCGGGCAATTGTGCGATCTGCTCCGCGGTCAAAACCGTCGCGAAAGCGTTCCCGCGCGGGTCTGTCCCGGCCTCGCGTTTGTCCTGCCCGACGGTGACCTCTTCCTGGACGTTGGCCACATCGAGTTTGACTTCGACACTGTTTGCTCCCGCGCGCACGTTCACATCCTTGACCGTGCGCGGAGCGAAGCCATCGGCGCTGACTTGAAGCTGGTATTTGCCCGGAGCGAGATTCATAAAATTGGCTTCGCCGCGCTCGCTTGCGGTCAACGCCTGTTCCTGTTTGCTGATCGTGACTCGCGCGTTTGGAATCGCCGCGCCGGTTTGATCAACGACGGTCACGCGAAGGTTGGCGTTTCTGTTTTGCGCGAAAACTGGATTGAGCGTCAGCGCAAAGACCAACGCCACGCTCAAGCATCGAAACAAAAATTTCCCTCTCTCCATCTTTTTCCTCAGAACCGCGCCTGGACGCATTACCCATTAGCCACCCACCGGCGAATCTGTTCGCTGACGCTCTCCGCGCTCGGCGGGTCGTAATTCGACAGAACGATAATCGTGTAGCCGCTGCGCGAATCGAATTCCAACGCGGCGTTGATGCCCGGCGCGCCGCCCGCGACGCCGAGTTCGCCGCCGATCTTCCTGCTGTTTTCCGGGCTGAGCAGTTTGTTGTTCTGCAGCGCGATGGTGAATTTCAACAGGTCTTCGGCGGTCGAATAACCGCCGCCCGCCGAACTGCCGCGCGCGGGCCGGGTGTCAACATTGTTGACTCGCTCGCCTTTTTCGTTGCGCCGATAACCGTTGGCGAGATTGGAGACATTCGCGTCAGCTTCGTATGAATCGGTGTTCTCCATTCCGGCGGGTTTGAAAATGCGTTCGCGGACGTAATCGTAATAGCTCTGGCCCGCGACCTTTTCGATGATCGCGCCGAGCGCGACGTAGCCGCCGTTTGAATACGCGCGGCTCGTCCCCGGCTCGAATTTCAGCGGCTCGCCGGCGAAGAGCGGCAGATAATCTTTGATCGAACGGATGCGGTCTTTCGGTGTGGCGTTGAACTTCGGCCCGAAGAAATCGCCGATGCCGGATTGCATGTCGAGCAGATGTTTGATCGTGACCTTCGCCGCCGCGTCTTTGTTCGGATAATCGGGCAGGTGTTTGCCCAGGCGGTCATCGAGCGAGAGCTTGCCCTGTTCGACGAGTTGGATGATGGCGATTTTGGTGAAGACTTTGTTGATCGAGCCGAGGTTGAATTTCGTGTCAACGCGGTTCGGCGTGTTGCGCTGTTTGTCGGCCAGCCCGACGGCGCGCTGGAAGATCGGCTTGTTGTTTTTGGCGACCATCACGACGCCGGAGAAACTGTCATCCGCGACGCGCTTGTCAATCAGCGCGTTCAGGCGTTCAATCATCCCGGCCTCACTGAGCTTTTCTTTGCTGGGCGCAGCCGAAGTTCCGCGCTCAATGTTCTTTTCGCTCGGCGCCGCAGCCGGGCGCACGCGAATGTCAGTGATGCCGTGCGGCGGTTGCGGTTCAACGCCGATGCCGAAGCTCATCCATCGCTCGTCCTTTTTGGTTTGCGCCAGAACCTCGATCTCGAACTGATCCGAACGCGCCACGCTGTGCAGCTTCAGCCCGCCGGACTGCTGATAAAATCCGATGTCCTGTTGCGCGTTTTCTTCGTCGCCGCCGCGCTCCCTGTGAAACCGCTTGAGCGTTTCGAGATCGCCGGTGTTGAAAGCCTTGATGAACGCCGCGAGCGTTTTGCCGGCGGGTGTGTCCGGCAGCTTGATTGTTTCGTCCGCCGCGGCTTGTGATGTCTGCTGGGCCGAAGCCGGGAGCGCGCCGTCGCCAATCTCCTTCTCCAAACTCTCGATCAATGATTTCAGTTGGCCTGCGAGCATTTGATCGCTGGTCTTCGACGCCACTGATTTCAGCGCGGTCAGGTGTGCGACCTTCAGCGCCCACTCGGCTGAAGTCTCGATATCTGGTTTGACGCCCACGCCTTCCCAGTTCGTTTTCGTGATCGGATTGATGGCGCGGGCGAAGGGAACCGTGATCAGGAAGTTTTTGCCCAATCGCCGCGCGTTGACCGGATGCGCGCCGCCGCCAGTCGTTTCGCCGATGATCGTCGCGCGTTTCAGGTTCTTCAGGTTGTAGGTGAATTCTTCGGCGGCTGAAAAAGTCCGCTTGCTGGTCAGCACATAAACCGGCTTGTCGCCGTAACGCGTGCCGGGCGCATCCTCGCGCGTCCAGAACTCGCGCGTGGTGTTCGCCGGGCGTTCGTAAATATCGTTCAGGTGTGTCCGCTTGTCGAAAAGATAGCTGGAAATAAACGCGACCGTTTCCGGGCTGCCTCCGCCGTTCTGCCTCAGATCAATGATCAGCGCGTCGGTATTGGCCAGAAAATTCATCGCCGCAGCCGCGGTGTCGGTCGCAAGCTTCGGGTCTTCAAAGCCGCGCAAATCCAGATAGCCGACGTTGCCGCTCAAACGCTCGACCTTCTCGAAACCGAAATTGCGTTTGGCCGCCATCATCCTGGCTCGTTCGCGTTCAGCAGGATTCGGGCCGCCGCCGAACATTGGCCTCGATCCGTCATCGAAGATCACGCGCAGATGCTTGTCTTTGCTGACCTCCTGCAAATGCGCGGTGAATGTCGCGGCGAAAGACGAGGCGCTTGTGATGTCATCGTATTCCTTGCGCCGCAATCGCTCGCGAATGGCCTGCTCCATCTTCTTCGCGGTTTCGGGGAAGACATATTCGTCGTTGAGCGCCTTGATCGCGCCTTCGATCACTTCGGCGCGCGTTGCGGCGTCGAGCGTCGCGCCGGTTTGCGTGGCGGTTGAGATCGCTGCGAGATTCGCGGCGAGAACGAACGCGCAGAAGAAGACGCGCAGGCGGTTGAAGTGAAGGGATTTCATGCGGTGTCTCCTTTGCAGTTCTATTTCTTGACGAACTTCTCCGGCTTGATTTGAGGGTTGATCTTCACTTTCGTGATCTCCAGCTCTTCGTTGACTTCGTTTTCGATTGAGCGAGTCAGCTTGTGCGGGAACGAAATCCCGTTCACATCGCGGTAATCGTCAAGATTTATGCGGTATTCGACATCGGGTTGTTTGGCGGCTTCGGTTTCCATCTCTTTCACACGCTTCTCGGCGTCTTCGCGATTTCTGGGCGGGCCGGTCATCGTTTGCGTGATCACGCGCGGCTTTTTGCCGTTGTAAGTCAGCATCAGCGGGCGATGCGTTTTTTGATCGAGGAACAATCGCGCGGCGAATCCGCCGGGGCCTTTCACGTCGAGCGCGTCGGCCTTCCCGTCGGGCGATTCAGCTTCGCCCGCGTAACTGTATTCGACCGGGAAAGACGAAGGCGTGGTCAGCAACCAGCCGATCAAAAGGCGCGCGAAATCTGAACGAACGCCTTGCTGCAACGCGGCCTGAGCCTGTTTTGGGTCGGCGTTGGCTCCGCCAGGGCCGCGCCGGATGATCACCATTCCGCCTCCGCCGCCGTGTTGTTGCTGGTCTTCCCAAACTTCTTCGCCGTTGATGGTTTCGATGCGCGTGATTTCAAGGCTCGGCATCGGACTCATCACTTCGGTCTTCATCATCTTGTCGGGCAGCAACAGATCGTAGTTGACCTCGCCGGACATCTCCATCTGGCCGAATGTGCGGCGGTAATTGCCCGTCGCCGACAGGCTCCGCAACGATTTCAGCTTGTCTCCGCCGAGCGCGGCGCGCGCCTGATTGATCAATTGTTGGGCTTTCGTCGCGGCGTCCTGCGCGTTCACGCCGGGGAACAATTCAGTCATCGCGGCGGCGACAACCAGAATCGCAATCAGAAACTTTTCTCGCATAAATTCTCCTCGATTGGTGGTTGAAAGAATCGCTGTCTCGTCCGCATAGCATCTTCGCCGAGTCGAAACCGGATTTGGTTAAGCGCGGGATAAAATCTTGTAAAGGATGTTAAATTTGCGGCCCGGTGAGGCAAACGCGATTTCAGCCTGTATTTACTATGCTATGATGCGCCGCGTTCGAGGATGAAATGACCAGACCGATGAAACGCAAACCGTCATTGATGCTCTTGCTGGTGGTCGCGCTGCTGGCGCTGGCGCCGCTGCTCGCCGCGCTGCAATACCGCTGGCTGGGCCAGGTGAGCGAAGGCGAACGCGAGCGGATGAAGAACAACCTGAACGCGACGGCCAAACAGTTCTGCCAGGATTTCGACGGCGAGTTGACAGCCATCTACATGCTTTTCCAGCCGGCCTTCGCTCCTTTCAGCGATCCAATCAATCGGGTCAGTCAGGCTCAGGATGATTTCCCCGCAAGGTACAAGCGCTGGCGGGAAACGTCCGCGCATCCGAGGCTGGTCAAAGCGATTTACCAGACACAGGCCGGAGAGGGCGATGGCCGCCTTGCGCGCTTCAATGCCGAAACCGGTGTTTTTGAAACCTGCGAATGGCCGGACAGCCTGTCGAAGTTGCGGAAATTTCTAGACGAGAGCCGCGCCAGACACGAATCGTTGCGGTTGATGTTGCATAAATCTTTTGGAACGGGCGAGCAAAAAATATTCGAGCGGAAGGTGGGCGCTAGCGACGGCAGCGTCACAAAAATGGTGGTTCAGTTAGGACTTGGTTCTGTTGACGAAGATTTGCCGGGGTTGATCATTCCGATCAGCGATCACAACCAGGAAGAGATCATTCCGATTCCCAACCCGCGATCCTATCGCATCGTCGCGCTCGACGCCGATTACATCAGGCGGGAATTGATTCCCGAACTGGTCAGGCGGCATTTCGGCGACGCCGGCGCCGGGGAATACAAGATAGCCGTGATGAAGCGAGGCCGAACGGAAGACCGCGCGGGAGAGATGATCTACCGCTCGGATAACAGCATTTCTGAAGCGTCTCTTGCTGAGGGCGATTTGACCGCCGACCTGTTCAAAGTTCGCATCAACGAAGCCAACAAAATTTTCTTCAGGCAACTGCCGCAGAGAAGCAACGGCGGCCCGGTTGCAGAATCGAGGCGGCAGATTGCGATTCGTGTCGAGAGCAACGTCAAAATCAAAGAAGGCGAAAACGCGCCCACGCCGACCGCCATACTCGCCCCGCGGATTCCGGAAGAAGTTTCTCAATCGTTGTTCAGTCATAATGGCGAAGGCGCCTGGCGCCTTGTCATCAAGCATCGCGCCGGATCGCTTGAAGCCGCTGTGACAAACGCGCGCCGCCGCAATCTGGCGATCAGCTTCGGCATTCTGTTGTTGTTGGGCGCGAGCGTCGGCTTCATCGTGTTGTCCAGCCGCCGCGCTGAGCGATTGGCGAAGCAGCAGATGGAGTTCGTCGCCGGAGTCTCGCACGAATTGCGCACGCCGCTGGCCGTGATCTGTTCGGCGGCTGAAAATCTGGCCGATGGCGTGATTGACAACCGCGAGCAGATCAAACGATACGGCGGATTGATCCGCGACGAAGGGCGCAGGCTGACCGGAATGGTCGAGCAGGTTCTGGAATTCGCTGGCGCGCAATCGGGGCGAAAGACTTATGAAATGAAGCCAACTGATTTGAGCCAGATTATTGAGGACGCGATCACGGCCTGCCATCTACAATTGGTCGAAGGCGGTTTTGAGATTGAACGGAAGATCGCGGCCAATTTGCCGATGGTCAAAGCGGACGCCGCCGCGCTGAGCCGCGCAATTCAGAACCTGCTCAGCAACGCGATGAAATACAGTGGCGACAGCCGCTGGATCGGATTGAGCGCCGAGGTAATTGAAACGGCGAATGGCGAGCAGGTTCAGATCGAAGTCTCGGATCGCGGGTTGGGCGTCGCGCCATCCGAGATTGGGCGCATCTTCGAGCCGTTTTATCGCGGCAAAGAGGCGGCAGCGGCGCAAATTCACGGCAACGGATTAGGGCTGAGCCTGGTCAAGCATATTGTCGAAGCGCACGGCGGGCGTGTGAACGTGAAGAGCGGGCTTGGGCAGGGAAGTCACTTTGCTGTAGTATTACCGCCGTCGGCTGAATTTCCCCCTCATCAATCCGAGCGAAAGAGCGATGGTAATAATGAGAGTAGCCATCCTGACTGCCATGATCGCTTGCCTCACTTGTGTGAGCGTTGACGCCTGTCCCTGTCCCAAAATCCCTACAAAGACAGCTATCAGGGATGCCGGCGCGATTTTCACTGCAAAAGTCGTTTCGTATAAACAGGGTTTTAGCGGCGAGTACAATTACGGTCAAAACTTCCCATTCATACACCCCAGCCAGAATTGGGAGATAAACACGGCGTTTTCCGTGTCGAAAGTCTGGAAGGGAACAATCCCGCAGGAGATTATTCTCCAGTCCCGGACTAACAGATGCAGTGGGCAATTCACACCCGGCGAGGAATATCTGGTTTACGCGTACTGGATGGAGAACAACCTTATCACTCTGCCTTGCACCAGAACATCCCTTCTATCGAACGCCGGAGAAGACTTAAGAGCGCTGGGAGCGGGACAGCCTCCTCTGAAAGTTCAAAAGCTCACCGACAGATTGTTCGTCATCGGCAGGCTGGTAATAATAATGATGCTGGTTGCGGGCGCTATCCGGTTCGGGTCTCGCATGGTTCGTAGGAAAAAAAGCGCATCCTTTTGATTGAAAGCGAACTTCGGAAGGTATGAGCAAACGCATTCTACTTGTTGAAGACGAACCGGGTCTTGTGCTGACCCTGACTGACAGGCTGACGAGCGAAGGCTACAAAGTCGAATCGGCGCGCGATGGCGACGCCGGATTGGAGCGCGCGTCAAATGAAGCGTTCGACGCGATCATTCTGGATGTGATGCTGCCGCGCAGGAACGGATTCGACGTTTGCCGCGATCTGCGCCAACTCGGCGTCAACACTCCGATCCTGATGCTGACCGCGCGCGGACAAGTCGTGGACAAAGTCGTCGGGTTGAAGCTCGGCGCCGACGATTACCTGACCAAGCCGTTCGAGATGATCGAACTGCTCGCGCGCGTCGAAGCCCTGCTGCGGCGCGCTCCCGCCGCTCAATCTCCGCAAACGGAAGCTTATCAATTCGGTTCGGTCAAAGTTGATTTCCGCCGCGCTGAAGTTGAACGCGAGGGCGAGAAGATCGAACTGTCGGCCAAGGAATTTCAACTGCTTCGTTACTTCATCGAACACCGCGAAGCCACGCTCTCGCGCGATGAATTGCTCGACGAAGTCTGGGGATACGACGCGACGCCGACTACGCGCACGGTTGATGTTCACGTCGCATGGCTCAGACAGAAGCTGGAACCCAACCCTCGCCATCCGCAGTTCATTCTTACGATTCACGGAATGGGATATAAGTTCGTGGGATAACAAAGGGGACGCGCGCGAGCCGCGTGCGTCCCCAGGAACCGTCAGGCCGCAAGGCTCAATTCAAGCGACCCGGCGAAACTCATCACGTCTTCAGCCGTCTTTATCGTCCCGTCTCGACAAGCCTCCTGAAAACGTTTGATCGTCTCGCCAGCGCTCTCCTCGTCCGGGTGGGCGCCCAGAAAGACGGTGTGCCCTTTGTTGAAACTGACACAGGCTCGATAGAGTTCCGTGCCGTACTGTTTGATCACACAAGCCAGAATCGGGTTACAGTGAACCATGGATTTTCTCCTTTTTCCTTGACTGAATTTATCGAAGCTTCAAACCCGGATGAGTCAGAAGCAGAGTACGTTTGTTCCGTCTTCACGCGGAACTTTGATTGTTGATTGTCAATACTGACTTTGGCTGCGTGAGGTTTGTGACACTATCAACGCTCCCCGCCGGGGCGGCGTTTCAAAAAATATCGGCCTTTAGGCACAGCGTTTCCAGCGCGCTTGTTTCAATCTTCGCCTTTTTGATTTAGCATACGCGGCGTTGCAGACACATCTGCGTTCGCCACTCACGAACGCATTCTTCCCTTTGAGTATTTGCGCTGCGTGTTTGGCGGTCCGGCCTTGAAGGCGGGCCTGATCAAGATGCCCAGCCTCCTCTAACCGCTTGGGCTGCCGGCACGCTCCGTATCGCAGAAACTTTGAGTCCATCTCTTGAAAGGAGATATGTCCATGAAAGTTTATTCGACACAGGAGATCAGAAACCTGGGCATTGTAGGTCACGGCGACGCTGGGAAAACCTCCCTCGTCGCCGCTATGCTATTTGCCACTGGCGCGACATCGCGCCTCGGACGTGTGGACGAAGGGACGGCCCCTACCGATTACGACGAAGAGGAAATAGCCCGCAAAATCAGCCTCAATCTCACGCCGGCTTACGTTGAACACAAAGGATCAAAGATAAATTTGATTGATACGCCCGGCTACGCCGCGTTCATCGCCCACGCCAGACCGGCGTTGCGCGTCTGCGAGACCGCGCTGTTCGTCGTTGACGCGGTCACCGGCGTCGGCGTGCAGACCGAAAAAGCCTGGGAGTATGCGGACGAATTGCATCGCCCGCGCCCGCGCTTCATCGTCATCAACAAACTGGACAAGGAACGCGCTGATTTCGGCGCGACGCTCGACGCGCTGCGCGAAAGGTTCGGACACAGTTGCGTGCCGCTCACGCTGCCCATCGGAACGGAGAAGAACTTCCGGGGCGTGGTGGACGTGATCCGAATGAAGGCTTACGAATTCGACGCCAACGGCAAGCCGAAGGAAGTGGCGATGCCGGCGGAAGGGCGCGGCTACATTGACGAGACGCACGAAAAATTGATCGAAGCCGTCGCCGAATCCGACGAGACGCTCATGGAGCATTTCTTCGAGGCCGGAACGCTGACCGATGACGAGTTCATCGGCGGCGTGAGAAAAGCGATCATCAACCGTTCGCTGACGCCGGTTTTCGCCGCATCGTCCGCGAATATGATCGGAGTGGCGACGCTGCTCGACGCGGTGGTTGATTATGCGCCGAACCCGGCTGACCTCGGCCCGGTTCATGCGAAGGCCAACGCTGAATCCGGCGCCGAAGATGTCGAGCGCGCGGTTTCTGACAGCGAACCTCCTGCGGCTTACGTTTTCCGCACCGTTGTCGAAAACTTCGGCAAGATCACGATCATGAAAGTCTGGTCCGGCCTGGTGAAATCCGACGCGACGCTTTACAACATCGGCAAAAGCGCGCAGGAGCGTTTAGGCCCGCTGCACGTCGTGCAGGGCAAAAACATCGAGAAGATCGCCGAAGCCCACGCGGGCGACATCGTCGCCGTCACGAAACTGAAGGACACGGCGACCGGCGACACGCTTTGCGACAAAGCCGCGCCGATCTATTACGAGCCTGTGAAATTCCCCGAAGCCGCGATCCATTTCGCCATCGAGCCGAAATCGCGCGCGGACGAAGACAAGCTCTCAGGCGCGATTCACAAGATGCTCGACGAAGACCCGTTGCTGCATTACGTTCGCAACGACGAGACGAAGCAGTTCGAACTCGGCGGCTCCAGCCAGCAGCACGTCGAAACGGCTGTGGCGAAGCTCAAAAACCGCTATCACGTCGAAGTCACTTTGCATCAACCCAAGGTGCCTTACCGCGAGACGATCAAGGCCCGCGTCGAGGTGCAGGGGCGCCACAAGAAACAGACCGGCGGGCGCGGACAATTCGGGGATTGCAAATGTGTCTTCGAGCCGTTGCCGCGCGGCGGCGGCTTCGAGTTCGTAGACAAAATCTTCGGCGGAGCCATCCCGCAGAATTACCGCCCGGCGGTCGAGAAGGGAATCAAGGACTCAGCCGCTCGTGGAGCGCTGGCCGGCTATCCGCTGGTTGATTTCAAAGTCGAGTTGATTGACGGCTCCTACCACACGGTGGATTCCGACGATCTCTCGTTCCAGATGGCGGGCCGCAAAGCTTTCAAAAACATGATCGAGAAAGCCCACCCGGTGCTGCTCGAACCGGTGATGCACGTCGAAGTCGTCGCCCCGCAGGAATGCTCCGGCGACATAATGGGCGAGATCAATTCACGCCGAGGCCGCATCCAGGGCATGGATTCAAAGGGAACAAACCAGATCGTCAAAGCTATCGTGCCGATGGCCGAGATGCTGACCTTCCCGCAATCTCTCAACTCGATCACCTCGGCGCGCGGGTCTTACTCGATGGAGTTTTCTCACTACGACGAAGTGCCGGCGCACCTGTCGCAAAAGATCGTACAGCAGGCGGTGGCTGAAGGTCGTGTGAGGAAGGAAGAAGAAGAGTAAAAGCGCTGGCTGCATAATGCTTGATAGGCGCGATTGTGTGTTACAGTCGCGCCTATCCTTTTGAAGGGAGGCTGATGGTATGAGTCAAAACGCCGCGTCAGAAGTTTTCACGTTGGAAGAAGCCGCCAATTATCTGAAATTGCCGTTGGACACGATTGAGCGCGAAGCTAGCCGGGGCCATATTCCTGGCCGTCGTATTGAAGAGGCTTGGCGGTTCCTCAAAAGCGCAATTGACGATTGGTTGCGCGCGCAAGACAGCCGCGACATCTTGATGCAGCAAGCAGGCGCTTTGAAGGATGACCCATATCTTGATGAGTTGTTGGCTAAGATTTACCATCACCGCAGACAGTCTGAAGCGGAATAATTGCCCCTTAAAAAAAGACCAGATCCGCCGATTCGCTTGGGTTATAGCGAGAGAGGTCGGATTGATTCTTCGTAATCAATCCGACCTTCTTTGTCGCAGTCTTTAAGGCTTATCGTAAAAGCTGAGGGGGAGGTCTTATTAAACCTCAATACACCCACCCCCAGACGGACAAGACAGAGCAAGAGCATTAAAGCAATTGTACGGCCCTTCCTCGGTCTGGCACCAGTTTTCTATCCACTGAAGGCACTTGCATGGACTTGGGTATCCAGACAGTCGGATATACCAATTAGGGCAATTCGGAATACCGCAGCCGTCACTTCGATACTCAGTTGTGATTCTTATGCAGCCACCTTCGCAACTCTGTGGTAGAGCTTATGAGGCCGGGATAACCGCAAAGCCGCTTTGGCCATGTTTGCTTTGTTGTCGTGACTTCGCTTTTGAGCTTACTTTATCGGGGGTTTCGTTGATGTACCCGGTTCCATCGCCAAAGCTGATTTTTTGCAGGATTAATGTCACCCTGCTGCGTCCGATGCCTGCGAAGTTTGGATCTTGCTCAATTTTTTTGCCTAAGCCGCGCCGATTGCTTTCCGGTAGGTATAGCACGGCAGTCTTGCTTGGCAATAGGGGCATGTCGGTAGAGGTGGGCGATTCCCGGAGGTCTGCAAGACGTGGATCGCCGTAGTAGAAAAATGTCCCTGTGGCTACATTCCGCGCTGAGAATCGCCTGGTTTCGGGAAAGACTAAGGCGACGTACATGAAGTAAATCGGCTTGTCTGATATATTCTTTACTTCAATCTCAGCATCGCTAGGAAATGCCGGCGATTGAAGGTTGTTGACTTTCACAATTTCTATCACTCCTGCTGGCATTTCAGACTTCCGAATTTCCAGCTTCCTTTCGGCGGGCTGAGCCTGAGCAGGTGGGAGATGAGTTCTGGTGATGGCCATAGCGCCGGTTACGCAGGTTATACCCATCAGGCTGCTGAGAACGGTGATTGTTGCGTACTTCACGTTGTTATTCATGGCTTGGCCTCCTACGGAAAATTATCTGAATAGGTCACCGTAGTTTTTAGCTGAATCGGCACGGTGACCAGTTGATGCTTGTGTGTGCAGAAAAGTGGGTCAAAGTGATTGGCTACCCCTTCGCCACAATCTTTTGGTTCACTGAGAAACGAGTCTGAGAATTGGGAAATATTGTTGTGACTTCGGTGCATCGGAATGTCGGGGCTATCTTTCCCGAAGTCGGTGAGAAGATACTTTCTGGTATGAGCCGCAGTCAAGGAATTTGTAGAGCAAATAACCAGATTGTGTTACGTTCTTAACCTAGCCTTCCTGCGTCCTCAGCGATTTGCGCAGATTCTATCCCCGCCGTCAAGTCTCGCTTTCAACCAAGACAAGTTCAAGCTGATGGCGTCTCTATGTGTCTGAAGAGAATGCTACTCACTGCCACACCACCTCAGCGATCCTCAAATTCACATTCTTGCCTTTCAACTTCTCAGTCCCAAGCGGCCTGAGCGTGAAGCCTTCGTCGAGCGCTTGCATGGTGTTTTCGCTGATCACGATCTGGCCGGGTTGGGCAATGCCTTCGAGTCTGGATGCGGTGTTGATGGTGTCGCCGATGGCCGTGTAATCGAGTCTGGTTTCGGAGCCGATGTAGCCGACAATCGCCTGGCCGGTGTTGATGCCGATGCCGATCTCGATGGGCGGGAGGTTTTCGGCGCGCAGCCGTTCGTTGAAGCCGAGCATAGCGCGTTGCATCTCTACAGCGGCGCGGACGGCTTTGATGGCGTCAAGCTCGCCAGCGTAGGGCGCGCCGAAGAGCGCCATCAGGCCATCGCCGATGTATTTGTCGAGCGTGCCGCCGTGCTTGAAGATGATCTCGCTGACCATCGAAAAATACTGGTTGAGCAGGTTGACGATCAACTCCGGCGTGCTGGTTTCGGAGAGCGTGGTGAAACTGCGGATGTCGGCGAACAGGGACGTTACTTTTTGCCTCACGCCTCCCAACCGGACACCTTCGGGCGAGTGCAGGATTTGATCCACGACCTGGCGCGGCAGGAAGCGTTCAAAGCTCGAACGCGCCTGCGCCTGTTTCTGCAACCGTTCGTAATTGATGACGGTGTTGATGGCGATGCCGGTTTGAACCGAGATGGCGTTGAGCAGGTCGAGGTCGTCGGCGTCGAAACTGTCGAGCACGTCGTAACGGTCGGCGTATATGATTCCGAGCAATCCGCGCGGGCCGATGATTGGCGCGGCCATCACTGATTGGACGTGATTGGCGACGATGCTTTTTGAAGAAAACTCCGGGCCGCTGCGCTGGGCGTCTTCGAGCAGGATCGAGACGCGCTCGCCGGCGACTTTGGCGAAGACCGTCTGGCTGATCGGAAGCGTGTTGCCGGTGTCGCCCTTGTCGCGCACGCGCGCGGCGACCTGCTCAAATTCGCCCTGCTCGTTTTTGCGATAGATGAAGCAGCGCGAAACCGGAGTGGCCGAGAAGAGAATCTCGAACGCCTGCTGGTAAATTTCATCCAGCGAAAAGATGGAACTGAGCTTGTGGCTCAGGTCATAAAACAGGCGCAGGATGCGTTCCTTCTTCTCCAGTTCCTGACGATAGATGAGCGCCGGCACGTTCTCCGGCGAGGTGAAAGACGACAGAGCCGAGGTTACCAGCAGTTCGTTCGGCGTCTTCTGCAAAACCTCGCGGAACGAATCGGGAGTGAACTGCGTGCGCAGCGGATCAACGTTCTGGAAAGTGAGCGTGCAGGAGCCGAGCTTGATTTGATCGTTGTCCGCGAGTTGTAAATCAACGTTGGGCGCGATGCGCTGACCGTTGATGGAAACGCCGTTGCCGCTCTCCAGGTCGCGGAACGTGACGCCTTCCTGGGTTTTGCGCGCGACGGCGTGATAGCGCGAAACTCGCGGGTCGTCGAGAATCAAATCGTTCTTCAATTCGCGGCCAATGGTGATCTCCGCTTTGTCTATGTCGAAAGTGTAGTTCCGATTGCTTGCTGTCTGAACGTAAAAGCTCGGCATAATTCAGAATTCGTATTCGCGTCCGACTTCAGCCACGATGATGCGGGGATTATTGAGCGCCTCGATTTCCTCGATGACTTGATCGCGGTAGGCCGCTTTGATGTGCACGGCGTAGATCGGGATGCCGGGTTTCATCTTCGACATCTCTTCCAGCAATGTCGCAGGCGAATGATGCTGCGACGCGCGGGCCAGTTCGGTCATCCGATTTGGGAATGAAAGATCAATGAAAATGGCGCGCAGGTTGTCGCATTCACTGGTTACTTGCCAGATGCGTTCGGTCGCGCCGGTGTCGGATGTGAACAGCAGCGCGCTGCGGTCGTCTTCAACGATCAAGCCGTGCGTCAGAACCGTGTGCGTGACCTGAATCGGAGTCACTTTCAAACCTTCAGTCAGAAAACTCTCGCCCGTTCTGATCGGACGCCAGGAGACCAGATCGGCGCGATCATTCTTCATCGTGTCCAGCGTGATCCACACTCGCGGAGTGAAGATGTGTTGCCGCATCGCATCGAAGTCCGATTGCGTCGCGTAGAGATTGACAGGCTCGCGTATCTCATCGAACAGGTTGGTCAGGTAGAGAGGGAGCGAGAAGACATGATCGAGATGCGCGTGCGTGATGATGATCGAGCGAATGCGAAGCTGCTCTTCGGGCGTCAAGCCGATGGCTATCGCGCCCGCGTCAATCGCCAGCGTGTCGTTGATCAGATAGGTGGTCAGTAACTGAACCCGCCCATCCATTGTGCTTGGTACGATTCGGAATTTCACTGTTGCAGTTGAGAACGCTGCCCTACTTCTTAAGCGATTTCAGCATCGCCTGGAACTCGCCCTGCGCCGCCGCGACGGTTTTCGCAGGTCCGGTCAATTTGAAAAAGACTTCGCCTCCCGGACCCTCGGCGATTGCGCCGAGCAGCCGATAGCCGGCCTTCGGCCCGCTCGATTGGCCCATCATCTGTCCGCCTCCCTTGAAGGTCCCGCTCACGTCAACCGTCGTCACGTTCAGCCCGTTGATCGTTTCCTGCTTCTGCGCCGGCGCGCTGTCGGCCTTCTCGAACTGCCCGATCCATCGGTCAATATTGGCCTGGACTCCGCCGCCCAGGTTTTCGAAGACGGCGCATTCGGCTCCTTCGCTGTCCCCTTTTGCGGCTGGGATCAGATACGTGGCCGCGCGCATTCCGCTCGCCGGTTTGGCTTCCCAGCGCGCTGGCGCAGTCCATTTGACGGCGCCCGATCCGCCGCTCTGGCTTCCCGATCCCCCTGGCATCATTGCTCCCGGCGAAGCGGATGCGGCGTCGGACGAACCGCCGGTCGCCCCGGTTGTCCCGGTGGGAGGATGATTCGGCGGCAATGTGTTATTTGAAACCGCCGCTGGGTTGTTGGCCGTGACGGCGGGGCCGTAAGCCTGGTTGATGTAATTGGTCCCGATGTAGCCGATGACCAGTCCGGCCAGCAGTCCTATGATTCCGTAAAGATAGTTTGGTTTATTCATTGTCTGATCAAACAGGAGGCGCAAGCGATCAACGCCGCGCCCCCGAATTTATGTTATTTCACTTCATGACAGGCCGCGCATTTCGTCGGCCCTTCGCCCTGCTTCAATACCTTGCCGGCGTCTTTGGGCTGTTTAGTGATTTCGCCCCTGTGGCAATCAATGCAGTTGATGTGATACGCCTCTTTGCTCCAAAGCTCAGTTCCGTCCGAGCCTTTCGGAGTCTTCGGATCGCTTTCTTTGCGAACATGACAATCGTAGCAGAAGGGAATCTTTTCTGATTTGCCCGCGTTGAAACTCTCAAGCGTCAGCCCTTTGTTTGTGTGATGGCAATAGGTGCAATCCGAAAACGCGAGGTGCTGTTGATGCGTGAATTTCACCTGCCCCCATTTTTCGTCAACCGAAGGGATGATGAGATCGTCACCCGGCAGCTTCTGTGTTTGAGACGCTTCATTGACGGATGCCGCCTGCCCGGTCAAAGGCCGGCTTGAAAGAGATAGCAGTCCGACCGCAGCGAAGCAAACGAAAATCAGAAGTTTCAATTTCATCCTAGTTGTTCTCCAGTAGTTTTGTGTTCTTTGATCTTTACGCTCGGAGCGGCGCAACTTCGGAATACGTCATCGGGGCGCGACAGGTAGAGTAAAACGCCTCATCCAATGCGTCAATCTAATCGTGTCATGAATGCTCTGATTGGGGAGATATCTGGAACGGGAGGCGCAATCTTTCCATCAGGCGGCCAATTCCTTGCTTTCGCCAAATTGCCGTAATATGATCCGGGCGTTGCATCGAAGCTGCAACCGCTGATTCCTGCGACGCAGATCAGTTATTGCGATGAACTTTAAACGGCTAAGCCTGTTTCAATCTTTTCGGTTCAGAGGTAACGGTTTCCCTTCGATATGATCAAGATGCAAACGCGCCCCGTCGGCGCGAAAACAAAGTCAGGTAAGCGATGTAGCTGATCACGCTATCTCCCTGAAATAGTCGCTTGCCTGCGAGGAGGCAATATGAGCAAGCGACTGACCAACCGTGAAAAACTTCTCTCCAAGCTGAGCAATCTCTCTGAAAACCAGATTGCGGAACTCCTTAAATACGCCGCAGCTCTTGAAAAGAGCAGGCAGGGCGACGCCAACCCCGAAGCATCCCTTCAAACGCCCTCCCAAACACCAGAAGATGAGTTGTTGATCTTGCTGAGCGCGGCTCGCGAAAATCGCAAGGCGCGGCAGGTGTTTGAATGGGAATCCGTTCGCAGAAGAGCGGAGGTCAAGGCGTCAATTCATCGTTACCGGTAGTCTGCCGATGGTTATGACAATTTCGAGAACGCGAGCGCATTTGATGAAAGATGACAGATTGCGATCGGCCAGGAGTTCGGCTCGGAATTTCCTCCAACGATTCTTATGTATCGTGTTGTTGCCGGGGTTGTTGTTTGTCGAAATCGTGGCCCAGCAGTCAAACCGACAGACGAATTCGTCGCAGAAAGAATTGCTGGCGCGTCTGGCTTCAAGCGATGAGGAACAACGTCTGGACGCAGTCCTGCAAATGGGCGCGTTCCTGCGTGACGCTACTGATTCGGCTGAGACGCCCGCAATCACCGCTCTCAGTAACGCTCTTCAACAAGACTCATCGCCGGTTGTGCGCGCTCTTGCGGCCAGGGCGCTGGAACTTGGAGCGGGGAATCAATTCAGTGACAAGATTGTCCCGGCATTGATCGCCGCGCTTGGGAAAGAGCGGGAGGGGGCGGTGCGCAAGGCGATCATTTATGCGCTGGCGCGTTATCCCCAACCGCAAGTCACCGCGGTGTTAATCCCGCTTCTCGATGACAAAAACTCTGAATTGCGCGCCGCAGCCGCTTATGCGCTGGCTGAGAGTAGTGACGCGTCAGCCACGCAACCGCTGATCGAAGCGCTGCGGAAGCGCGGGGGGGATGAAGATGCGTTTGCGCGCAGCCAGGCGGCGCGCGGGCTTGGTCGCATTGGGGATCGTGATTCGATCAACCCGCTGCTCGAAGCGTTGACGCGCGACAAATCACAGGAAGTTCGCCGCGATGCCGCGACGGCGCTTGGGCGAATAGCGGCGCGGCAGGATGCCAAAGTAATCGAGGCTTTGCGCAATGCGGCGCTGTCCAATGATCCTTATCTGGCCGCTGCGGCTGACAACGCCATCGCCAGCGTCAATGCGCGCAATCCGTAGTTTCGCGTTCCTGGCAAAAGCCTTCAAGCTCTGAAATTTATATAATCCCTTTCCGAAAAAATGAATAATCCAGAATTTTGAATTTCACTGGACAACCTGCCTCATAATCCGTATCATCCACAGCGTCGCCCTTTGGATAACAAACGATCACGTTCGTGATCGAACAACAACGAGCTGAAGAAAAAGTGAATACTCAACCCCGCCGCACGGCAGCGAAAGCTTCAAGCGGCAGGTGTTCTCAACGGGACTAGCAAAATGAGTAAAGACAGCAGGCTCGAGAATCTCCGACCAGTTTTATCGTTAATAACGAGAGTCCTTTCCGCGAAAGCGCGCGTATCGCTCATCGCCGGCTCATTGATTCTTGCTTTGGGCGCGGTTTCATTTGCGCGTTCCGGTCACGGAAGTGAGAAGGCCGCATCGAATTTCAGAACGGATGATGTCACGGTCGAAGTTGATAACTTCGGCAAAGTGACTGATTTCTATTATCGCGGCGCGCAGCCAAAGGGCGCTGAATACAACCAGCTTGCGGCGGTCGGCGTGAAAACAATCATTGATCTGCGCGATGACGCGAAAGATTTCGCGAAGACCCTGGCCGAACAAGCCGGACTGAAATACATCAACCTGCCGATGAGCGATAAGGAATACCCCGCGCCTGACGCCGCGTCGAAGTTCCTGGCGCTGATCAACAACAAAGAGAATTGGCCGGTTTATGTGCACTGCGCGGGCGGGCGCCATCGAACTGGCGCAATGACCGCCGTCTTTCGGATGACGATTCAGGGCTGGGATATCACTCGCGCCTATCAAGAAATGAAGGATTACGATTTCTACACGCGATGGGGCCACAAGGCTATGAAGAAGTTTGTCTTCGATTACTATCGCGATCTGAATAGCAAACAGGCTGAGCCTCACATCGCTGATTCGATAAATTAAATCAGGCAGTCTGCTCCGAAGTTCCCCTTCCTGTATTGAGCAATGAGCGATTGAGCTTTCGTTGCTCCCCAAACGCATCCCGAACAATTTGTGACTTTAAAAGAGGTATACGATGAAGTTGAAAGATATTTCTGTGTCCAGGGCAAAGCACGTCCTGTTTTACCGTATTATTGCCGTATGCGCAGTATTTACGTTGGCTCTTTCGTTGGCCAACATCGCCGGCGCCGCGTTTGACGGGAGAAAGAGCAGGCCGGAGGCTGGAGCAAGGGTCAGCGTAAAAAACTTCGGCAAGGTCAATGATCACATTTACCGCGGCGGGCAGCCCGAAGATGATGAGTATGGGCAACTGGTGGCTGTAGGAATCAAAACGGTTATAGACCTGCGCGAAGAACCCGAAAATTACGCCCGCCGAGCGGCCCAAAGCGCCGGATTGCATTACATCAACATCAGGTTGAATTCAAAGCGGCCTCCGACAATGCGGGAGTCGAATCAATTTTTGCAGTTGGTCAATGATGAAAAAAACTGGCCGGTCTTCGTGCACTGCGCCGGAGGCCGTCATCGAACCGGGGTGCTCCTTGCGATTTACAGAATGGAAATGGATGGATGGACGGCCAGACAAGCCTATGATGAGATGAAAGACTTCAAGTTCTATTCGAACTGGGGGCACGGCGATATGAAGGATTATGTTTTTGACTATTACAACCGGTTGGTGGCCAGACGCGCCGCGCTGGTAACCCCGGATTCAAGACCGAGACGGATGACTGAAACTGAACGTAACAACTGAAACCGTTTCGATAAAGAAGTGTAAGGAAGGCGAGCGACTCCACCGCTCGCCTTTTTTGTACTTTATTGAATGGTGGGGATCCTCAACTTGAACAATGGCCTCAGTCTTGACGCCTTCTTGTGGCGCGTGGTACTTCTCTGGCGCATTCATTTCGCCAGTTAGTGTCTTGCATTTTTCAGTCACAAAATCGGGAGATCGAAGGCGTCGCGTTAATGCCGCGTCCACTCGTCTGCTCGTCTTTGGTTTGCCAGGTAATGAAAACTCTCATACGTGAATTGCTCCTTCCGCTCATCGCCGTTGCGGCGGCGTTCGTCATCGGCGGCGTGATCGTCCTCGCCATCGGCGACAGCCCGGTGAAAGTTTATCGGTTGCTGATCTCCAGCGCGTTCGGGTTGTTCGACGCGCTGGGGAATTTCACGTTCGACAACTGGGGCTATACGCTTTTTCAGACGACGCCGCTGATTTTCACCGGCCTGGCTGTCGCATTGGCTTTCAAATGTGGCTTGTTGAACATCGGGGCCGAAGGGCAATTGTACGTGGGCGCGTTCGCCGCCGCCTGGGTTGGAATCACCTTCGCCGCATTTCCTGGAGTTGTTTTGATTCCGATGGCGATGCTGGCTGCGATGCTGGCCGGAGCGGTGTGGGGCGCGGTTCCCGGACTGCTCAAAGCGCGTTTCGGCTCGCACGAAGTGATCAACACGATCATGATGAATTTCATCGCAGTCGGTCTGGTCAGTTACCTGACGCAAAATTTCTACAAAGCTCCGGGCGATCCGATCATGCAGACCGTCCCAATCGCGTCTCAATCGCACATCGCCCGGTTTGGCTCCTTGCTCAATCCTCTCGGCGTCAATTTCCCGCAACGCATCCCTCTGAACATTTCATTCCTGCTGGCTCTGGTCGCGGCGTTTCTGGTCTGGGTCTTTTTGTGGCGGACGAAGTGGGGATATGAAATTCGCGCAGTCGGTTCAAATCCGTCTGCCGCGGAATACGGCGGCATTAGCGTGCGGAAACAGATCGTGCTGGCGATGGCCTTGTCGGGCGCTTTGGCGGGAATGGTTGGCGTCAACGAAGTGCTCGGCTACCGCTACCGTTACTACCACGATTTTTCGCCGGGCTACGGTTTCGCGGGCATCGCAGTGGCGTTGCTTGGGCGCAGCCATCCGGCGGGCGTTGTGCTGGCGGCATTGCTGTTCGGCGCGCTCAATCGCGGCGGATTGTTCGTGGACATCTTTACCGACAAAGTGTCGAAGGATTTGGTGCAGGTGCTGCAAGCGATCATCATTTTGTTCGTGGCGATGGAGATGCTGTTTCGCGGTCAACTTACGCGGTTCTTTCCCGCTCTGGCGAAAAAGAACGCCCTATGATTTTTCGAGGACTAAAATAACGTGCGGAACATATTCAACTATACGTTGATCGCTTCGACGATCAGGCTCTCGACGCCGCTGATCCTGGCCGCGCTCGGCGGGTTGTATTCCGAACGCGCGGGCGTGATCAACATCGCGCTCGAAGGAATGATGCTGGCCGGGGCTTTTACCGCCGCAGTCGTCACGGTCTTCACTCACAATCCCTGGATAGGATTGTTGTCGGCGGTGGCCGCCGGATTGCTGGTCGCAGCGCTGCACGCGATGGCGACGATCAAATACCGCGCCGATCAGGTTGTCAGCGGCACGGCGATCAACATTCTTTTCCTGGGCGTGCCCGCGCTGCTGTCCGGGGCGCTCTTTGAATCAACCGGGGCGACGCCGCAATTGCCGCGCGATCAGACGCTGCCTGACGCGCCGATCTTCAACCCGCAGACTTCGCCCGCGCTCGCTTCGATCTTCAATCAGAAGCCGCTGGTTTACCTCGCTTTCATTCTCGTTGCGATGACGGTTTACGTGATTTACCGGACGCGGTTCGGATTGAGGCTGCGCGCCGTCGGCGAAAATCCCGAAGCGGCTGACACGGCGGGAGTGGGCGTCAATCGGATGCGTTATGCGGGGGTTTTGATTTCGGGCGCGCTGGCCGCGCTCGGCGGAGCCTATCTGTCCATCGGCCAGAATTCGCTCTTCACGCGTAACATGACCGCCGGGCGCGGATTCATTGCGCTGGCCGCGTTGATCTTCGGCAAATGGCATCCGGTGGGCGCGATGCTGGCCTGTCTGTTCTTCGGTCTCGCCGAAGCGGTCGCGATTCGCATGCAGGGCACGGTCAACATTCCCAACCAGTTCATTCAAATGATTCCCTACATTCTGACGATGGTCGTGCTGGCCGGATTGATTGGACGCGCGACGCCGCCGAAAGCGCTGGGGGTGGCGTACGCGAAGGAGTAGCGAGTGGCTGCTGACGCTGAATCGAAATCGTTGACCGATGAGATCGGCAATCCGCACGACGCTTTCTTTAAAAGCCTGCTTGGCCGGCGCGCGTTGGCCATCGAGTTTTTGCGTCACTACCTGCCGGAGGATGTCACAGCGGATTTCGACCTGCGCACGTTGGAAGTCGTGAAAGACTCGTTCATCAGCGAGGAACTGAGCAGGTATTTCTCCGACCTGATCTTTCGCGTGAAATTGAGGAGTGGCGAAGACGCTTACGTATACGTCTTGCTGGAACACAAGAGCGCGCCGGAGAAGTGGGCGCCGTTGCAACTGCTGAGCTACAAAGTGAAGTTATGGGAGCGCTCGAAAGCCGCAGGCGCTCCCGCATTGCCGCTGGTGATTCCGGTTGTGCTTTATCATGGACGGCGGAGATGGAATGTTCCAAGGAATTTTCGATCACTGGTGGCAGGGGCCGAGCGCGAAGAGTGGCGGCGATATGTTCCCGACTTCGAGTATCATTTACTCAACCTGTCGCGTTACGGCGACGATGAGATCAAAGGCTCGATCGGGTTGCAAACTGGCCTGATGCTGATGAAGTATATTTTCCGGCGTGAGTTGGGCGACCGTTTGGAAGAAATCGTAGGCCCACTAAAACAGTTGCCGGATGAGAGCTGGCTCGAAAACTTCCTGCCGGTTGCGAAATATCTTTCGTCGGCTCCGACCAGGCTGAGGCCGGAGCAAACAAGGGAGAAGTTGAAGGCTGCTATTCCAAAGAACAGAGGAGGGGCTATGCAAACACTTGCGGAATTATGGAAGCAGGAAGGATTGCAACAAGGATTGCAACAGGGATTGCAACAGGGATTGCAACAGGGATTGCAGCAGGCGGAGGAAAAAGCGCGTCAGGAAGTGGCGGAGATGGCTTTACGGCTGCTCAAACACCGCCTGGGTCAAATCAGCTTGAGAACTGAGAAGCAAATCCTGCGATTGCCGCTTCAACCGTTGAGAGAGTTGACTGAGGCGTCGCTCGATTTTGAGAAATCAAGCGATCTGACCGCCTGGCTGCGTGAACACATCGCTTCGCGCAAATCCTGAATTCGAGTCCGAAGGAGTTTTTGGATGACCGGTTCTATTTTTGACCGCGCTCAAACATCCGCGCGGTATATTCGTGAGCAAATCGCAAGAGACATTGATGTGGCTGTCGTGCTCGGATCGGGACTCGGCGCTTTTGCCGAAACGCTGGAAGACAAAGTCATCATTCCTTACGAAGATATTCCCGACTTCGCGCGTTCGACAGTCGAAGGCCATTCCGGGCGATTGGTCGCCGGCAAGCTTCCATCAACGCCAATCAACGTGGCAGTGATGCAGGGCAGGTTTCATTACTATGAGGGCTATTCGCTGGATGAAGTCACACTGCCGATGCGCGCGTTCGGCGCGATGGGGTTGAAGAAGCTCGTACTGACCAACGCCGCCGGAGGCATCAATCCGAACTTCAAGCAGGGCGATTTCATGCTCATCCGCGATCACATCAATTTGATGATGATCAGCCCGCTACGAGGCAAACACGACAAACGTCTCGGCGAACGTTTCCCGGACATGACCGAAGTTTATTCAAAAGAGTATCGTCAGATCGCAAAAGAAGCTGCGGCTGAGATCGGATTGAGTTTGCATGAAGGCGTCTACATGGCCTTGCAGGGGCCGAACTATGAAACGCCCGCCGAGATTCGGATGATGCAGATTCTGGGAGCTGACGCGGTTGGAATGTCCACTGTTCCCGAAGCGATTGTCGCAAGGCAGATGGGGATGAAAACGCTCGGCGTCTCGCTCATCACCAACGCCGCCGCCGGGATCGAAGAAGGCCCGATCAATCACGCCGAGGTGATGGAGATGGGCCAGCGCGTGAGTAAACAGTTCTGCGAACTGATGACGCGGATCGTTGCGAGGTTATAACGGATGATCATCGGAATCTGCGGTGGCACAGGATCGGGCAAAACGACCGTCGCGCGGCGCATTCTGGAAAACGTCAAGGATGAGTGCGTGATCTTTTTGCAGCAGGACAGCTACTACCGCAATCTCGGCGACATGCCGGTCGAGTTGCGGCATCGGATCAACTTCGATCACCCCGACGCGCTGGACAACGAACTGTTCATCAATCACGTGAAGGCGTTGCGCGCGGGTGAAGCGGTCGAAATGCCTGTCTACGATTTCTCGACCCATTCGCGAAGGAACGAGACAATTCACATCGAGCCGAAACCGATTCTGATTCTCGAAGGCATCCTGATCTTCGTTGACGCCGCTTTGCGCGAGTTGATGGACATCAAAATCTTTGTGGACACCGCCGACGATCTGCGCTTCATCCGCAGGCTGCAACGCGACGTTCACGAGCGAGGCCGAACCGTCGAATCGGTCATCAAACAATACCTCGACACCGTCCGCCCGATGCATGAGCAGTTCGTCGAACCTTCAAAACGTTTCGCCGATGTGGTCATTCCGGAAGGCGGTTACAACGAAGTTGGCATTGATCTGATCTCTGGTAAAATCCGGACGCAATTGCAGCGGGAGTTATCAGGAGTAGGGAATGGGGAATAGGGAGCAGGGAATGGGGAATGGAAAAAATTCTTTTCTCCCACTCCCCACTCTCCACTCCCTAAAAATTGATTTGCAAGCAATACCTTTAAACGAACTGATCGAAATTGCCCGGCTGGCGCGAGAGCACGCTCGCGCGCCTTATTCCAATTTCAAAGTTGGCGCGGCGGTTCAATGCGCCGATGGCCGCGTGTTCACGGGCTGCAACATTGAAAATTCCAGCTACGGCTCGACGCTGTGCGCAGAACTGGTGGCGTTGGCCAAAGCGGTCTCCGAAGGCGCGCGTGATTTCGTCCGCGTCGCAGTGATCGCCGATACCATCTCGCCGATTCCGCCGTGCGGAAATTGCCGCCAGGTGATCTTCGAGTTGTGCGGCCGGGAGGCGGAAGTCGTGATGGCCAATCTGCACAGCCAGTTTGAGATCAGAAAGGCTGGCGATCTGTTGCCCGCTCCGTTCGATCAGAGTTTCTTCTGAACTCTTATGAGCGCATTCATCACAACGATTGCGTTGGCGATGGTTGTTGGCGTCGCTGATCAAGACCCCACGCTGGAAAACAAAGCGGTGATTCGTGTTCAGCAGACGCTCGTGTCCCAATACGATCCCGCATTGCCCGGACGGCCTTTTGGAAGCTGGTTCAATCAAATCGTCGGACCACAGTCCGGCGTAACCTGGAGCCTGACGGAATGCGTGCAGCAAACCGGAGCAGTCTCCGAGGGTGAACAGGTTATACCCGCCTGCGTCCAGGCGACGGCTATTCTTCCAAACGAGCGGAAAGTCGTGGCGCAGATCCTCGTTGGCTCTTTCAGGTTTGGGCTGTCGCCAACGACTAAATTTCACTTCGCCGTTGTCGAAGCCAATAACCAGTTCCGAAACGCGCGGAGGCTGAGAGATTTGTCGCAACTGCTGTGGGCGCCGTTCCCGCAAACCCGGTTGAGGGGCGTTGCGTTGCCAAGCGTCAGAGCCATCAAACCGCAGCTTTACATCGCCAAATCGCCGGCCTTGATTGCGCCGCCAAAAATAATCTCAGACGGAACAGGCGCAGAAACTTCTCCCCCTCCGAAAACGGATAGCCTCCTCAGGGTTTCGCATGGCGTCACGTTCGGCGAAGTTGTAACCAAAGTAATGCCGATTTATCCGTCGCTGGCAAAACAGATGAGCGCTTCAGGTGAGGTTCAGGTGGGGATCACGATTGATGAAACCGGGCAGGTGATCGAGGCAAAAGCTATCAGCGGTCATCCTACGCTGCGCATCGCGGCTGAAGACGCCGCCAGAAAATGGGTCTTCAAACCGACGCTGCTCGACGGAAAGCCGGTGAAGCAGGAAGGCGTTCTGACTTTTGTCTTCGCACGCCCGCAATAAGTTTTCCCGCAATGACTTTTATTGATAAACGCCGCGCGTTTGTCTGACTCTGGAGAACAATGGTGAAGAATATCTTGAGACTTTCTCTAGTCCTGGCGCTGGTAATTGTGGCTTCGGGACAACGGCGCGGCGGATCAACCGGCGGCAAGGGCGCGAATACCGTTGACTTGTTGATCTCCGGCGGCGCGGTCGTCACGATGAATGGGGACCGGCGTATTTTTGAAAACGGCTTCGTCGCGGTTCGTGGCGAGCGCGTCGTTGATGTGGGCGACGCTGCGGCGCTGAAAGCGAAAAATTATCGGGCCAGACAGACGATTGACGCGCGAGGCAAAGTCGTTCTGCCTGGCCTCGTCAACGCGCACACGCACATCCCGATGACGCTTTTTCGCGGCATCGCCGACGATCTCGACCTGCAGGATTGGCTGACGAAATACATCTTTCCCGCTGAGGCGAAAAACGTCACGCGCGATTTCGTGATCGCGGGCACGCGGCTTGGCCTGGCCGAAATGATTCGCGGTGGCACGACGGCTTACGCCGATATGTATTATTTCGAGGACGCCATTGCCGAGGAGACGAAAAAGGCGGGGATGCGCGGAGTGCTGGGCGAAACGGTCATTGATTTTCCCGTACCGGATAACAAGACCTGGGAAGCGGCGCTTGGCTACACCGAAAGTTTCGTCAAGCGCTGGAAGGGCGATACACTGATCACTCCCGCGATTGCGCCGCACGCGCCTTACACCGTTAGCACTGAGCATCTCAATCAGGTCAAAGCCTTCGCCGACAAACACGACGTTCCGATCATCATTCATCTGGCCGAAGCGCCGACCGAGACAAAGACCATAGCCGAAAGATACAACACGCGTCCGGCGCTCTATCTTGAAAAGATCGGCTTTCTTTCCTCGCGGTTGCTGGCCGCGCACGTCGTCCACGTCAACGACCGGGAGATTGAGATTCTAAAACAGCGCGAAGTCGGCGTGGCGCACTGCCCGCAATCGAATATGAAGCTCAGTTCGGGCGCGGCGCCGATTCCTCAGATGCTCAAATTGAACTTGCGACTTGGACTGGGCACGGACGGCGCGGCGTCGAATCACGATTTAAGCATGTGGGAAGAGATGGACACAGCGGCGAAGCTGCACAAACTGGTGACGATGATTCCGACTGTCGTGACGGCTGAGCAGGCGCTTGAGATGGCGACCATCGGCGGCGCGCGCGCGCTGCACATGGAGAAGGAAATCGGTTCGATCGAAGCGGGCAAACGCGCCGACCTGATCGTCGTTGATCTGAATGCGCTTCACCTGACGCCGATGTATAATCTGCGCTCCCATCTGGTTTACGCGGCTAAGGCCTCCGACGTCACAGACACCATCGTCAATGGCCGCGTGCTGATGCGCAATCGAAGATTACTGACGCTCGATGAAGAAGCTGTGAAAGCCGCCGCGCGGAAATATCAAAAACAGGTGAGCGAAAGTTTGAGAAGCGGCGCGAGATGATCGGCGGCTGGTGACTGACTTATGAGAACAGATCGGACTATTTCATTAACGATGGTTTTGCTGGTGGCTGCGGCGAATCTTTTTATCGTCAACGGCCAGCAATCAGAGACAGAAGCCGGAGCGACAAAGAAAGCTACATCCGCACAGTCGCCGAAACCGGCGCGGACGCAAAGGCAATCGCCCAAACCCACGCCGGCTCCAGCCAGAAAAACCGATGCAAACAATTCGCAGGCGTCCGGCGCCGCAAAATCGGATCCTTCCGTGGCTGAGCTGATCGAGCAGGGAAAGGCGCACTATCGCGCTCAACGTTTCAAACCTGCGCTGGCGAAATTTGAAGCCGCGTTGAAACTGGAACCGGACAATGACGAAGCGCTGGGCCTCGCCGCCGTGACCGCGTTCAGGCTGGACAGCCAGCCGTTATCGCGTGATTACTTCATGCGCCGGGCCGACCTGCCAAATCAGAAAGATTCAGTCAAAGCGTTCAGCTATTACCGTGTGGCCCTGACTTACTGGCGCGAAGTTCATGATCTGGTGGCGAAGTTTAGCGAGGTCAAGGAGGACAAGGTTATAGTGACTGTCCCCGAAGAGAATCAGGCAGGCATTCGATACGGTATCGAAAACGGCCTGGAATACGCCGATAAAGCTCTGGCCATTTCGTATGGTTTCGCCGAGGCGTACAACATCAGGAATTTGCTGCACGCCGAAGCTGCGCTGGCCGCCAATGACGAAGAAACAGCGGTCGCGCAGCGCGAACAATCTGTTGATTCTCTGCGCCGCGCGATAGCGCTTTCCAAACCTCCAGCCGGGGCGAAGGTCGCGGATGTGGCCGATTTCAGCCTGCCGACGATCCGTGTTTCTGAATTCGCCGCCACGAACGAGGAAGAGAACAGCCTGGAAGACGCGATGAAGAGATTGATCGAGGGCGGAAGGCCGATTAAGAGAACAGAGGCGATCTTTCCCAGTGTCAGGTCATCCAGGTCTGGCGCCCAGAACGATCCTTCGACGAAAGGCGTGACTTCAGACGGGGGCGCTTATTCACTTGGGACAGGCCGAGGAGCGCTGACCGCCGCTTACACTCCGGGGAAAGTCAAAGTTGAAGTCCTGATTTCCGTTTCGGGCGATGTGGTTTTCGCGCACGTTGTTGATGGGCGTTCTGACCTCAACGGGGCGGCTATTTTGGCCGCCCGCGCCTGGAAATTTGAACCAGCGACATTCGAGGGCAAACCAGTTCAGGTCAGCGGCGTGATCACTTTTGATATGAAACCGGGGCGGGCGAAGACGAAACCGTGACCGGGGGAGTGGGAGGGTGGGAGAGTGGGAGAGTGGGAGAGCGGGGGAGTGGGAGATGTGACTTGATCTTTTTTCGCTCGCCCACTCGCCCACTCTCCCGCTCTCCCGCTCACTCTTTCACTACCCCGATATACGGCAGGTTGCGGTAACGTTCGGCGTAATCGAGTCCGTATCCGACCACGAATTTATCGGGGATGTTGAAGCCGCAGTAATCGGGAGTGACTTCGACTTTGCGGCGTTCGGGTTTGTTGAGCAGTGTCACGATGCGGATCGAAGTGGCGCCGCGCGAGCGGAAATTGTTGACCAGATAGCTGAGCGTCAGCCCGGTGTCGAGAATATCTTCAACCAGAATGATGTCGCGCCCCTCCAGCGGCTCGTCCAGGTCTTTGACGATCCTGACCTCGCCCGTAGAATTTTTTCCCTTGCCGTAACTCGACACGGCGATGAAATCAATGCTCAGGTTCAGATCAATCGCGCGCATCAGATCGCTCATGAAAAGCACCGCGCCTTTGAGCACGCAGATCAGTTCAGGCCGGCGGCCCGCATAATCGCGGGTAATTTCGGCGCCCATTTCACCGATGCGTTTTTGTAATTGACCGGCGGTGATTAGTATTTCCAGGGTCGGATTGTTAAACTCCGTCGTCGAGTTAGGGGTTGAAGGCATCTCCTGGCTCCTTTTCGTGATATTTTGCGAGTGAAGAATTGTTGCGGGAAGCCGCAATATATTTGCCATTGTTTTTAGTGTCAAATCTCAAGCTTGGATTATGGATTACAGATTTCCGCTTATCGAAAAACTTCCACCCTACGTTTTTGCCGTTATCAACCATCTGAAAATGGAAGCGCGTCATCGCGGCGAGGACATCATTGATCTGGGCATGGGTAATCCAGATCTGCCTACGCCCGATCCGATTGTTGACAAACTGATCGAGGCTGCGCGCAATCCTAAAAATCATCGTTACTCGGCCTCGCGCGGCATTCCCAATCTGCGCGTGGAGATTTCCCGCTGGTACGCGCGCCGCTACAACGTCGAGATTGACCCGGAAACCGAAGCGATTGCGACGATGGGCGCGAAAGAAGGTTTCTCGCATCTGGTGATGGCGCTGGTCGAGCCGGGCGACAAAGTGATCGTCCCCGATCCCAGCTATCCGATTCATTCCTTCGCCGCGACCATCGCCAGTTGCGAATTGATCAAACTGCCAATCATTGAAGGCCCGGAAGCGACGATGGACGCGTTGCGGCGGCTCGATTATTCGCGCTTGCAGCAACCCAAGCTCCTGGTGCTTTCGTTCCCGCACAACCCGACGACGGTTTGCGTCGAGAAGGAATTTTTTGAAGAGGCCGTCGCGATTGCGCGCGAACGCGGCTATCTGATCATTCACGATCTGGCCTACGCCGATCTGACTTTCGACGGATACCAGGCGCCGAGCATCCTGCAGGTCAAAGGCGCGAAGGACGTGGCGGTCGAGATGTTCTCGATGTCGAAGAGTTATTCGATGGCCGGATGGCGAATGGGTTTTTGCGTCGGCAATCGCCAGGCGGTCGCGGCTCTGACCCGGATCAAAAGTTATCTCGATTACGGAATGTTCCAGCCGATTCAGATTGCGGGCATCATCGCCTTGCGCGATTGCGATCACGTCGTGCCTGAAATCGTCGAGGTCTATCGCAAACGCCGCGACATGCTGATCAAGGGTCTGAAGTCAGCCGGATGGGATGTGCCATCGCCGAAAGGCACGATGTTCGTGTGGGCCAAAGTCCCGGATCAGTTCGCCAAACTCGGTTCGCTGGAATTCGCCAAGCTGCTGATCAAAAACGCGGGCGTCGCCGTCTCGCCCGGCGTTGGATTCGGCGAACGCGGCGATGGTTACGTGCGATTCGCGCTGGTCGAAAACGAGCAGCGCATCGCGCAGGCTATTCGCGGGATCAAGATGTTCCTGAATGACTGATTTCCTATATTCTCGGCTGAGAAAAATGTTATGGAGTGAGATGTTTATGACTCAAGTTCTCACGATTCCCTATAGCAGCGATTTACTGGTTGCCACCGGACAATCTCCGGAGGCTTTGGAACAAGAGCTACGCTTCTGGTTAGCCGTCAAACTGTTTGAACTGCGTCGTCTTTCACTCGGTAAAGCGGCGGAAATGGCGGGTATGGATAAGCTCCGTTTTATGGATGAGCTAAGCCGTTCGGAGGTTCCAGTAATCAACCTGGCTGATGACCAGATTCAAGACGAGTTGCGCAATGCATGAAGCAGTGATCGTTCCCGATAGTAGCCCGCTGATTGGATTGGCGCGGATTGGCCAACTCGACATCCTGCCGCAGCTTAGTTCCAGAGTTCTGGTCCCTCAATTTGTGTGGGAGGAAGTGACTATTCGTGGCAGTGGCGCTCCAGGATCGGTTGAAGTCAAGCAGGCAACGTGGATTGAAGTTCAAGTAGTTGATCCTATGCTTGTTGAACCATTCACGATTCTGGTTGATCGTGGCGAATCGGAGGCGATTGCATTGGCGCGCACTATTCCCAACAGCCTCTTGCTATTGGATGACTCCCGCGCACGGCGGATAGCTGAGCGATTGGGCATACGCCGAACGGGCACTGTCGGGTTGCTTCGGCGAGCCAAAGAGGCAGGTTTGATTGATCGTCTCCGTCCACAGCTTGAGGCTTTGCAAGCGAATGGAATCTGGATTCGCCGGGAACTGATTGATGCGGTACTCAGAGAAGCAGGGGAGTAGAGCATTTGGCCCATCGCGCCAAAATTGTAGGTTTTCTTATTCGGAGTGGAAATCGTGAGCGACAGTCGGACGCCGGAACGTGAACAAATCAGCAAACTCGTTCGAGAAACTTTGCAGCGGCAGATCGGCGGTCTTCCCGCTGGTCAACCGTCGAACGAACATCCCATTGTTGACGAATCAGTCAAAGACGTGATTACCGAAGCCGACGTGCGCGGTCTTCAGCCCCGCGCCAAGTTGCTGATCCGTGAAGACGCGATCATCACGCCTGCCGCGCAGGATTTAATCCGCGAGCGCAACATCGAAATCCGCCATCGCGCGCGCCGCTCCGCCGCTGGCAAACATC
>JAJVID010000144.1:0-29143 GCA_022072205.1 Acidobacteriota bacterium
AAGGAGTTGAGATGGTGATGCCCGGAGACAACATCGCGATGGAGATCGAGTTGATCACGCCGATTGCGATGGAGAAGGGCTTGCGGTTTGCGATCCGCGAGGGCGGACGCACGGTCGGCGCGGGCACTATCTCTGAAATCGTCGAATAATCATAAAAGTTTGAAACAACGCAGAGCAGCTTAATTAGCAAACGCTCTGCTTAAGTCATAAGGCTCAAGTTATGCGAGACAACATTGTTCTGCAGTGTGGCGATTGCAAACATCGCAATTACGTCACGGACAAAAACAAGAAGAAGACGACACAGCGTCTGGAGTTCAAGAAGTTTTGTCGTTTTTGTCGTAAGCACACGGCGCACAAGGAAACCAAGTAGCAGGCGTAAAGCAGAAAGCTGTCGGCGTTTTATTCTCAACTGCCTCCCGCTTCCTGCCTCCCCACTGCTTTTGAAGGGGTATAGTGTCAACGGTTAGCACGTCGGTCTCCAAAACCGAAAGTTCGGGTTCGAATCCTGATACCCCTGCTCGTTTTTGATGCTTGCTTTCCCTGCTTGACGCGAGCATCGTTGAGGTCAAGTTCGGATAGCCGATAGTTGAGGTAATTAGCAATGGCAACATCCAGCACGCGCGAAGGAGCCGCGGCAATGGCAGAAGAACAAAATGAGCAATCGTTAGTCTCAAAGCCACTCGGTTGGCTTGCTAACGTCCGCCATTTCTGGCACGAAATCGCGCTGGAAATGAAGAAGGTCTCCTGGCCTACGCGTACTGAAGTCATCAATACAACGATCATTACCATCATCGTTGTATTCTTTTTTGCTTTCTTCCTTTTTCTCTCGGACATTGGATTGAGCTACCTGATCCAGGGCATTGAGTGGGGAGCGAAGAAGATTTTCGGTTAGGCTCTTTGTCAGCTTTTCTTCAAGCCCGTTGACCTAGAGCGGTAAGACTGGCTGAAAGTTCCGCCGGCCATGGATTCGAGACTATATGGCGAAGCAGTGGTACATAATTCACACATATTCAGGCTATGAGCGAAAAGTCCGCGACAGCCTGAACACGCGCATCCAGGCGTTCGCGATGCACGATGAAATCACGCAGGTTCTGATCCCGACCGAAACGGTCGTCGAGATGCGCGGATCGAAGCGCGTCGAGAGCACGCGGATGTTTTTTCCCGGTTATGTGCTGGTCGAGATTGAATGCACCGACAAAAACGAAATCTCGGATAAAGCCTGGCATTTGATCAAAAGCACGCCGAAGGTGACCAGTTTTGTCGGTGGCCAGAAGCCGACTCCGCTGACGCCGGAAGAGGTTGACCAGATCGTTCATCACGTCGCGGTGGCGGCTGAAAAACCGAAGCCCAAGTTCACCTTTGAGCGTGGCGAGACGGTGCGGATCACGCAAGGTCCCTTCACCAGCTTTATGGGCACAGTCGAAGAGGTCAATCCCGATAAAAACATGCTCAAAGTCAGCGTCACGATCTTCGGACGCGCGACGCCGGTTGAACTGGGATTTTTGGAAGTCGAGAAAGTTTCATTCTCTGATGAAGGATAGATAGAGAGAACAATAGATCATGGCGAAGAAGATTACAGGTTACATCAAGCTCCAGGTTCCCGCAGGCAAGGCCAATCCCGCGCCGCCCATCGGCACGGCGCTCGGCCCGCAAGGCGTGAACATTATGGAGTTCTGCAAGCAGTTCAACGCGAAGACCGCAAACCTCGGAGACATCAAAATCCCCGTCGTGATCACGGTCTACGCCGACCGCTCTTTTACATTCATCACCAAGACCCCGCCCGCGGCGGACCTTTTGAAGAAAGCGGCGAAAATTGAGAAGGGTTCAGGCAAACCCAATCGTGAAAAGATCGGGACGATTACTCGCGCTCAGATTGAAGAGATTGCGAAGACCAAGCTGCCCGACCTCAACACGACTAATCTCGAATCTGCGATTCGCACAATCGAAGGCACGGCCAAGAGTCTGGGTCTTGAAATCAAGTAGTTGCTTTACGATTGCGGCTCAGGTTCCCCGCGCCCGCCGCAATCTTCAACTCACAATCCGCAATTTCTTAAGAGGGAGTGACAGGCCCAGCGGCGTTCAATGATGCTCGCCGGTTCCGGCTTCGGTCACGTTAATACCTGAAAGGAAGCAATCAATGGCAGGAAAAAAGTTTAAAGCTGCGCTCGCTCAAGTCGAGTTGGGCAAACTCTACGCTTTGGCCGACGCCGTAACACTGGCGCAAAAGATTCATCCGGCCAAGTTCGACGAAACGGTCGAAGTGACGATGGTGCTTGGCGTTGATCCTCGTAAAGCCGATCAGCTTGTGCGCGGAACCATCGTTTTGCCGCACGGTCTGGGCAAATCGAAACGCGTCGCCGTGATCGCCGGGTCGCCAGACAAACAGCGCGAGGCCCAGGAAGCCGGCGCGGATGAAGTTGGCGGCGATGATCTGGTCGAGAAGATCAAAGGTGGCTATCTCGATTTCGACGCGTTGATTTCGACCCCGGATATGATGCGTTCGGTCGGTACGCTCGGTAAGCTGTTAGGCCCGCGCGGCCTGATGCCGAATCCGAAGACCGGGACCGTCACTCCCGATGTCGCAAACGCCGTCAAGGAAACCAAAGCAGGCAAGGTTGAATATCGCGTGGACAAAACCGGTGTGATTCACGTCCCGGTCGGCAAAGTGTCTTTCACCGCCGACAAGATCACCGATAACGCTAAGGCTCTGATTGACGCTGTGATCAAGGCCAAACCCGCCACAGCGAAGGGCAAATATGTCAAGAAGGTGAACGTCGCAACCACGATGGGGCCGGGAATTCTGGTTGACCCCGCTACGGTCGGCGCGTAACGCTTCCCATCCACTTAATTCAACCGAGACAGATATCGAGGATTAGCTATGAAAACGAGAGAGCAAAAGCAGCAAGATATCGCCGCGCTGAAGCAGGAATTCAGCAACACCGGCAACGCCCTGGTCGTGAGCTTCCAGGGATTGACTGTTGGAAAAGATTGGGAACTGCGCCGCGCGCTGGAGAAAGCGGAGCTGAATTACCGCGTGGTTAAAAACACACTCGGCAAGATTGCGGTCGAAGGCACGCCGCTCGAACCTTTGAAAGATCATTTCGTCGGCATGACCGCCATCGCCTACAGCGAAACGGACCCGGTCGGTCTGGCGAAGGTGCTCAGCAAGTTCGCCAAAGAGAACGCGCAACTCACGTTTAAGGCTGGCGTGGTTGAAGGCCGCGTGATCAACGTCAAAGACGTTGACGCCCTGGCCGCGTTACCATCGAAGGAGGAGTTGATCAGCAAGCTGATGTTTGTACTCAATTCGCCCGCGCAGCGCATCGCCACTGCGGTCAACGGCGTGGCGCGCAATCTGGCGGTCGTGATCAAACAGATCGCAGATCAAAAGGGCGGGCAGGCGTAATCTCAGATTCGAGATAGAGATTTGAAAAGTTTTTTGGTCGTGTTGCCTTGTCAGTACGCGGCCACTCTTACCGACGACCTTCATCGGAGTGATGCCCGGCGCTGGTCTGAAGCTGAAAAACGGCGCCGCGCTGAATCCCGAAGCCAAAGCAATACCAGGCTAAGGAGAGCGGCGTAAGAGTCAACCGAATTTATCCCTGCCTTTAAAAAATCCGGCAGGAAATGTTTAGGAGGAATCGTAACCATCATGGCTGACATTCAAAACATTGTCGAAACAATTGGCGGTCTCAGTCTTCTTGAAGCCTCGGAGCTTGTGAAGGCGCTCGAAGACAAATTTGGCGTTTCCGCCGCCGCAGCGGCGGCCCCGGTTGTCGTCGCGGGCGGAGCGGCGGCGGCTCCGGCTGTTGAAGAGAAGGACACCTTCGACGTGATCCTCACTTCCGCCGGCGCCAACAAGATCAACGTCATCAAAGTCGTTCGTGAGTTGACCGGCCTCGGCCTCAAGGAAGCGAAAGACCTGGTTGACGGCGCTCCGAAGCCCGTCAAGGAAGGCGTTTCCAAAGACGACGCCGAGAAGATGAAGAAGCAACTCACTGACGCAGGCGCGGGTGTCGAGCTAAAGTAAGCTGACGACGAGCGAATCAGACGGGCAAGTAGTGATTCAACAATACTTAATGGTGGTTTGCGGATAGCTACTTGCCTTTCAGTTTGCCATCAGCGATCTTATAAGCTCTTTTGTATCGGAGTTGAATCTGGGACGAGGCTGCGGGCAATCGCCTGTGTCCCGGATTAACGGAATTTCTTCCGCTTCGAGCCGGAATCCGGCCCTGACTCACGACGGAGCCTCCCCACATCTGCCTCGCAGTTTGTAAAGGTTGGGAGCTTTAACTATACTTGCAGGGTATCGAGACGGCGGCAAATTTCAAACAATTTTTTATAAATCAACCGCGAGGCGCGCGGCAGGGGTAGAGTGTTCCCTGCCGCCGCTTTGTCATGCGTGAAAACAAAGTAAACCTATTCTGAGCTGAACATCACAGTCATTCAGCCAACGCTCAAAGGAAGTGACATCCAATGGCTACTGAATTGAAATCAATGGCGAACAACGGCGCAGTCAACGGGAATGACCGCAAGCCGCGATACGACTTCTCGAAGATTCGTACCTCGGTCCGCATTCCAAACCTTATCGAAGTGCAGCGCGAAAGCTATGACCGGTTCCTGCAGATGGATTTGCTTCCGCCTGAACGCGACAACACCGGTCTGCAAGCGGTCTTCAGATCAACTTTTCCGATCACCGACTTCCGCGACACTTCGTCGCTGGAATTCGTCGAATATCGAATTGGAAACTGGCAATGCAAGTGCGGCCAGTTGCAGGGACTCCATCACCTGCGCTCCAACTGCCGCCAGTGCGGCCAGGTCATCAAAGTCAATCCGCTCTCGTCCGAAGACGTGGTCTGCAAACAATGCGGGACCTACAATCGCAACGTCGTCAACACCTGCGACAATTGCGGCGAACCGGTCGGGTTGAAACACAAATACGACGTGCAGGAATGCCAGGAGCGCGGGATGACCTATTCTGTGCCGCTGCACGTCAAAATCCGCCTGACCGTCTGGGACAAGGATGAGGAGACGGGTCAGAAATCCATCCGCGACATCAAGGAAGAAGAAGTCTATTTCGGCGATCTGCCGCTGATGACCGAAAACGGCACGTTCATCATCAACGGCACCGAGCGCGTCATCGTTTCTCAGCTTCACCGTTCGCCCGGCGTGTTTTTCGAGAAGGCGCAAAACAACACCTACTTTCTGGCGAAGCTCATTCCATATCGCGGATCGTGGGTCGAGTTCGAGTACGACGCGAAGAACCTGCTTTACGTGCGCATTGACCGCAAGCGCAAATTCCTGGCGACGATTTTCCTGCGCGCGCTCGGACTGAAGAGCGATGAAGACATCCTGCGCGCGTTTTACACTGTTGATAAAGTCCGCATCGCGGGCAGTCAGCTTTTCTGGCAGGTCAGCGCCAGCATCGTCGGCTCGCGCGCGTCGTCCGACATCACTGACAAGAAAGGCGAAGTGATCGTCAAGAGCGGCAAGAAGATCGGCCAGACGGCTTATGAACAGATCGTCGCCGCGCACATCACCGAGATTCCGGTCAAGACCGAAGACCTCGCTGGCGCCTTCACGCTCACCGATCTGGTCAACACCGCCGACGGCGAAGTCATCGCCGAAAGCAACACTGAACTGACGCCGGAGACCATTGCAAAAATCATTGACGCGGGCATCCAGTCCCTCGAAGTCTTCTTCCCCGACAAAGACGACGCCGGGCCGGTGATGAGTCTGACGGTCAGAAAAGACGCCATCAAAACATCGCAGGAAGCGTTGATCGAAATCTACCGCAAGATGCGTCCGGGCGACCCTCCAACGCTCGATACCTCGCAGGCGCTCTTCCACGGGATGTTCTTCGACGCGCGCAAATTCGATTTCTCGCGCGTCGGCCGCCTCAAATTCAACATCAAGATGGGACGGCCCGAACGCGAGCGTTTGAACGATCCGCTGCTCTCGCCGCAGGATTTCTTCGACGTGATTGATTTCGTGCTGAAGCTCAAAAAGCTCAGTGGCAGAGGCGAGCCGGTCGTGACCAAAGACGGACGCACAATTTATTACAGCGACGACGACATTGACCACCTGGGCAATCGCCGCGTCCGCGCCGTCGGCGAACTGCTGGAAAACCAGTTCAGGCTCGGACTCGTGCGAATGGAGCGCGCGATCAAAGAGAAGATGTCAATCCATCAGGAGATGCAGACGGCAATGCCGCGCGACCTGATCAATGCGAAACCGGTGACGGCGGCCGTGCGCGAATTCTTCGGTTCAAGCCAGCTTTCGCAATTCATGGATCAGACCAACCCGCTCTCTGAGATCACGCACAAACGGCGGCTATCGGCGCTTGGCCCGGGCGGATTGTCCCGCGAGCGCGCCGGATTCGAGGTGCGTGACGTGCACACGACACACTATGGCCGCATCTGCCCGATTGAGACGCCTGAAGGCCCGAACATCGGTCTGATCTCGTCGCTCTCGTGTTTCGCGCGGATCAACGAGTTCGGCTTCATCGAATCTCCTTACCGCAAGGTCGAGAATGGCCGCGTGGTTGATTACGTGAAGATATCGAATCCGGGCGACACTGAATTCAAACCGAACGATCACGTGCCGGAAGAAGTCGCGATGAAGGCTAACAAGAAGTTGCGCGAAGGCCAGAAGCCCGCGACCTTCGAGCCGTATCCGTTCTATCTCTCGGCCTGGGAGGAAGACAAATACGTCGTCGGCCAGGCGAACATCGAACTTGACGAGCACGGAAACCTGGTCGGCGAACGCGTCAACGCGCGCAAAGCCGGCGAATTCATTCTGGCGATGCGCGACGAGGTTGAATTCATGGACGTCAGTCCGAAACAACTCGTTTCGGTCGCGGCGAGCTTGATTCCCTTCCTCGAAAACGACGACGCCAACCGCGCGCTGATGGGATCGAACATGCAACGTCAGGCCGTGCCGCTGCTGCGCGCCGAAGCTCCACTGATCGGAACCGGAATGGAGACCGTCACCGCGCAGGACTCCGGCGCGGTGGTGGTCGCCAAACGCGACGGTATCGTTGACGTGGTTGACTCCGAGCGCGTCATTATCCGCGTTGATCACAACGTTGACGGCACGCTCTCGCGCGAAGTGACGGCGGACATCTATCCGCTGATCAAGTTCAAACGCTCGAACCAGAACACGTGCATCAACCAGAAACCCATCGTCAAGACGGGACAGCGCGTCAAGAAAGGGGACGTGATCGCAGACGGCCCCTGCACCGACGGCGGCGAACTGGCTCTGGGCCGCAACGTGCTGGTGGCGTTCATGCCCTGGCGCGGTTACAACTTCGAGGACGCGATCCTGATCTCCGAGAAGATGGTCAAGGGCGATTACTACACTTCGATCCACATCGAAGAGCTTGAGATCGAAGCCCGCGACACCAAGCTCGGCCCTGAAGAGATCACACGCGACATCCCGAACGTCGGCGAAGCCGCGCTGCGCGACCTGGACGAAAGCGGCATCATCCGCATCGGCGCGTATGTCAAGCCCAGTTCGATCCTGGTCGGCAAGGTCACGCCGAAGGGCGAAACTCAGTTGACGGCGGAAGAGAAACTGTTGCGCGCGATCTTCGGCGAAAAGGCCGGCGACGTGCGCGACGCCTCGCTCACGTGCCCGCCGGGCATCGAAGGCACGGTCGTTGACGTCAAGGTCTTCACCCGAAAGGGCCAGGATAAGGACGCTCGCAGCACGGCGATCGAGGAGGCCGAAGAGGCGAAGATGCGGAAGAACATGAGCGATGAAATCCGCATCCTCGAAGAAGAACGCAACAAACGCATCTACGAGTTGCTTCAGGGCCGCAAGCTCGAATCCGACCTGATCTTCCGCTCGCGCACCGTCGCCGTCAAAGGCGCGAAGCTGACGCGCGAGATGCTGGAAGGGATGGACATCGGCGCGCTCAAGCGAATCGAAGTCAGCGGCGCGCGCGACGTGGCGACCGAGATCAAAGACCTCGAACAGCGCACAGAACGCCAGATCGCCATTCTCGAACACCTCTATCAGGAGAAGATAGACAAGATCAAGAAAGGCGACGAACTGGCGCCCGGCGTGATCAAGATGGTCAAGGTCTTCATCGCGATGAAGCGCAAACTCTCGGTCGGCGACAAGATGGCCGGGCGTCACGGCAACAAAGGCGTCATCGCGCGCATTCTGCCCGAAGAGGACATGCCTTACTTGCCCGACGGCACCCCGGTCGAGATCGTTCTCAACCCGCTCGGCGTGCCTTCGCGTATGAACGTGGGCCAGATTCTCGAAACGCACCTGGGCTGGGCCGCGCACGTGCTGGGCTTGAGTTTCGCCACGCCTGTCTTCGACGGCGCGCCCGAAACTGAAATCAAGCAGTTCCTCCAGCAGGCCGACAGCAAGCTTCGGGCCGACGGCACGCCGCAGATGATCAATGAATCGGGCAAGACGATTCTGCACGATGGCGTAACCGGCGAAGCGTTCGAGCAGAAGGTGACCGTCGGGTACATCTACATGCTCAAACTCTCGCACCTGGTGGACGACAAGATTCACGCGCGTTCAATCGGCCCCTACTCGCTGATCACGCAACAACCGCTGGGCGGCAAGGCGCAATTCGGCGGCCAGCGCTTCGGCGAAATGGAGGTCTGGGCGCTCGAAGCATACGGCGCGGCGCACATCCTGCAGGAACTGTTGACGGCGAAGTCGGACGACGTGGCCGGACGCTCGAAGATTTACGAGGCCATCGTCAAAGGCGAGACGGACTTCGAGCCTGGGCTGCCGGAATCGTTCAACGTACTGGTGCGCGAGCTGCAGTCGCTCTGTCTGGACGTTGATCTGCGGCGGCGTGACGCGCCGAGCGAGTAAATTGTTAATGGGATATTGATTTCTGCGCGGGTCAGACCGAACCCGATCTGGCCCGCGACTGGCCCAAGACGCAATTGGGAGGGAATAGAATGAACAGGTATTCAGGCGAAAAAACACTTACACCGGATTTCGAGGCGATTCGCATTAGCCTCGCTTCCCCAGAAAAGATTCGTTCGTGGTCGCACGGTCACGTCACGAAACCGGAGACTATCAACTACCGCACATTCAAACCTGAACGCGACGGGCTGTTCTGCGCGCGCATCTTCGGCCCCGTGACCGACTGGGAGTGTCTGTGCGGCAAATACAAACGAATGAAGCATCGCGGCGTGATCTGCGACAAATGCGGCGTCGAAGTGACGCAAGCCAAAGTCCGCCGCGAGCGGCTCGGCCACATCGAACTGGCCAGCCCCTGCTCCCACGTCTGGTTCTTCAAAGGTCTGCCTTCGCGCATCGGCCATCTGCTCGACATTCCGCTGCGCGAGCTTGAGAAGGTTCTCTATTTCGAGAACTACATTGTCATCGCAGACAAGGAGGACATCGAATCACTCGGCCTCCCGCTCAAAGAACGCGAGATGGTGACCGACGAGCGTTATCGCCAGCTCAAAACGGAGTTCCCCGGCAAGTTCACCGACGAGGTCTGCCGGATGGGCGCCGAGGCGATCAAGTTCCTGCTCCAGAAGGTTGATATTGAAGACCTGGCCGAAGATCTGCGCTACAAGATGAAGAACGAGACGAGCCAGCAGAAGAAGCTCAAATTCTCGAAGCGGCTCAAAGTCGTTGACTCGTTCCGCAAGTCCGGCAACAAGCCGGAGTGGATGATCCTGGACGTGATCCCGGTCATTCCGCCCGAACTGCGCCCCCTGGTTCCGCTCGACGGCGGACGTTTCGCCACTTCGGACTTGAACGACCTCTACCGCCGCGTCATCAACCGCAACAACCGTCTGTCGAAGCTGATCGAATTGAAAGCGCCGGAGGTCATCGTTCGCAACGAGAAACGAATGCTGCAGGAAGCCGTTGACGCGCTGTTCGACAACGGGCGCCGCGGACGCGTGCTGCGCGGCGTGAATAATCGCCCGCTCAAATCGCTCTCCGACACGCTCAAAGGCAAACAGGGCCGCTTCCGCCAGAACCTGCTCGGCAAGCGCGTTGACTATTCGGGCCGTTCGGTGATCGTCGTCGGCCCCGAACTCAACCTGCATCAATGCGGGTTGCCGAAGAAAATGGCGCTCGAATTGTTCAAGCCGTTCATCTACAACCGGCTTGAATCGGAAGGCCACGCCGCGACAATCAAGCAAGCCAAAGAGATGGTCGAACGCGGCGACGAGGTGGTCTGGGACATCCTGGAAAAGGTGATCCAGGATCACCCGGTTCTGCTCAACCGCGCGCCGACGCTGCACCGTCTGGGCATCCAGGCGTTCGAGCCGGTGCTGGTCGAAGGCAAAGCGATCAAGATTCATCCGCTGGTCTGCACGGCGTTCAACGCGGACTTCGACGGCGACCAGATGGCTGTCCACATCCCGCTCTCGCCCGAAGCGCAGATCGAGGCGCAGGTCTTGATGCTGGCGTCGAACAACATCCTCTCGCCCGCGTCGGGCCAGCCCATCGCGGTTCCGACACAGGACATCGTGCTCGGCTGTTATTACATGACTCGCGCGATGGACGGGGCCAAAGGCGAAGGCCGCGCGTTCGCCACGCCTGAAGAGGTGATGCTCGCGCTCGACGCCAAAGAGGTCACAACGCAAACAAAGATTCGCATGCGTTACAAAGGCAGATTGATTGACCTCGACACCGAACGCGACAGCCAGGATGTTATTAAAGCCTCAGTCATCGAAGTCAATCGCACGATCAACACGACTGTCGGGCGCGTGCTGCTCAACGACCATCTTCCGAAGGAGATGCCCTACATCAACGGCACGCTCAAGAAGAAAGGATTGACCAGTCTGGTCAACTACTGCTTCCTGCGTCTGGGGCATCAGATCACGGTTGATATGCTCGACCGCTTGAAAGAACTTGGTTTCCTCTACGCGACAAAAGCCGGCCTTTCAATCGGCATTGACGACATGGTCACGCCGCCTAATAAGCCGATGCTTGTCGCATCCGCCGAAGCCGAAGTGATCAAGGTCGAACAGCAGTACAAAGACGGCGTGATCACCAACGGCGAACGCTACAACAAGATCGTGGCCATCTGGTCGGAGATGACCGAACGCGTCGCCGACGAAATGTTCAAGGAGATGGGCCGCCGCGAGAAGGAAGGCCACGAGTTGAATCCTATTCTGGTCATGGCCGATTCCGGCGCGCGCGGTAACCAGCAACAGATTCGCCAGCTCGCCGGAATGCGCGGATTGATGGCCAAGCCTTCGGGCGAAATCATCGAGACGCCGATCCGGGCCAACTTCCGTGAAGGCCTCGACGTGTTGCAATACTTCATCTCGACGCACGGCGCGCGCAAAGGTCTGGCCGACACGGCGCTCAAGACAGCCGATTCGGGTTATCTGACGCGCCGTCTGGTTGACGTGGCGCAGGACGTGATCATTTCGGAACCGGATTGCGGCACGGTCAAAGGCATCTGGGCCGAGCCGATCACTGAAGCGGGCGACATCATCGAGGGATTGCGCGAACGTATCATCGGTCGCGTCACCCTGGATGACGTGATTGACCCGATCACCGGCGAAATCCTGGCCAAAGCCAACACAGGGATCAGTGAAGACATCGCGACCGAAATCCAGAACGCTGGTATCGAACGCGTGCGAATTCGTTCGGTGCTCACCTGCGAATCGCGGCGCGGCTGCTGCATCAAATGTTATGGACGCAATCTGGCCACAGGCCAGGTGGTGGACATCGGCGAAGCGGTTGGCGTCATCGCCGCGCAATCAATCGGCGAACCCGGCACGCAGTTGACGATGCGCACGTTCCACATCGGCGGCACTGCGTCGAAGATTTCCGAGCAATCGTCGCACGAAGCCCGCACAGGCGGCCACATCAAATACGACCACCTGAACACAGTCACCAGCCGCGAAGGCAAGATCATCGCCATGAATCGCAACGGCTCGGTGCTGATCGTTGACGACCGGGGACGTGAAGTCGAGCGCTACCCAATCGCCTACGGCGCGACGCTCAACATCCCTGACGGCGGGCGCGTTGATGAAGGTCAGAAGATCGCCGAGTGGGACCCTTACACTTTCGCCATTCTGACCGAAGTCGGCGGCACGGTGCTTTGGAAAGACCTGATCGAGAACGTCACCGTTCACGAAGAGGTTGACGAAGTGACCGGCCTGACTCGTCCAATCGTTATGGATTCGCCGGACGAGAAACGCCAGCCGCGCATCGAGGTCAAGAACGAGGCGGGCAAAGCGCTGAAATCCTACTCGATGCCGGTTCGCGCCAACCTGATGGTGCAGAACGGCGACGAGGTGGCGCCCGGAGACGTGATCGCCAAGATTCCGCGCGAAATCACCCGCACGAAAGACATCGTCGGCGGTCTGCCGCGCGTCGTCGAATTGTTCGAGGCGCGCAAACCACGCGAGACTGCGGTGATGAGCGAGATTGACGGCACGATCAAATTCGGCAACATCACCAAAGGTTCGCAGAAGCTCAGCGTCGTCGGCGAAACCGGCGAAGAACGTGAATACTCTGTGCCGCGCGGCACGCACATCAACGTGCAGGAAGGCGACCGCGTTCGCGCCGGCGAACCGTTGATGGACGGCCCTCTCAACCCGCACGACATCCTGGCCGTACAGGGAATGGAAGCGTTGCAACGCTATCTGGTCAACGCCATCCAGGAGGTCTACCGGTTGCAGGGCGTCCACATCAACGACAAACACATCGAGGTGATCGTCCGCCAGATGCTGCGCTGGGTGCGCATCAAGGATGTGGGCGATACTGAGTTCCTGCTGGAAGAACAGGTTGACCGTTTCCGTTTCGCCGACGAAAACGCGCGAGTCGAAGACGAAGACGGCCAACCGGCGACAGCGGAACCTCTGCTGCTCGGCATCACCAAAGCGTCGCTCTCAACCGATTCGTTCATCTCCGCCGCGTCGTTCCAGGAGACGACCCGCGTGTTGACCGAAGCGGCGATCTCAGGCCGCGTGGATTACCTGCGCGGTTTGAAAGAGAACGTGATCATGGGACGTCTGATTCCAGCCGGCACCGGCATGGACTATTACCGCCGCGTCAAGATTTCACATGACCCGACGATGAAAGACCTCCGGGCCGAAGAGATGGACGACACGCAGAGCTACATCGAACAGATGGTGGCCGCCACGACTGCCCGCGCTGTTCCCGAACCCGAACCCGATTACGACGAGGGATTCGATGAACAACTGGACAGCGAATACGAAGATGTCGTTCCCGCTGACGCCGATCTCGACGAAGTGCCGGAAGAAGCATTCGAGTTCGAGGAGGAAGAGGAGTAACCGCCTCTTTCAAAACGGATCAAATTTACCGGAGCCGCGAGGGATAAAAACCTCGCGGCTTTTTTATTTGCTCAGTGGCGCCTCGAAATTTCACTTGAAGAAGGAAGTTAAGGTTTGTAGCTAATCTTTCAGATTCTTCAGACTTTATAGCCTCATAGCCCCTGGTCAGACTTTTAGCAAAGTGGCTAGAAACATTACTGTCCAGATGAACCAGGCTCGGACACTTGAACTTGCCCAATACACAAATTTTCTTTTTCAAGCCTTGAAAACGCATCCTGCTGCCTCAATTTTCGGTGGAACGCAAGTTGCCAAGATTAAAGCCGAGTGGAAACAGTATCCGCGGAAAGGAAAGGATGGGTGGAGTATTTGGCATCGCTACCTAACCGTCGAAAGACACTTTCTATGGATCGCCACAATCACTTGCTGGTTGTCCTACATCATTAACTCCGAAGGTTAAGCTGAATAGCGGTATCAGCTTTCTTCCTTCCGGTTAAGCCGAGAAAATTTGGTATCGCGTAACCTCACCGTTCCAATCGCCGAGGCGATCAGGAACGATCTAAAACTCAAAGATATTGAAATGATTTGCCCTTCGATCCGGCTCTTCAAGAGGCGAGATCGTAGTTGCTGTGTTTTCTTCACCAAGATGTTTTCTTCATCAAAAATCCTGACGACCACATTTCACAATCGCGATGCGCAAGCGAAAGCTGCGACGCATCGCAAGATCGAAGATGTTCTGATCGAGAGCAAGTTGCTTAACCAGGCGCTCCTCTCTTCTCTGCCTGCGCATATCTCTGTGCTCGACCGAGACGGAAACATCATCGCCGTCAACAAGGCGTGGGAGCGATTCAACCGCGAGAACGCGCCGCCAGGTTTCGCCAGCTTCAATGGCTGCTCCGCCTCATACGGCATAAATTACCTTGCTGTCTGCGAATCGGCTGAGGGCGAACGAAGCAAAGACGCGAGCGAAGCGCTGGCCGGGATTCGGGCTGTGCTCAGACACGAGCGCGACGAATTCACGATGGAATATCCCTGCCACTCGCCCGATGCGCGGCAATGGTTTCTGCTGAGCGCCACGCCGCTGCCTGAAGAGATCGGTGGAGCGGTCGTCTTGCGCTTGAACATCACTACTCACGTCCTCGCGGAAGAGGAGCGCGCCCGGTTGCTCGAACGTGAACAGGAGGCGCACGCCAGAGCCGAAGAAGTCATTCGGCTGAAAGACGAGTTCCTCGCCACAGCTTCGCACGAACTGCGCGCCCCGCTTCACGCAATAATGGGTTGGACGAAGCTGCTGCGCGCAGGAACGCTCTCGCCGGAAGAGGCTGATCGAGCGCTTGAAACTGTCGAACGCGCCGCGCTCGCCCAAAGCCAGATCGTCAGCGACCTGCTGGATATGTCGCGAGTGATCACTGGCAAACTCAAATTGAACGTGCGCCCGTTCGATCCGCTTCCGGCTATCAAAGCCGCTGTTGACACGGTCCGTCCGGCGGCGGCGGCGAAGGGAGTGTCAATCGAAATGAACTTCGGCGCTCTGACCGGAGAGATTGCGGGCGATCCTGACCGGCTTCAACAGATCGTCTGGAACATTGTCTCCAACGCCGTCAAATTCACGCCGCGCGGTGGTAAGGTGTCGCTCAGCGCCGGACGATCCGGCCCGGGCTTTGAAGACATCGAGATTGTCGTTCAGGACACGGGCGCGGGCATCAAACCGGAATTTCTTCCCTGCGTTTTCGACCCATTCCGTCAGGCCGACGGATCGAGGACGCGCAAATATAGCGGGCTTGGCCTGGGATTGGCTATTGTCCGGCGCCTGGTTGAATTGCATGGCGGCAGCGTGCTGGCCGAAAGTCCTGGCGAAAATCAGGGAGCGACTTTCACCGTCAGGCTGCCGGTTAACAGCAAATGCAATCTCGCCGGGAGCGCCGTCGAAGCGTCCTCTCAACCGGATGACTCAATCAGAGATCAGGACATGGAACTCGAACGCATTCCCAATCTGGAAGGGACGAAGATATTGGTTGTTGATGACGAACCGGATTGCGCCACTTTGACAAGTTATTTGCTGAGTCAATGGGGCGCCGATGTGAAGACCGTGATCTCCGCCGCCGACGCCCTGGACGTCTTCGAGCGCCAGCAGGACTGGCGTCCCGACATATTGATTTCAGACATTCAGATGCCGGGCATTGATGGCTACACGCTGATGCGCCGGGTACGTGAACTTGAATCCCATCGCGGCGGAAATATACCAGCTATCGCGCTGACGGCTCACACGCGCGCCGAAGACCGCATCCGCGCTCTGGCCGCCGGGTTTCAGATTCACGTCGCCAAACCTATCGAACCCATTGAACTGCTGACTGTCGTGGAAAGCCTTACGAATCGGCCAATACGGCCTCTGTAGCGGAAAGAAGATTATGAAGCTCCGCGTTCAGCCTGCGGAGCAAACTGAAGACGCCAGAAAATGTGGGTGATGGCAAGGAATGCCATCACCCATAGATGAAGTGATCGCGTCTATATTTTCTTTACCTTCGGATCCATTTCGGCGCGCAGCCGCTTCGCTTCGTTGATCCGCTTCTCGAAATTCGGATCGGGATTCGGCTCCAGCGTCCGGTATTGCGCGAAATCGCTTTCAGCTTCGGCGTCGCGTTTCTGGAGCAGTCTGGCCATCCCTCGGTTGGCGTAGGCCAGGGCGTAGCGCGGGTCTATTTCGATGGCGCGGTTGTAATCATTTACGGCGGCTTCGATGTCGCCCTTGATGAAACGCGCGTTGCCGCAATTGTTCCAGACGGCGGCGACGCGTGGATTGAACTTGATCGCCTGCTCGAAATCGGCGATGGCTTTGTCAGCTTCGCCTTTGGAAAACCACGCGTTCCCCCGGTTGAAATACAACGCCGGGGATTTCGGATCGAGTTCCAGGGCGTGGTTGAAATCAGCCATTGCGCCATCGAAATCGTTTTTGTTCATCCGCGCCAGGCCGTGATTGCCCCAGGCCGTAGGCAGATTCGGATTGAGCGCGATGGCCTTCTCGCTGTCGGCCAGAGCCTTGTCGAATTCATTCTTTTCCAGCAGGAGAGAACTGCGATTAACGTAGGGCGTGGCCTCCTGCGGCGCGACTTCGATGGCGCGGGTGACGTCGGACATGGCGCCGTCGAAATCTCCCTGGCGGTAACGGATCAGCGCGCGATTATTCCAGGCCATGTGGTGGCGCGAATCAATCTTGACCGCCAGATTGCAGTCGTCCAGCGCGCCTTTCAAATCGCCCTTGTCGTACCGCACGGCTGCGCGGTTGACCAGCGCGTCAGTCATTTTCGGACTGATCGCCAGCGCGCGGTCGAAATCCGACAGGGCTTCATCGAACGCTCCCTTGTCGCGTTTGGCTACGCCTCGGTTGTACCAGGCTTCGGCGTAGCGCGGATAAAGGTCCAGGGCGCGGCTGTAATTGGTGATGGCGGCGTCCAGGTCTCCCGTTCCCTGAAGAGCGATGCCGCGATAGAGGTATGCGCCTGCGTTGCGCGGCGCCAGCTTGATTGACTCGTTGAGATCGTTGATCGCCGCCTCAATCTCTCCCAATCGGAGCCGCGCCAGTCCTCGGTTCAGGTAGATTGCGGCGGGGCGCGGCAGGTTGACGACAAAGTCGCCGTAATCCACAGCGACGCCGTCTAGATTCGCCTTGACGACCCTGTCGGAAGCTTCCGCGCCATAAGCCAGACGTTCGCTCAGATAAGCGTCAAGCGCCCGGTCGAAATCAGCGATGGCGCCGGTCAGGTCGCCTTTCTTGTAACGCTCCAGACCGCGTTTGTACGATTCCTCCGAGACGCGCGATGGCGACTGCGCCCCGGTTATAGTGGCCACTGTCGAAATCAGAACCAGCGACAACGCCGTCATCAGAGAACAACGCCGGAGCGCTTTTGACCGGAACGCTTTTGAAAATATGTCTCCCATTTTCACGTCAATCTCTCCTTTCCCGCTGACACTACGAACGAATAAAGTCTGAAGCAGGTAGAGTGATCCGTGTAAGCGCAGAGAGCTGACGCCCGCTGTTGCCGCGACGAACCGAGCAGCGGTGAACCGGAATGGACGAGTAAGCGGGGAAAATCGAAGGCGCTGGCGAGCGGGCCAACGAGCGCCTCCCGGCTCATAAACCGAAGGCGCGGCGTCACAGGCCGCCCCAGCGCAGATGAATTGAAGCTATCGGATTTTCGTCTCAGGCGAACGTGAAGCTGATGGTTATTTCATCCTTGTTTATCGTTTATCCGCTTCATCCCAGCTTTTGATCCCGTCTCGATGCTTTCTCTCTACCTTTTCATATCCCGTCTATTTCCAGGGGCGCGCGCTCTTCGTCGAAGACCCGCTGATGCAGCGGCGAGCGCGCCTCCGGATTATTCATTCGTAAAGGGCTTCACGTTGCGCCCGATCGCGGCGGAACTCTTGAACCATTCCGCCTGATCAGGAAGTAGCAAGCCTTGTGCTCATATTGCATCGCCAGGGCAAAAAAATGGGGGAGCCGTTTCAGGCTCCCCCTTCAAGTGGCTTACAGATCAATGGAGGTCAGAAGAGGAACTCAAAATTGCCTCAGAACTGCCATAGAACTGCTCTAGAATTGGAGGATTCCTCCAAATTGAATGAATCTCGCTCCATTCTTGAACGCAGGGACGACCGGGTTCGCGCCTAGATCCACGCCGGTCGGCACGAACAGGTTAGTGTGGTTGAAGAGGTTGTAGAATTCACTACGGAACTGAAAACTCACATCCTCAGTGATCTTGAACCGCTTGTAGACACCGAAATCAAAGTTCCAGAAGCGCGGCCCACGGAAGGCGTTGCGTCCGGGCGTATTGTCCGGGAACGGTGGAAGCGCGGTGTTGTTCGCCACGCTGGTTACCGGGACGAAGGTAGAGCCATTCAGGTAATTGAAGTAGTTGGGAATCGTCGTAGACGGTTGGCCGCTACCATTCCCATTGACGTTGTCGCCAATGGTGACCCCCGGCGCCAGGCCCGCGCGCGGGCAAGGAGTTTCAGCCGAGAACGTGTTCGCGCAATTAAACACGGTGAACGGCAGACGGCTCTGGGCGACTACGATTCCAGCCACCTGCCAGCCGCCCAACGCCTGCTTGGCCCAACTGGAGCCGCCGCAGCAACGGTTGGTGAACCAGTCGAACGGGACTTCCCAATTGAAGCTGCCGACGAAGCGGTGTCTCAGGTCCCAATCGGATGGGCCGTAATCGAAATTCGGGTCGAAGGGCGAGAGCAAATTAGGCGTGAAGCTGCCGCCAAAAGTCCCGATGTTATTCCCAAAAATTCCGCTGATGTTGTCGAGAGCCTTCGCGTAACGATAGCGCGCCGTGAATTGCAACCCCAACCTCTGATAGGTGCTGTTGGTTATCTCGGCGATGAACGCGTTGAAATTCGACCTGCCGTCATCCGTCAGGAAAAAGATCGGGCCGAAGTTCGGATTGAGCCGGGCCGTCGGGGCAGGGGTCGGAATCAGGTCAGGCCTGAAGGCCAAGGCTGAACCCGGACGGTTGACGTTGGAAACCGTGAACAGATTACGCCCCGCAGCGCCCACGTATTGCAACGCGGCGACCGTGTTTGTGAATATCTCGCGCTCGAGCGAAACGTTCCAGAAATGCAGCATCGGCGCTCTGAGATCCCTTTCGATGCCGCGCACCAGGAAGGGCGGCACGATCGCTGTGCCCGCCGCGCCAGCGAGCGGGCCGAAATTGCTGGTGCTCAACGTAGTCGGCGTGATGACGCCGCCTCCAAAGGGTACCCCGGCTGTCAGGAACGGAATCGCGAAAGTCGAGGTGCTCTGGAAGAAAGGCGAGACACCGTAGAAAATGCGGTCGTAGGTGATGCCGTAACCAGCGCGCAGAGTCGTCCTGCGCGAGGCGCCTTTGCAACAGCCATATCCGCCGCCACTGACATCCCAGGCGATGCCGATGCGCGGTCCGAAGTTGTTCCAATCCCGATTGAAGAACCTGTCGTTCGATGGGCTGCCCGGGGGCAGCGGAGTGTTCGGAGCCGCCAGAACTCCGTTCGCTACCTGAGTGAATATGTCGGCGCCGGGGCCGAGGAAGAAGTTCTGGAACACCTGGCCGGTGCGGGCGCGCGGCACTCCGAAGAAATCGTAACGCAGCCCCAGGTTCAGACTGAGACGCGGGCGAATCCGCCAGATGTCGTTGACGTAAAGCGAAAAGTCATGCGCGCTGAGACCCCGGTCAAAGACCGGCGACGTGACTGGCAGCGTGATGGTTCCGCCCGGCAAAAGCCCTTGCGGGTTAATGGCCGTCGAAAAGGTATTGGCCGTGCCCAGCACCAGACTATCGAGCGCCGTCAGAGCGCCGCCCTGGAGCGTGTAATTCCCGCTCTGGAACGACCTGATGGTGCGATTGTCCTGCCAGTAGTAATAGCTGGCGCCAAAACGGAGTTGCTGATTTTTCCACGTCCCGAAGACGTCAACCGCCGCCTGCCCCAGGTTGAGCGGCCCGGTGAGAGTTGAATTCAAAGCCGGGTCGAAGGGCAGATCGCCAGGGAAGTTCGTTTGGACTCCGCCGAAAGCCGGGCTCAGATAATTGGTCAACAGCAACCGAGGCCCAAGAGTGTTGACGCCGTTCTGCCGGGTCAGATTAACCCGCTCGTACTGAACCTTGCCATTCAGTATCCAGTTCGAGGTTGAAACGCCCGGAGCCGGACAGCAGTTTGTATCGTTAAAAGCGTGCATCCAGTTGAGCGCGATGTTGTTGTTTTGTTCATAGACGCCGGTGTTGAAACCCAGGAACGGGCTGAAAGAAAAGGCGCCGTTATAAATGTCACGGCTCACATAGGCGTACCGCGCGTAAATCCAGTCGTTGTCGTCCAGGGTGTAATCCAGCCTTGTGACGTTCAGCAGCGTGTCCTGCGGCGGGCCTACGCCCCAATCATTTGCCGCGTTGAAGAACAACTCGGTGAAGGCTGGCGTAGCTCCCGGCAACGCCGAGAACGCTCCCCCAGCCGCGGGCTGTCCAAGCAGAGCCAGCGTATCGGCGACGGTGATAGTCCGCCCAACAGCGGTCGGCGTCGCCAGCGGGAACGCCGCGAAATAAGCCGCAGTCGCCGGGGCAGAAGCCGCCAGCAGAGCGGGCGTCGGAACGAACGCCACTTTGTCTATGCGGCTGCGCTGGACGATGCCTTCAAAATTGGTGAAGAAGAAAAACTTGTCTTTGACAATCGGCCCACCGATTGAGACGCCAGGCTGGTTGCCGACCAGATGGCCACGCGGGATGCCGCGCGCGTTGCTGTCGAAGGTGTTGCCCGCCAGAGCGTCGCCACGATAGAAATAGTAAACCGAGCCATTCCAATCGTTGCTGCCCTGATGACTCGCGACATCTATCAAGCCGCCGAGAAGCCGTCCGTATTGAGGGCGGAACCCATTGGTGATGACGTTGATCTCCTGCACGCCCGGTAGCGGCAATCGCTGTCCGAGCGTTGACCAGTAATTGATGATGTTCTCGCCCCCATCCAGACGAACGTTGTTGGTGGTCGGGGCCTGGCCGTCAATCGCAAAATCCTGGAAGGGAGACGTGATAACTACAGGCTGGTTGCGGGGACTTAGTGGACTAATGGTGAACGGTGTGACGTTCCCGGAAAGCGTGATCAGGGAATACGGGTCACGCGTGATACTCGGCAGTTGAACGAGCTGGCGATCAGTAATCAGGTCGGAGATTTGCGTAGTCTGATTGTTGATGGCCTCGTCGCTGCTTTCGATGATGGTCTCTTGCCCGGTCACCGGCTGGACAGTCAACTCCGGGTCGTATCTGATATTCGAGCCGACAAAGACGCGCACCTTTTGCGTCTGCGCCACGAAGCCCTGACACGTAACACTTACCTCGTAAATGCCTGGCGGAAGACTCCTCAGGATATAGAACCCATCACTATCCACCACTGCGGCGCGCTCGAAACCGGTCTCCACGGACTTGGCCTTGATACTCGCTCCTGGGACTACAGCGCCATTCGGGTCGGCCACCTTTCCGCTGATCGTGCCTACCTCGCTCTGCCCAAAGGCCACACCGGACAGAAAGGCCGCCACGAACAGCGCTGTTCGAAGCGCCTTGCTCTGCCCTTTGAAAAATTGCATTAGGCCTGACATCTTTCATCCTCCATTCTTAACTGCTTTGGGTTATCTGGCCTTCCGACAAACTACGTTGCCAACAGGTGATCAGCTTCTGAAGCTCGTCGGATTGTCTATAGGGAGTGAGAAACCAAAGGGAGTGAAAATGCGTGGGAGAGAACGCCACGTAAGGCAAAGCTCAGGCCACATGCGCTCCTGGCTCCGCCGCGAGGGCTGTTATCTTGCTGTTGAATGGCGACTTTGAATCAAGCCGAGTGGATCAAGCGGGCGCATGGCCCATCGCCCGCTTATTCAGATTTTCGGATGGATTACTGGCGCTCATCCGATTCTTCGTAATGATGATTTCAAGACTCGCATCATTGAATGGCTCTGCGTTGCTGCTTCACTTCATTGATGCGAGCGCTCAAAGTAGCCTTCAGATCGGGATTCAGTTCGAGGCATCTGGCGAAATCCCGCTCAGCTTCGGCCCCTTTGCCCTGCATCAGCAGGGTAAGCCCCCGATAAGCCCAGGTTATGGCGCGATTCGGATCGAGTTTGATCGCCTGATCGAAGTCGGCGACCGCCTCGCGCAGTTCGCCCTTTTCCTGGCGAGCGGATCCGCGATTGTGCCAGCTCAGCGCGAACCGCTCGTTGAGGTCAATGGCGCGGGTGTAATCGCTGATCGCGCCGTCGAGGTCTTTCTTCGCGTGACGGGCGTTGGCTCGACTGTGATAGGCCTGGGCGTAATGGTCGTTGAGGGCTATCGCCTTATCGAAATCGGCGATGGCTCCGTCCGGATCGCCCTTGTCGAAGCGCGCGTTTCCGCGATTATTCCAGGCCTCAGCGTAATCGGGCTTGAGTTCCACAGCCTTCCCGAAATCCTTGATCGCCTCGTCGAGATCGCCCTTCAGATAACGGACCACGCCGCGATTGTTCCAGGCCAGCGCGAATTTCGGCTCGAAGGTGATGGCGAATGTGTAATCTTCAATCGCGCCGTCCAGATCGCGCTCTTTCTGACGGTCGTTGCCGCGATTGTAATAATCAGCAGCCGGATTCCTTCGCGCGGTCTGCGCAAGAGCAGGCGATGTGACTGCGGCGGCGATGAGGATCAATGGAAAGAGAGAGCGCGAGTAAAAAAGCAAAGCCTTCAGGGAGTTCATATTCATCTCCGTTGTGGTTGTGACAAATGCGAAAAGGTTTGCGAGCAGACAAGCTGCTCCCGAAAGCGGATAAGCAAAGCGGTCTTCCAGCTTTAAACTGACGAATCTGTCCGGGTTGGCGCCTCTACGTTTATTTATTGGGTCAATAATGAGGTGAGAATTGCGCGCCGTTCGATGGGCGCGGCGCGCAACACGCTCGAAGGCTAAGGCAGACGAGCGCGGCTTGTCAATATGGCTCCGGATACAAGCGCAATTCAACGCGAGCGATGTACGCGCCGAAGTCACTGATGATGCGTTAATAATACATGGTGAATGGCTGCGTAAACACGCAGCCATTCGTAAAGGTCTTCGCAACGGCGGACGCCTTCACAACAATCCGAGTGGATGCCAATGTTTGAAAGGTTGAAGAGGTTGATACCGCTTCAACAACAGCTCAACAACAGTGTTTTAACTGCCAAAATGATTATGTGACAAAGAAAACTGTGTTGCAGGCATATTGAAATTGAATTTACTGCGCATTGCGGCGCCATAGTTGCAAAAATATCTTCGACAGCTTAAGGCATATCAAGGTGAACCCCCGGATGCGGTAGGAGGCATAGGGGATCGTCTTTGAAGCAACTTTTAGTTGTCTTCACACCGTATCCGGGTTTAGCGGCTGTTCGCAAAGTTTGTTTTTCACTGAAAGGCAATCGGCGCGAACAGCCCTTTTTTTATCGCAACAGTCTTCTTCATCCAGACCCTCTTCTACGCAAGAAAGGCGCGGCTGCTATGGCCCGCCGCGCCTTTGCGAATGCCGTGCAGGTGAAATGAGACTACCTGCGCCAGCCGGCGACCTGCGCTCGGCTGCCGTCCTTTATCTGTTGCATCTGACGCCCCATCTCCTGCAGTTTGCTCTCTCCGCACAGCCTTTCGGCCATCGGGAAAAGCTCGTTCTCTTCTTCGTCAACGTGATGCTCGATGTCTTCGCGCATTTCCGAGAGCGTCTCCTGGAACTCCTCCACGTTCGGGGCCATAGTCGAAAGTTGCGCGAGTAGCCGGTCAACTTCCTTGTGCTCCTTGTAAAACTCCCTCACCAGATCACGAGACTCATCGAATTCCTTCATCGCCGGGTAGAAGACCTCCTCTTCGATGCGGGTATGCATCTGCAACAGCTCGTTGAGGCGGTTGAAAGTCTCTGTGAATGTTGGGTCCGTTCCGACCTGATCGTCGGCGGCCTCCAGCTCTTCAATCAGACTCATCGCCTCTTTGTGATCGTTCTTCAAAAGTTCCGTGGCAATCATACAATCCTCCTTTCGTCAGCGGTCTTTTACATTCCCACTTCCGATGACTCAGATTCGTAAATAGAACTATTCAAGTCAGCGAGCAACCCTTATGCCCTATGGAAAATACGCCTGGGGAGATCAGACGCCGCTACCCTGTCACGTCACAGCCGCGTTGTATGAAATACAATACATTCGCCCAGAAACGATGCACAGCGCATGTATGAGCTTTTAGCGCCTTCATCTCTTGCGCTTCGATTGCGCGCCTCAGGTCACAAAAATTCGCCGGGCGTGGCGTTCACTTAAAGGCACATCATTTGCACAACCGGCAGCGATGATTGTCATCGTTCATCAACAGATCGCCAATGGCAGATCGTCAATGGCTGGAGAGAGTGAGGGAGGCTATCTCCTGCCATGTCCCAAACAATCCATATTACAGAAGGAGCATCAAGGTTATGGCAGATGATTACAGAGCCAATGAATTCGGAAGCGATGCCAACGTCATGAGCGGCAAAGGCGCTGGTGAAGGTAAGAGAATGAGAACGAAGAAGAGACGCTCCGCTTCATCAGCTTCCAGTGTGACCGCCAGAAGAACCACTGGCAAAATGACGACGAAAACGACTGGTAGAACTGGCGCCAAATCAGGCAAGGCCAAATCAACCAGAGGCAAATCAGCCCGAGTCAGATCAACGACCGGCAGAACAGCCGCCGCGACCAATAAAACCAGATCGAGCGGCTCCAGAAAACAATCGGCAAGCTCACGCAAAAGCGGTTCAACCTCCCGAAGCCGAAGCGTTAAAGGAGCCACGAAGAGCGCCAGCAAAACATCCGGCGGCGCTCGCGCCCGCAGCAGTTCCGCAAGCAAAAGCTCCAGCGGAAGCCGAAGCAGAAGCTCCCAAACCACTCGCCGACAATCATCAAGCGGCAAAAGCAAGAGCAACCGCTAAGGAGCGCGCTATGGAAAGAAGGCGGAAGCGGATTAACGTCCCGCTTCCGCCTTCTCCTTGGCCTCTACCTTGCCCTGCTGTATTGGACTCGCCTTCCTCACTCTCTGGATCGCTTCACCTATCAGATCATTCTTCAAGACTGGCGCGGCGAATCATCCGAATGTCTCGCGAAACATATCGCGCTCTTAACGATAAAACTGGGGAGCTATCAACAAAAGGTATTTCACATCGGAGATAGAACTATGGCGGCAGATGAAAGAACATTCGCAAATAACCCGCAGTATTCGACGCCGCAGCATTCAGCGGCGCGCCATCTGGAATCCCGTCTTTCAGGTGAGCGCGCGGGACGCTACCGGCCAATAAACATCAGCGGAAACGAACGATTGATTTCATGCGTCGGTGGAGGCGCGCTGGCGCTGTATGGATTTTACAGATTCACGCGCGGCGGCCTGGGAGGAGCGCTGCTGGCGGTCATCGGCGCCGGACTGGTCTATCGCGGAGCGACCGGCCATTGCGACTTTTACGCGGCGATCGGCGTCAACACAGCCAAAGGCAAAGGACGCCGCGCGAGCGTCAAGCACGGCGCCGGCATCAAGGTCGAAAAGATTGTCACCATCAACAAGCCGGCGGAAGAGTTATTCAGGTTCTGGCGAGACTTCGAGAATCTGCCACGCTTTCTGAATCACCTGGAATCGGTGCGCGTGATTGATCGAAGCCGCTCGCACTGGTCGCTCGCCGCCGCCGGGATGACCGTCGAGTGGGACGCCGAAATCATCAACGAAGAGCCGAACGAACTGATCGCGTGGCGCTCGCTCGAAGGCGCGCAGATTCCGAACGCAGGCTCGGTGCGATTCGAGAAAGCTCCGGACAGTCGCGGCACGGAAGTCAAAGTCTCGCTCGAATACGCTCCGCCGGCAGGAAAGCTGGGCGCGTTCGTCGCAAAACTCTTCGGCGAAGAACCTGAGCGGCAAATCGAAGAAGACCTGCGCCGTTTCAAACAGTTGATGGAGACGGGCGAAATGGCCTGGGGCGATGGAGAAAGGCGAGATCATCAGCCACGAGTTCATGGGCGAAGTCATTGAAACTGGAACGAATTCGTCGAGGCGAGATTGATCCCTCTTTCGTCATAACGCACCGGCTCCACCTGGGAGATGCGCCGTATGCGTACGAAATCTTCAACCGCAAGCGCGATAACTGCATCAAGGTCGTGCTCAAACCATAGTCATTTGTATCTGCTCAGGGAGGGGCGAAGAGGATTACGGAGCACACAGAAAAAACGTCAATGACGGAAAGTTTCCTGGCCCGGCTCCGTTTATTCCGGTTTTTCTGTGCGCTCCGTAATCCTCTCGCTTCTTCCTTGGTTGGCCTTCGATTTACTTCATGAACACAGGCAATGCGAGGTCTGGAATTTGCTACAACACAGTGTGTCCCCGCAGAAGGTAATAAGCTCTATGCTCATTGCTGAGGCGTTTAGCGGTCAAACGCGGAATGCGGAGTCCCGACCCGGTTGCATTAAATAAGAACTGCTGTACGTTTCGAGTGCATTGAAACTGTAGCGCGGTTTCAGGCCAGCGTTTATTCGGAAGCTGGAATCCGGCGCTCACAGTGATCGTCGGGCCGTTACCAGAACGCTGCGCAGAGATTTCAAGTAGAGGAGAAGGACAGGCAGGTCATACGACCAACTCTTTCTGTTCAATTGTGTCTATCAATTTCCCTGGGAGGTAAAACATATGTGCGACTACTCTTTGCATGGCATCAAGAACCGGCTCGCCACCGAAGGCGAGCAGTTGTTCATTCACAAGTTTCACACCGGCTCGAAAGGGCTGGCTTCAGTGACTGATCTGAAGAACCTGGAGAAGCCGGCGCCGGCCCCGGAAGGAGCTGGTGTCTGGGCAAAATTCAAATGCTGGCTTGAAAGTCAGCGGAGATGGATCAACGACGATATGAAGAGAGCGCTTCCTGCGGTGTGCATTCCGCCGGGCGCGCGTTTGCAAGTGGACGGAATCCCGGTTCAAACGCAAAAGCAGTTCGGCGTAGGACCGCGCGAGCAGGTGACGTTCGTCCAGTTGACCGCTGAACCGTTCAGGTATCGCGACGCCATCCGCTTCAGCAACGGCCAGGAAGTTCTGCTGCAGAAGCTCTCTGACGGGCTGAAAATGGATGTGCTGAGCCTTGCGCTGGTCGAAGAGGCGCCGGAGCCGAAGCCCGCTGCGAGAGCTTCGATCCTCGAACAGATCAGCGTCGGATAAGTTTCCCCTGCACGTGTTTTGTCTCCTCCCCTGCGGTAAAAAAAGATGGAATGCAGAATTTGCAATCAACGGATCAGCTTCGTTAAAGGCAGCCACCCGGGACGGAAAAGAAAATCCACCCGGGCGGTTCACGAAAGCGAATTAACTGAGGCTCTGGCACAGGCGAATGGCGAAGTCGTGACGCCGCATCCCGGCGTCCAACGCAAGCTGCGGCAGGAGCTTGAGGGGAAACACCGCCGCGAACAGCAGGTGTTAGGCGAAACGCAGGAAGCCGCCGCGCCCTCCGATTCCGCCGATCAGTCTGAAGGCGCCGAAAGATATTCGAAGGCGACGGCCTGAAGTCAGACCGAACATGACAAAGCCGGGAGCGTCAGCAGATGGGCGCCCGCGGAAGAAATTTTCGTGGACGCTCATTTGCCGGCGCTCTCGGCCTTATCTCACTACCCGATAATCAGGCGTCTTCGTTATTCAACGGGGCAGAAGCGGAACCATGCGCACCGATCTATCGCCCTGCGTTTCCAGCCATGAAGAAGATTTCCCACCCGGCTTATCTCGCTGACTGCCGCTAAAATGAGGTTTAGACGATTTCTTCCCCGATGATTCGCAGTTCTTTTTCAACATCCTCGTCAGCAGCGCCAGTATGAACCGGTTGACGGGAATTCACGACAAAGCAATCGCCGTGGCTGAGAACGTGCAGCTTGACGCCGAATACCGACAAGGCGCGGCTGAATGACGCCTCCGAAATGTTCGTGTAGCTGAGGTCGTGGCCGTCAACGACGTAGACCGCGCCGGAGCCGAGCGCATAAAACTTCCCGTCACTCTCTAACGAGATCGCCGTGTCTTCATCAATGCCGATGCCGAGCATGCGCGGGTTTTGCGCCACCGCGCCCAGCAATCGCCTGATCCGCCCGCGTTCGGAAAAATGCTGGTCAATGATCATGTTTTTCGCCAACCCCAATCCAGTCGTCATATGCAACACGTCGCCGACCTTGTTGATGCCTCCGCCCGGAATACCAACGAGCATCATCTCGCCCAAGGCCGTAGCGCCCGCTGAGGTGCCGGCGACGATCCCGCCTCGCATGTAAATCTCCTCAATACGTTCAGCCAACGCGGCGCCGCCCAGCCGGGTTGTGATCTTGAGTTGATCGCCACCGGTAAAAAAAACCGCCGTCGCATCAGCGAGGACGTCCAGACTGTGGTCTTTCAATGATTCTTTCCGATGATCCACGTCCAGATGCTTGATGTTCTTCACGCCCATCGAGGAGAAGAGCTTGCGATAAGCGTCCCACAACTCGTCGCCGTAATCGGAAGCCACAGTCGAAATCACCAGCTTGCTTGAACCAATCCGTTCGGCCAGATTGCGCAGAATGATCTTTGTGTCCTGCCTGTCTTCGGCGCCGCCGATGGCGAACAGCGTGCCCGCAGGCTCATGACGCGCGAGCGCGGCGTCTTTTTTATCTGCCTTTTCGCTTCTCACGTGTCCGTTCTTTTTCGCCGCTTTCTGATCCGGCTTTTGCGATGAGCCGGTCTGCCCATTCGCCTTGTTGATTTGCGAAGCGGCTTTTCGTTGGCCGTTATGGTTTCCTGCCATAAAGCGAAATCCTCCTGCTGCTGCGCGTCAGAAATTTTTCCGCGACGACAAGCTCTCCGCTACGAACAAACTGTTTTCCCCGCGCGAAGACGCTCGCAATCTCAAGCGTCTGGCGGCGCAGGATCAGAACGTCGGCGTCGCAACCCTCTTCCAGTCTTCCCTTTCTGCCGAGTTTCAGAACGCGCGCAGTGTTCGATGTCACAAGCGGCAACACCTGTTCGAGCGGGAAGCCGTATTCGATGACGCACGAGCGAAGCTGTTCATACAACGTGCGCGGGCTGGAGATCGCAGCGTCGGATGAAACCGTCAGCCGCGTCAGGTCTCCGTTGTCATCCAGAAAGTATCGCAACTGTTCGGGCAAATCTTCAGCCATCGTGTCAATGTCAACGAAGGCGCCGAGCCGCGTGAACGCCGCAGCCTCCCGCATCAATTCCCTTTTGCGCTCGACGTGCGTCGGATAGAGCCATTCCGGCTCGACCGCGTAATTTTCGACGAGCGCGCGCAACGGAGCCAGCCCGTGCGGATGATCGCCTACGTGAAAATGCGTCACGCCCGCTTTGCGGCTGAGCATTCCGCCTACGTACACATCGCTCACCAGCCTGGC
>JAJVID010000144.1:29243-50540 GCA_022072205.1 Acidobacteriota bacterium
TCTTCCTTGATGATGATTCGTTCAAAACCTCGCGCGGCTTCGCGTCCGGCTTGTTCCACCACCCAATCGTTTCTGTCGCCGGGCACGCCGATGACGCCAGTGACTCTTCGCCCACGCCACTTCGCCGCCATCCGGCAAACAGCGGCGAACGCGTCGGGATTGTGGCCGTAATCCACCAGCACATAACCTCCGCGAAGTTCAAACAGAACCGCGCGGCCCGCGTTATGCAAATCGCCGCGAAAACCATTCAGCGCCATCGCCACTTCTTCGCGGCTCGCTCCGTGAGCGCGGCAGGCGGCGGCGGCGGCCAGCGCGTTGGTGATGTTGAATGATGCGGCTCCGCCCAACGTCACCGGAATGTCGGATGCTCGGATCAGACGCGACTCACTGCCGCCTGTGGCTTCGACGATCCAGCCGTCCTTGTGCAAAAAAGCCGTCCCGCCCGCAGCCAGATGCCTTCTGATCAAAACGTGCGGCGGACGCATCGAGAAATAGACGACATTCTTCTTCACTCTGCCTACTCTCTCGTTCTCCATCAGTTGCGCCAGAAGTTCGTCATCCGCGTTGAGAATCAGCGTCCCGCCTTCGCGCACACGCTCGGCGACGAGCGATTTGATATAAAGCAAATCGTCGAGAGTCTCGATCCCGTCCTGGCCGACGTGATCGAGACTGACGTTGCTGATGATCGAAACATCCGACCAGTCGTAACCAAGCCCGCCGCGGACGATTCCTCCACGCGCGGTTTCGAGCACGGCGATTTCCACCGACGGATCGGACAACACCGCGCGGGCTGATAGCGGGCCTGTGGTGTCGCCTTTGGCGATTGCCCTTCCGCCAATGTAAATCCCGTCAGTCGTAGTCGCGCCGACGGTCAAACCTTTTTCGGAAAACACGTGAGCGATCATCCGGGTGATGGTCGTCTTCCCGTTCGTGCCGGTAATTGAAATGATCGGTATTCGGCCCGTCGCGCCGTCCGGGTAAAGCATGTCAACAATCGCCTCGCCGACATCGCGGCTTCGGCCTTCGCTCGGCGCAAGGTGCATGCGCAAACCGGGCGCGGCGTTGATTTCGATGACGCCGTTATCCGATCTCAGAGGCGCGGCTATATCGTCGAGGATCAGATCAATGCCGCAGATGTCCAGGCCGATGATCCGCGCGGCGCGTTCACAGATCGCGGCGATTTGCGGATGAACAAAATCAGTCACGTCTCTGGCCGTCCCGCCTGTCGAGAGATTGGCGCATTCGCGCAGGTAGACGACTTCGCCCGGTCGCGGCGCCTGATTGACGGCCAGGCCGCGCCTCTTCATGAATTCCATCATCGCCTGATCAATCGCGATTTTGGTGAGAGGCTTTTCGTGGTCTTCGCCGCGCGCGGGATGGCGATTGGCGCTTTCCACCAACTCCGCAATCGTGCTCTGGCCGTCGCCGGTGACGTGGGCCGGAACGCGTTCGCTGGCCGCTGCGATTCTTCCGTTGATTACGAGCACACGGTAATCGCGGCCTATGAACTGCTGCTCGACGACGACTTTCGCCGCGTATTGTTTTGCGATGCGGCAGGCCTGCTCGACCTGCGCGGGCGTGGTGAGATTGAGAGAGACGCCTTTGCCCTGGCTCATGTTGAAAGGTTTGACGACGACCGGCGCCCCGATAATTTCCAGAGCTTCGACGGCTTCAGCCTCCGACTCCGCAAGCATCCCATACGGAACTTCGATCCCGGCGTCTCTCAACAGTGTCTTTGTCAATTCCTTGTCGGACGCGATGTCAACGGCGACGGCGCTGGTCTGTTCGGTCATCGCAGCCTGTATGAAGCGGCGATGTTTTCCATAACCGAGTTGCACAAGACTGTCTTCACCGATGCGCCGCCAGGGAACGCCGCGGCGCGCGGCGGCTTCGGTAATCGCTTTTGTGGTTGGGCCGAATTCGGTTCGCGCGATGAACTTTCTGGCTTCACTGAGCCTGTCTTCCAGCGGGAACGGCTCGCCCTTCAGCAGCGATTCGACAATCTCCACCGCCATCCGCAATAGGCGCTTCGTTCCCTTCTCCGACTTGTATTCGACGATGATGTTATAAGAGCCTGGCTCTTCCGCCTTTCTGGTTTTTCCGTGCGCGACGGGGACGCCAGCCAGCTCTGTCAGTTCGAGCGCGATGTGCTCGACGATGTGGCCGAAGTAAGTGCCTTCGCGCAGCCGCTCCACAAAACCTCCCTTGCGCTCCTTCGAGCACCGATGTTTTGCAAGACCGGGCAGCGACTCCAGCAGCAGTTCGTTGAAACCTGGAAATTCACGGCTCTCTCTCTCAACCAATTCTTCCAGGCTAAGCTTCATTGAAAGAACAGGACGATAGCTGTAAACATTCGGTCCCGCCAGCGTGCGGATTTCACCGATTCTCATTGGAAAACTCTCCGATTGTTCCGTATCGGCAACCCGGCCGTGAGAAGGCGCCGATTGATTATCAGCCCTCTCACAGCCGGGTTACTGACGCGCTTTCTATAACAGCCTTTGCCATTTCAGGCTCAATTGGCTGAGCAATAGCGGCGCCAACACGCCGCGAGCGCCCGGAACCGCCCTTGCGCGAATCGCGCCGCGATTGCAAACGGAACAGCGACGTACCACGACAATACCTCGCTTAGCAGGCTGCGCGGTTGTTTATGTTCGGATCAATAAGCCGCTGATAAAGATGGCATATCTATTGCCCGTTATGATTTGCTGGCAGGACTGGCGCGGTCTAAACCAATCAAAGCTGGAGGAAGATATGAGCAGAAAACGAGATGCGCGCCGCATTGATCCGAGCGCGCCCGATCCGCAAGCGGCGATCAGCGAGAGCGAGATCGAAACAGGGCGCAGGATGATGGAGCGCGAGTTCGACGAATACCATTCGGTCAGCCCTGAGTTGACCGCTGGCGATGTGGATGCGGAGTGGCAAGAGGCTGAGGATTCCGGATCTGAGACTCCGGGCGGTCATGTTGCGACGCCCGATCAAGACAACGTGGATGAGATCGGGCGAGCGGTAGGAATGGAGTTTCAGGACAATCAGGAACTGCGCACTCATGACGAAGTGCTTTCCAAACGCGATCGCCATCGCTGGGAGTTGGACAAGAGGTCTGCCGACGGCGAGTCTCTTTAAACCGGATGGCGAGCCTCGGCGACAGTCGGGGCGATAGTGGGGTTAATCGCGGCTGTGAGCGCATTGGTTCGAACTCCTGATGTATTCCTAAATTGATGAAGTCAATTTGCCGGAAACGGCTATCGGGGGATTGGCTTGTACCCGTTGCTGTGAAAACTGAGATGGCTCACCTCTTCGACAGGCGCCGATGAATCGTTGTGCAGGTGGTTTGGCAAAACTCCGAGACGGATTTCATTTGTCAGGCGTCGTTCGTCAAATGACGAGTGAGACGCGGGAAACGGCAAATGAAATGCGGCGCTGCAAATGCGCTTCGGAATTTCTACGTTTGTGTGTAGCGATTGTCGTTCGGGATGATCGGCCATTTTGATCAGTGTTGCTACGGCATCGCCATGGCGCTTTTTGCCAGCAGGCTGCGTAACATCCAGGCAGTCTTCTCGTGAACCTGGAACCGGTCGGTCAACAGATCAACCGTAGCTTCGTCTTTTGCGCGGTCGGCGACTTTGAACGTCTCGCGCGCTGTGCGCGTGACGGTTTCGTGCCCTTCAACCAGAGAGCGAATCATCTTTTCCGCATCGGGCACGCCCTCGTCAAGGCGAATCGAAGTTAAACGAGTGAATTCCTGGTATGTCCCCGGAGCCGGGAAACCCAGCGCGCGGATGCGCTCGGCTATTTTATCAACGGCCTCGCCGAGTTCTTTGTACTGCTCTTCAAACATTAGATGGAGGGTTCGGAACATCGGCCCGGTGACGTTCCAATGGAAGTTGTGCGTTTTCAGGTAAAGGGTGTAAGTGTCCGCCATCATTCGCGACAGACTCTCGGCGATTTCTCTCCTGTCTTTCTCTTCAAGGCCGCTGTTGATCGGCATCGCTTTCACTTCGGCTGCAACTTCGGTCTTCATAAGAAATAAAACTTCGTCCTCAATTACTCTCAGACACAACGTGTTCTCAACACAGAAAACGGCTGCCTGCTCACTGTCCGCCCTCCCCATGACGGCCACTGCTCAGGCAGCCTTCTCCACTCACGACGGAAAGGAACTTACTCCCCCACAGTTCCTCCGAATGCATTGCTGCATTCGCTCCGTACCTGAGCCTGACCAGAATCGCAAGTGATCGGTCGTTCCTGGTTAAAGCAATCATGGCGCCACCAAACCGAAAAACGACTTCAACGCAAAAAGCTTCACTGGCGCATGAAGATGAGGCGCTGAACAAGAACTAACTGCGTTTTCGTACGCGATCAGCCATCAGGCAAGTAACAAGCGCAACATACTCGTGTTTATTGCGCGGCGATGATGAATGAAAGGAATGCAACAGGCTGTATCGGCGAACAGCAGGGTGTACTGAGTCGAATACGCTTCGGTTATCGCTTATGAAGGGCGAACCACTGCGAAAAAATTGCGCTGCTGAAGCTTCGCGGATGGCTTTTGATTTGCCTGATCTTCGTGGGAATAAATCAACCTTGAAGAAATCGAATTGGTAAATAACGCTTGCCAGTAAAGCCTATGGAGAGCAGATGGCCGTTATTTGCCGCGTTTCGAGCGTGATCAAGCGTGAAACTGCGCTGTGGTTCGCCCGCTGTGATGAGTGCGCAATCGCGGCGGCGCGTAACCACTCAGGTTCAGCGCTTGCCCACGCGAATGGATTCGATCAGGTCAGAGCGTTGGCGGATCGTGCAGTTGAACTGTACGGCGTAAGTTTGAAGATGAATAACAAGAAATGGCGCGTATCTCCGGCAAGTTGACGGCGTACCAGGCATTTTCAAGGAGGAGCGATGTTCAACCGAAAAGAAAGAACGTGGATTGAAAGAACAGGATTGTTCGATTGGAAAACCAGAAAATCATTGAAGAGACGATTGGGTAGCTGGGCGGTGACAAGTCTGCTGTTCGGGAATCTGGGACGCATCGGCCCATTTCGCAGCCTGCGTAAAAAGGCGGTGATGATGGGGCTGAGTCAGGTCGGCTCCCAGATAGGCTTGAGGGTGGAATCAGCAATAAGATCGAGGATGCGCAGAAGAGCGCAACCAGGCGGCGCGATGAACCGTGTGATGGCGGTCGGCGCCGCTCTGGGATCAGGCGCGGCGTTGATGTATTTGTTCGACCCCAATCGCGGCGCGAGCCGTCGCGCAACGATCAGGGACGGCTTCATTCACGCGATGAACAAGACCGGCTCGGCGATGGGCGCGACATCGCGCGACCTGAGCAATCGCGCGCGCGGGCTGGCCGCGCAAGCCGGTTCGATCTTTAGAAGCGGCGACGCCGATGATCAGACGCTCGCCGCGCGTGTGCGCTCCAGGATGGGCCGCGCCGTCTCGCATCCGCATGCGATTGAAGTCACAACGCGGGACGGTTACGTGACGCTCGCTGGCGATGTGCTGGCGCACGAACTTGACGACCTGCTCTCGTGCGTGCGCGCGGCGCCGGGCGTACACGGCGTGAGCAATCTTTTGCGCGCTCACAACAGAGCCGGCGACATGCCCAATCTGCAAGGCGGACATGTGCGGCGCGGCGCTCGCTTCGAGCTGATGCAAAGCAACTGGTCACCTGCGGCGAGGTTTCTGACAGCGACGGCCGGAGGCGCGCTGATGGGCGTCTGCCTGCGACGCCGGGACGCGCTCGGCGCCGCTCTGGGAACGCTCGGATTCGGGCTGATGATGCGCGGCGTTACGAACATTGATACAAGAAGACTGATCGGAACAGGCGGAGGCAGGCGCGGAATAAATTTTCACAAGACGATCAACATTGACGCGCCCATCGAACGCGTCTTTGAATTCTGGAAGAACCCCGAAAACTTCCCTCACTTCATGACGAACGTGCGCGAAGTGCGCGACATGGGCGACGGGCGTTCGCAATGGACAGTGGCAGGCCCCGCGGGATTCTCCGCGAAATGGAATGCTGTGGTGACCGAGTTCATCCCCAACGAAGTGATCGCGTGGAAGAGCGAAGCCGGTTCGCCCGTCGCAAACGCCGGCATAGTCAGATTCGATCCGGGCAACGGCGGCGGCACGCGCATCACCGTCAGGATGTCGTACAACCCGCCCGCCGGCGCCATCGGCCACGTGATTGCGACGATCTTCGGCGCGAACCCGAAGCGCGAGATGGATCAGGACCTGTTGCGCATGAAAACGATGATCGAAACAGGACACGCGCCGCATGACGCCGCGCAACCGATACGAAGCGCGTCGCGCAGCGGTGGATCAACGCGCAGCGCGACTATTCACTGAGATCAGGCGATGGCCCCGTCATCGCCTCCATCAATTTGGAGCCCTGATGGTCTCACTCCACAATCTTCGCCAATCCGCGTTGGCGCAAATCATGGGAAGGAGTTGGCAGAGTCATGAATCAAAGCAATCAAAGTTCGAGTCAGAATTTTCCGGTGGACAATCTCGTTTATGATCTGATGATGATCATTACCCGAAAGTCCAAGGGGCTGGAAGCCATAAACAAGTACATGCAAGACGCTCAGAGCAACCAGAGAGTCAAAGATTCTCTCGAAAAAATCCGCAAACAGGACACGGAATGCGTCAAGGAGTTGACGCTGCACCTGAGCTACCTGATCGGCCAACAGGCGTCAGGCCAGGCGGGAGCGGCAGCGGCCCAGCGACCAGCTCAAGGCTCAGGCCAGGGTACGCCCGGCGGCTCTTCCAACCGCTGACGCGGCGCGGCAACGCATAACCGATGAGCGCGTAAACAAGTAAATGCCAGACGCGTTGGCCGGAGCGCGGACATCCTGTCCGCGCTCCGGTTGATCAATTTGCTTTGCTGACTTTTAGAAAATAACTCCGGTTGAGAACCGCACGTTATCCTGTCGTTGCCCGTCGAGCGTAATGGGGACAATCGCTCCGGCTGAGCCGAGCACGTTGATTGTTCGGTCGCGCAGGAAAACCGGCGCCCAATCAATCTGGAAGAGGCGAACGCTTACCCCGTCATTCAGCCGGACATCCAGTCCACCACCGAGAGCCGCTGCGAAATCGGTCGAATTGGTTTCAAAGCTGCTGCGCGTAGTTCCGCCAGTCACCGTGCGAACCGACGCCACCTCGAAGCGCGTATTCGCCCCGCCAGCCAGCGCGTGAACGAACGGCTCGACACGAGAGCCGTTGCCGAACCTGAGCACCGGGCCGCCGAGGAAATAATAGACATCTGTCTTGATCGAGTTGCTTCCGCTGGCGAAATTCGTCGAAGACTTGTCGGTGTGAAAAGAAAAATCACCTTTGAGTCCGACCACCGAATTGAAATAGCCGCCGCCTGAAACTTCAAACCCGTTCAGCCCTTTCCGCCTCTCGAAGAAATTGTCGTTGAAAACATTACCCGGACTGTCGCGGTCAGGTATGCCTTCGGCCTGCAGTTGCGAATAGCCGCCGTAGAACTCATGCCTGCGTTCGCTCTGAGCCTGCGCCGCCGACGCCGTGATCAGCATGCAACCGAGCATGATGAAAAGTTTTCGCATAGGGTTCCCCTTCCTTGTCGTTGAGTTGACTGTTTTGCAGCAAATGCCGTAGCCGGCGCGAATACGCCGTTCTCACGTCATTCTCAGCAATATTTATTCCTGGGGTTAGATGCATGAAGTCAGGGCAGATTGCAGATTGCAAGCCTGATGATCGTGTACGCTCGATGTACAACAAGTCCGGTCGCGATACGGTCGCGGCAAGCGGGATTTATTCACCTGCCACTGGCCGTTAATCGTTGCCCGGTGATTGGCGGAGCGGGCGGCATAAGCTTGAAGGAATGTTCCATGTGCCTGAAAATATCCAGCAACGCCAGCGTGACCGCGATGACGACCGGGCCAAGCACCATGCCCAGCACCCCCCAAATCTGTAACCCGCCGATCACGGAAAAGAAGATCAACAGTTCGTGCAGCCTGGTTCTTCCGCCGACCAGTTTCGGCCGCAGGAGGTTGTCAATCGTTCCGATCACCAGGGATCCGACCGCAGTCAGGATCAACGCCTTGCCCCAATGCCCGCTCACCGCCAGAAAGATCGCCGCCGGAACCCACACCACAAACGATCCCGCGAAAGGGATCATTGACAGAAAAAACATCGCCACACCCAACACCACTGCGCTCGGCACTCCGAGGATCGCGAAAGTCAGTCCGCCGAGCGTACCCTGAATCCCCGCAATTACCAACACGCCGTAAACGCTGGCGTAAATGACTTCGCGCGCGCGGTTGAAAATTTGCCGCGTCTGCTCGCGCTCCAGAGGAATGACATCAAGCGCCGCATCGTAAATCCAGTCGCCGTCGCGAAACAGGTAGTACATCGTGAAGACGATGAAGAATACCTGGATGAAACCGCCCAGAACGCCGCCAACGATTCCGAGCGTCCGCCTTCCAATCGCCTCGGCGAAGTTATTCACCCGCTCCAGCAGGTACTGCTGCGTGTCGAGATGGCTGACATCAATGTAGCGGCTCAGCCAGCCGATGATTCTCCCCATCACCGGAGAATTCGGATCGAATAAGGAACTGATGAAACCTTGCGCGCCATTCACCACATTACCTACCTCTTCCACTACCGCCAGCGTCAGCAAAATTACCGGAATCAGAATCACGACGATCACGATCGCGGTTGAAAGCAGAGCGCTCCATCCGGGCTGCCCCGTCCAGGCGATGATGCGTTTATGAAGCGGGTGGAAGAGGATCACCAGCACCGCAGCCCACGCCAGCACGTTGATGAAAGGCTGCAGCATCAGCCAGCAAACATAGAGCGCCAGCGCGGTAGGCGCCAGCAGCGCCACCCACCGGACGTACATTTTGCGTTCGCGCGCTCCCACTACCTTTAGCGTTCAAACCATATTTCATATTTCATATTTCATATGAGCTATGAAATATGATCGGCGGTTTCACAACGAAACATTTGCTTGCCTGCCTGCTTCAGGCTCTTCGGGATCATCCGGGTCATAACGTCCGGGAGGCGGTCCAGGCCAACCCCCAGGCGATTGTCTGCCCGGCGCGGGATCGGGGGCGGAAGGCATTGTCACAGGAGGTAACAGGTCAGGGTCTTGCTGAAAAGGGTCGTCGGGGCTGATCGGGATGTTTGGCAGTTGCGGAGCGGGCATTGGCTGCGACGATGAATCTGATTTCAGGCCTTCTTTCATAGCACTCTCCTCACTGGATACAAGGCAGGGATCGGCGCGTTGCGCTCTTACCGTCAGCCTCTTCTAAAACTCCTCAATGGGAATCACCTGGTGGGAGAGCAAGCCAAATGCCATCGCGCAGCGGAGGCTTTGGGAAGTGAAATGGCTGATTCGTTTTCCGCTGAGTAAAGAAAATTGTTCGGTGGCTGCTCAAGCCCCCTCCGTCTCCTCCGGGAGGAAGAGGGCCTGAGCAGTCACTCAGAAAGGTTCTCAGAGTTTAATAGCGGAACGGCGCGCTCTTCGTAAAATGGAGTCCGCTCGTATCAGGGCCGCTCACATTCGGCGGAACAGCGCCTTCTCCGGATGACTCGCGCGCAGCATTCTCAGTAGCGGCGAAACTGCGTTCCGCCATCTCCTGATCCATTTCCTGATTCACCGCTTCTGATTCGGCTATGTCGCGCTCCATATTTTCCGGGGCATCGCTATCCACACTATCCGGACTGTCTGGCGCATTCTGCTCGGATTCCCTGATCGTGTCGTGCAGGTTGTGTTTCCTGAGCATGCTGTAAAGGCGCGGTCGGTAAAGCCCAAGCAGGTTGGCCGCCGCCTGTTTATTACCTCTGGTGCGTTCGAGCGCAGCCCGAACGATTGCGCCTTCAAGTTGCGTGAAGACGTCCACGCGTGAGCCGCCGCTCTTCGGACTGGGCATTTTATTTACAATCAGCCTCGCCAATTGCTCCAGCGTCAGATCGCTGACGTTGACGGGCGGCGGCGCTGAAACGCCGGATGGAGCGGCGGTTCGGTTGATTGGCGCTGCGGAAGGCGCAGTCGCCGCTACCGCCGCTTTGGCTACGGGCTTCGGCATCGGAATGGCGCTCTCTTCGATGACTCCGCCTTTCGCCAGCAGCACCGCGCGTTCCATCACGTTCTGCAATTCGCGCACGTTGCCGGGCCACGTGTAGGCGAACATCCGCTCGTAAGCCTGCTGAGAGATGGCGTCCACTGTTCGATTGTATTTTTGGGCGTAGATTCGCAAAAAGTGTTCGGCCAGATGCTGCACGTCTTCAGCGCGGTCACGCAGCGGCGGCACCTGAATCTCAATCGTGTTGATTCGGTAATAGAGGTCTTCGCGCAGCGACCCGTCGCGGATCGCTTCGAGTGGGTTGCGGTTGGTGGACGAGATCAGGCGGAAATCGGCTTCGAGCGCCTTCTCGCTCCCCACTCGGTAATAGACGCGCTCCTGCAAAACGCGAAGCAGTTTCGGCTGCAACTCAACCGGCATCTCGCCGATTTCGTCCAGCAGCAGGCTGCCGCCCGCAGCCTGTCCGATCAATCCCATCTTCTCCATCGTCGCGCCCGTGAACGCGCCTTTGGTGTGGCCGAACAGTTCCGATTCGATCAGTTCTTTCGGCAGCGCCGAGCAGTTGATCTTGACGAATGGTTTTTTCGAACGCGCGCTCTTGAAGTGGATGGCGTTGGCGATCAGCTCTTTGCCGGTGCCCGATTCGCCGAGGATCATGACGTTGGCGTCCGATTCGGCGATGTTCTCGATAATCTCGTAGATGTTCTGCATGGGCCGGCTGCTGCCGATGATGTTGTAATACGACGTGCGTTCACTCAGCCGGTCACGCAGTTGCTTGATTTCCTCGGCCTGGCGCCCGCGCTCGATCGCTCTTTCGATCAGCGCCATCAGTTCCTCGAACTCGACGGGCTTTTCGATGAAGTAGAAAGCGCCGGCCTTCGTCGCCTCAATCGCCTCGCTCACCGAACCGTAGCCGGTGACCATGATGACTTCAGTGCCGGGCGAGGCTTCTTTCAGCTTTGCGACCAGTTCGATCCCATAAATATCGGGAAGCTTCAGGTCGGTCAGCGCGACTTCGTGGTGATGCTCCGCCACCAGCTTCAAGCCCTGCGTCCCCGTGTCTGCGGTAGTTACGTCGTAGCCGTTGCTTTCCAGATGGAATCTGGCTAAATCCAGCATCTCCGGATCGTCATCAATGACCAGAACTTTTGCTTTGCTCATCTCTCTCTCCATTTATCGAACATTCATCCTTTTGCCGGGATGTCCCGTCAGGTTGGCGATGACCATCGCCAGTTCTTCCGGCTCGACAGGCTTAGGCACATGCATCGAAAAGCCCGACGCAAGCGCCTTGATCCTGTCGTTCGGACGTTCAAACGCCGTCAGCGCAATCGCCGGAATCTTACCGCCCTCATCGAGCGGCAGTCTGCGAACGCGCTCAATCAACATATAACCATCTTCGTCGGGCATGCTTATATCAGAGACTAACACATCGGGGCGTTTTCCCGCTTCGCCTTTACGCAATTTATCAAACGCTTCGGCGGCGCAAGACGCGGTGGTCACGCGCGCGCCGTACTGGCTGAGCAACTTCTCAACCAAATCGCGCGCATCGGCTTCGTCATCCACAATCAACGCCCACACTCCCTGAAGGGGAAGAGGGGAAGAGGGGGAGAAAGGGAGAGAGGGAGAGGGAGAGAGGTCTCCTCTGGTCTCCCGGTTTCTTCGCCTCTCGCCTCCCCGCTCTCCCGCTCTCCCGCTCTCCCACTCTCCCGCTCTCCCACTCTCCCACTCTCCCGCTCTCCCATTCTCCCACTCTCCCGCTCTTCCGCTGTCCCGCTCTCCAACTATCCCCAGGGCCGCCTCGCCGCGAACGGCGCGCACGGGAAGCTTGACGATGAATGACGCGCCCTTCCCTTCACCGACGCTGTCAGCGCTAACCTGACCGCCGTGCAATTCAACCAGATGTTTGACCAGCGCCAGGCCCAGGCCCAGGCCAGCGAAGCGCCGGCTGCCGGAACTGTCGGCCTGACGAAAGCGGTCAAAAATGAAAGGCAAATCCTCTGCCTTAATTCCGCGCCCGGTGTCATTCACGGTGATCTGGGCTGATGCGCCGACACGCTCCAGAATTAATTCGACGCTTCCGCCGTGCGGCGTGAATTTGACCGCGTTGGAAAGCAGGTTCCAAATCACCTGTTGCAAACGATCCGCGTCGCCTGTCACTTCGTCCGCGCTATTGATTGAAAGGCGCAGGTCAATTTCTCTGGCCGTCGCCGCCGGACGCACGACATCGGCGGCGGCTTCGATGACGCGCGCCAGATTGACCGGGCGCGCCTCGACGCGCAGTTTGCCGCCGACGATCCGCGCCATATCGAGCAGGTCTTCGATGATATTTTGCTGGGCGCGCGCGCTTCTTTCGATCACCTCGACGGCGTGCGAGTGCGTCTTCTCATCAACATCGCCCTTCTTAAGAATCTTGGACCAGCCAAGCATCGCATTGAGCGGACTGCGTAACTCATGCGAAATCATGGCGACGAATTCATCTTTGCCCCGGTTGGCTGCTTCGGCTTGCGCGCGCGCCTCCTGCTCCTTACGCAACAGGTCTTCGCGTTCCATTTCAGCCTGTTTGTGTTCGGTGATGTCAATCAGGATGCCGACCAGACGTTCCGGCTCGCCTGATTCGTCGAGCGTCAGTTGCGCCTTGCTCTGCGCCCAGCGCACGACGCCATCGGGCCGGATGAACCTGAACTCGTGCTCGGCGTCTTTCCTCTCCTGCAACACCTCGCTCATTTCAGCCAGCATGCGGTCGCGGTCTTCGGGGTGAATGCAGAGCAGGAAATTTTCCAGCGTGGAATCCAGGTCGCCCGGCTTCATCCCGAAGACTTCATAATATTCATCCGACCAGATCAGCCTGTCGTCCCTGATCCGCCATTCCCACATTCCAGCGCGGCCAGCGGTCAGCGAAAGTTTCAACCTCCGCTCGCTTTTGCGGAGCGATTCTTCGGCGCGGACGTGAGTAGTGATGTCGGTGAACATTCCCATCGCGCCGACAACGCCACCCTGCGCGTCGTAAACGGGGCTGGTCGAGGCGCGCACGTGCAGTTCGCTGTCGTCCCCGCGCCGGAATCGGAAATCGAACTCCTGGTAATCTCCTCTCAGATTGGCGTTGGCTCGTTCGACAGCTTTCGTCCTGTCCTGCTCGAAACAGAATTCAGGGACTTTACGCCCGTTGATCTCTTCAGCTTTATAACCCAACAGATTTGCCATCCGCTCGTTCACGTAAAGGATGTTCGCCTCAGCGTCAACCAGCCAGATGCCCTCATTGGCCGTCTCGATCAGGTTCCGGTAACGTTCCTCGCTCGCGATCAAAGCTTCTTCAAACCGTTTGCGCTCGGTGATGTCCTGAACCGCAGTCACCGTACGGAGCGGGTGTCCATCGGCGTCACTCAACATTCTGGATGTCACCAGCCCCCACACGATGCCGCCATCTTTCCGTACACACCGCACCTCGGTAGAGTATTCATCCATCTCGCCTCGCAGGAATCTTGCGGCCTTCCCAAGTTTGTCCTTGCGGTCGCCGGGATGGGTGATCTCCCCGAAACTCATCTTCAGCAATTCGTCTTCGGAATAGCCGAGCCAGCTACAAAACTCCCGGTTGGCGCGCAGGAAACGCCCGGTCGCCGGTTCGACCTGCAGAATGCCGATGCCCGACAGATCGAAGATCGTGCGAAACCGTTTTTCGCTCGCGTGCAATCTCTCTTCCGCTTCTTTGCGTTCGGTGATGTCGAACGCGACGCCCATGGCGCGCACGGCCTTTCGCTTGCGGCCCTTGCCGCTGAAGAGAGTCTTGCCCTTCATCAGCACCCAGCGCACGCTCCCATCGGGCCGCAGCGCTCGATGTTCACTCTCGAACTCGCCGTTGCCGCGCGGGTCGAATGAAACCTCGGTCGCCCGTATTGTTTTTTCGCGGTCATCGAGGTGAATCCATTCAGCCCATTTGTCCATCAGGATGACGGCGTCGTTCGACAGGCCGAAGATCTGTTTCAGTTCCGGCGACCAGTAAATCTCGCCGGTCAGCAAATCCATGTTGTAAAGGCCAAAGCCCGCTGATTGCGCCGCCAACCGCAACCGCTCTTCGCGCTCGCGCACGGCCTCTTCGGCGCGTTTGCGGTCGGTGATGTCCAGAACCACTGAACCGACGCTTTGCACACTGCCGTCGGCGCCCTTGACCGGATAATAGCTCACCAGCCAGTCACGCTCGATTCCCGGCTCGCGGGCGATCACGCCGTGTATTTCCAGGTTCATAACTGGCCGGCCCGTCCTGATCACCCGCTTGAGAATCGGTTCGAGACGATCCGCCAAATCGGGAGTCACCTCACGCACGCTTCGGCCCAGAGCCTGACTGACAGTGACGCCATCTATCTCCGCGCGCATCTCATTCATCCGCATGATCCGGAAATCGCGGTCAATCAGCGACAGGCCGATAGGCGCCGCCTGATAGATATTTTCAAGCTCCGCGTTCTGACGGCGCGTTTGTTCCTCGCTCTCGCGCAGCGCCTCGTCCGCCCGCTTGCGCGCGGTGATATTGACGATGGCGCCGACAACCTGCGAGGGCCGGCCTTCAGCGTCGCGCACGATCAGCCCGCTATCCAGAACGTCAATGTAGCGCCCCTCCCTGTGAAGGACGCGGTATTCAAATGAATAAGTAGTTTCCGGGTAATCTTCGGCCAGCATCCTTTCGACTGTTGAAATGACCCGATCACGGTCATCAGGATGAGTTAAACCGAACCACCATTCCACCTGGGGCGGCGTCTCTTCCGGCTCGAAGCCGATGAGCTTTGCAAGTCCCTCGCTTCGCTCTGAAACTTTCTCGCGGACGTTGTATTCGTAAACATAACCGTCGAGGACATCGAGGGCGAGATGGTAGCGCCGGTTGGCGCGTTGCAATTCATCTTCAATCCGCTTGCGATTGGTGATGTCCACATCCGCGCCGACAATCCGCTTCGGATCGCCCTGTTCGTCACGGTAGACCATTGCCCTGACCAGTCCCCACCGCACGCTGCCGTCGGCGCGCAATGTGCGGAGTTCCATATCGTAAGGCCCCTCGCCATCCAGCGCGCGTTGTCTGACTCTCAGGAAAGATTCGCGGTCATCAGGGTGCACAAGAGTGAGAAAGGAATCGAATGTGCCACCGAACGATCCGGGTTCCATCCCCATCATGCGCTCAGGGAAATCCGACTTGACGCGCCCTGTGGCGACTTCCGTCTCCCAGACGAACATCCCGGCGGCTTCCATCGCCAGGTTCAACCGCTCCTGACTCTCGCGCAGCGCCTCCTCGGCCTGCTTGCGGTCGTTAATGTCGGTGGCGACTCCGAACCATCTGGAGATGCCGCCTTCAGCGTCGGGCACTGGCGTAGCGCGCGCCAGGAACCAACGATATTCGCCGTCGCGCCGCCGGATGCGAAGCTCGGTCTCGAATTCGCATCCGAGTTCCCCGGCGCGTGTCCATTCCGCCAGGCAAAGTTCAAGGTCATTGGGATGAATCACGATTTGCAGCCAGTCACCATCCTGTCCCGGCGAAACGCCCGAATAGTCGAACCATTGCTGATTGTAAAAAGTGATAGTCCCGTCGGCCGCCGCCATCCAGATGATCGAAGGGATCGTGTTGGCCAGCGTGCGAAATCGTTCTTCGCTCTCGCGCAAAGATTCTTCGACCTGTTTGCGCTCTGTGATGTCGTTCGACATCGTGAGAATGCACTGCTGCCCGTTGAGTGTGATGATCTCAGCCGACATCAAAACCGTCTTGATCTCGCCATTCTTCGACCGCAGTTGAAATTCCAGATCGCGAAAAGGACGGTTCCGAAGAGCCTGAATCAGTTTCTCCCGGCCATCCGGCTCGGCCAGTATTCGTATCTCATCGGCGGTGTGGCCGATCATCTCTTCGCGCTCGTATCCGGTTAATTTCAGCACGGCGTCGTTGACATCAATGTAGCGCCCTTCGTCCAGTGTGCTGATCGAGATCCTGTGCGGGCTGGCCTTGAATACTTTTGAAAACTTCTCTTCGCTTTCACGCAAAGATTCTTCGATCAGCTTGCGTCTGGTGATGTCAACGGCGCTGCCGATGACGCGTGTCACACGCCCCATGTCGTCGCGCATCAACCTGCCGCGATCCCACACCCACAGATAGCGCCCGTCTTTGTGGCGGCTGCGATATTCAAACGAATAACCATCCACCTTGCCCGGTTCCTGTCCGCGCAATCTTTGTTCGAGCGTGCTGGAAACGCGCTCGATGTCGTCCGGATGAATCTGCCGCTTCCACCAGTCGGCGGTTCCGGCGACTTCGCCGTTGCTGTAACCGAACAGTTCGTTGAATCTGGAACTGCGTTCGACCTGATCGGATTCAGGATTCCAGTCGTAGATGTAACCGTTCGACACGGCCTCGGCGAGAGTGAAACGTTCGTTGGTGAATCTCAGCGCGTCTTCGGCGCGCTTGCGCTCGGCTATTTCTCGCTGCAACTCGTCGAGCTGTTGTTCGAGCGCCAGATTTTTGATCGTCAACTCGCGCCACTGTTCCTCGGCCTCGCGTTGCAAGGCGGCCTTCTCGATGGCGTTGGCGACGGCGCTTCGCAACAGTTCGGGCGTGATCCAGCTCTTTTCCAGATAATCGTGCGCGCCGGATTTAATCGCGTCCACAGCGATCCGCGCGTCGCTGATTTCGGTCAGCATGATCACCGCGCAGGGCAATGTCCCCGATGCGCCCGCGAGCGCCCGCAGAATTTCAAGCCCGTCCATGTCGGGGAGCCTGAAACCGAGCAGCACGCAATCCGGCGCGCTACGCCGAAACATGGCCAGCGCCTTCGCGCCCGTGCCGGCGTTCTGAACCCTGTACCGGAGATCGGAACCGCGCGTCAGATGACGTTTGTAAACGGCGACGTCTTCGGGGACATCATCCACGATCAAGATCAATGGTCGTTTCGCAATCATGGCTTTGGCTCTCGGAGGCCGTCCGGAAAAATCATGGGTGGGGTTTCTTCCGCCGGCCCCACCTCGTAGTCAGGCTGGAGAAAAACTCAATTTCCAGACACGCTCTCAATATCCCTACCGCTTAAGGCGCTCAAAACAAATCAAGGAATCTTCAACCGAGGCGAACGAGAATTTAACGAGAGTTTGGGTAAACTCAACTCAACTACACGGCTCAGCGGCTACTCCAATTTTAGGCCGACATCCCTCCGACTACCAGCTTTAAAACGCTCGGAGGGCGCTCGGCGGCGCTCCTGCCGGTCATCCACTGCTCCAATCCGACGAAGGTGTCAATCGCCGCTCTGGCCATGGCTTCTTCAATCTCATTTGTCACCGCGTATCTTTTGATCTGCTGGCCGAAATCGTGCCACATCGCTACAGCCTGATTGCCGTAGCTGTCGAAGAAAGAGCAGCCCGCGCCCGGCCTGACGCCGAAAGCGCGGTTTAAATGACGCGCGATGATCTGCCCTCCCAAAGTCGCGATCTCCAGCGCGTACAAACAACCGAGGGCCTGAGACGGCGAATCGAGCGCCGGCAGCGCGGCGCAACGCGGCAAGGCGCCGAGTTCTTTGACTCCGAGCGCGCGCAAGTCGCTAACGAGCATCGGAACCTTTCTTCTCCGCTCGAAATCGAAACCGCCTGCGCGCCGGTTGAAATGCCGTTCAAGTCCGGCTTCAACCGGCCCGTAAAAACCCAGAAACCTCTCAAGCAGCCGACGGTAATCGTCGAGCGTCGCAAGGTGGTGGAAGAGGTCGAGTTTCTGTTTCAGTTGCAGGTGATACCTCAACGTCCTTTGCCTAAGCCTGATCATAATCATCCCTGTATCCCCTCCGAAAAACCGCTCACACCATATCTCATATGCAATATTTGATATGAAATATGAAATATGATCGGCGATGCCGACGCAAAATATTTGCCTGCCTGCTTCATCAGTTTCCGCCGCCGGCAGCCACGCCCCTGGAAATAGAGGCTGAAGAGCGAGAGACAGCAAGGCGCGGAGATGGGGAAACAGGAAGACGCGGAGACCGCGAGCGGCGCAGGTCTGTTTCCTCTCTTTCCCATTCCTCCCACATCTCCAACTCTCTCCCGCTCTCCCACTCTTCCACTGCTTCCTCCCGCTCAGCGTATGCGGCTTTCACCGGCAAGTTGATGGCGAAGGTCGCGCCACAACCTTCGCCGGGGCTTGACGCGCTGACGCTTCCTCCGTGCAATTCGACCAGATGCCGCACCAGCGCCAGACCCAGGCCCAGACCGCGACAAGATTGAACGCTCACTGTGGCGTCCTGCCGAAACCGGTTGAACACAAAAGGCAGAGCTTCCGCGCTGATGCCTTTGCCGGTGTCGCTGACCGTCAGCCGCAAATCGCCGCAGACGCGTTCCAGAACCAATTCGACGCGCCCGCCCGCAGGCGTATATTTGATCGCGTTGGAAAGCAGATTCCAGACGATCTGCCGCAACCGTTCAGGGTCGCCCGTTATGGTTCCGGCCTGCGGGTCAATCTTCAGGCTCATCTCGACGCCTTTGGTTTCGGCGACCGGACGCAGAGCGCGATAAGTCGCTTCGACCAGCGAGACAATCTCCAACGGTCTGACATCGAGGCGCAGTTTGCCGGTGATCACGCGCGACGCTTCCAGCAATTCTTCGACCAGCCCCACCTGCGCCCGCGCGTTACGTTCGATAATTTCAGCCGCGCGCCCGATGGTTTCCGCGCCGCACGAGTGCCGGCTCAATATCCACGCCCATCCGAGCACGGCGTTGAGCGGCGTGCGCAGTTTGTGGGAGATCATGACCAGGAATTCATCTTTCGCGCGCGCGGCGTTTTCGGCGGCGACACGCGCCGCTTGTTCCCAGCGGTAAAGCTGGCGATTTTCGATGGCGATTGAAACCATCTGCGCCAGTTGGACGAGCAGAGCTTCGTCCTGCTCCGTGAATTCTCCATCGTACTTCTCGGATAACTGAATCATTCCCAGATTTCGCCCGTCGCGCGAAGTGAGCGGCGCGGCCAGCCAGCCGCGCATCGCCAGCCCGCGCAACATCTGCGGTTTGCGCAACGCCGCCAGTTTGCGCAGCACAGCCAGTTCGCGCGGAGTCGCCACGTCGCGCAACGCCGCTAGTTCGCGCAGCGCCGCCAGTTCGCGCAACATCGCAAATTCGCGCGGGGTCATCACCTTGTTCAACATCGCCAGCCCGTCCGCCATTTCAGGTTCTCCCGGCGCCTGGCCTTCGACCTGATCTTCAAGAACCCGTCCTGACGCGTCGTCCGCGTGACCGTTCCGGGCGAATGGAGATTCCAGTTCCGCTTCGGTCAATCGCATCGGCTGGTTCATCCGGCAAACCAGCGAGCAGACCCAGGCCGCGCCTCGCTCTCCCGATCTGCTGAGACTGTAATCGTGCGAGGCCGCGTATTTATCTGAAAGCGAAACGGCGCTGATCGCATGCGGCGAGCCGCCGTTGACCGGCAGAACGTTTGCGGCCAGAACGTCGGCGTTCAAACTGGTCACCGCCTGATGCGCGCCGATCATCTCGCGCGCGTGGTCGGTAACGAGTTGCAGAATTTCATCGAGCGAGGCGGCGGAATTGATCGCGAGCGCGGATCGGGCGAGCCGTTTCAGCGCCCAGGTTTGCCGCCGCTCGTAAGCCAGCAGCCGTTCGCGTTCGGCGTCGCTATCGCGCAGCCGCAACAACGTCTTGACGTTCGCCAGCAGGAATTCCGGCGCTACCGGTTCGAGCAAATAACCGTCGGCGCCGTCTTCCAAATAGCGCGCCCTTTTCTCGCAGCCGACAAACGAGGCCGAGACGAGCAGAACCAGAGTCCCGGCCATCGCGGGATCGGCTTTGATCCGGCGGCTTACTTCGAGGCCGCTCAGGTCGGGAAGATTGACGCTCAGCAAAACGAGTTGCGGGTTTGCGCTCAATACGAGCCGCAGCGCATCGGCGCCGGTTCCAGCTTCGACAACGGTGTAGCCGGCCTCCCGCAAAATGCGGCTTTTGCCATAGAGGCCGGCGGCGCCGCCGTCCACGTTAAGGATCGTGATTCCAGAATTGTTCATGACTGTTTGTTTCCCCCTGAAATGCGCGGCGCCCGGTTGGGAGCGCCGACGACTGAGAATTATTGTTTCGCCACCAGCGTCGTCGCATCATCAAGCTCGCGGTTGAAATCGCGATGAAGCACGGCGGCGATCAACGCCGGGTGACTGGCGCTCAATCCGGGATAATCCCCGGTGTTCCATTGCGTGGTTAATCCGTCGGTGTGCATGATCAGCGCCGAATGAGCGGGCCAGGAATAAGTGAACTCCTGAATTTCGGCCTGGTATCCGGCGATGCCATTGAGCGAAACCAGATGCTGAACCGTTCCGCCGCTCACTATGCGCGCCGCGATGTTGCCCACCCCGGCGAACCTGACCTCCGGCGTGACGCCTGAAAGTCGAATTTCAGCCACAGCCACAGACGCGCCGCGTGTGCCGCGCAACGTTTCGTGGACGACTTCCAGAATTTCAGCGGGCGACAGCGCGTGAATTTGCGCCATAACCCTGATCGCCTCGGCTGAGGCCCTGGCGGATTCGGCGCCCTGGCCCAGGCCGTCGGCGATCATCAGCAGCGAGCGGGAAGGCTGGTGTTTCGCCATCCACGCGTCGCCGCTCACACGCGCTCCCGGTTTGATTGTGGATATTGCGCCGGACTTGACCGGAGAGCGGGTGTAATCCCGCGCACCGTTATTCCACAACGGGCGCGCCCACACCTGCGCCAGCAACGCTGTGCCCTGCCCCGGATGCGAATAAATGTCGAAGAGATTCGACGCCCGCGACATTGCGCACAATCCAACACCAGCGCCGCCGGAGGTCGAATATCCTCGGCGCATCACGGCGCCGAGGTGAGCGATGCCCGGCCCTCGGTCGAGCGCGATGATTTCCAACGCAGGTTTCGATTCCCGCCGCGTCACGCGGATCAAAAGCTTTCCTTCGCCCGCGTGCTTGAGAATGTTGGCCGCCGCTTCGGCGATGATCAGCGCGGCGCGTTCGACTTCGCCATCGCCGAGCGAGGCCTGGCGCGCCAGATCGAAACTGACGATCTGCGCCTCGTCCACGTCCTCTGGCCTGACGATTTCAATCAGCAGGTGGTTGTTTGTTTCTTCCGGCGCAGGCTGCGTTCCAACTCGCCGGACTGGCGGCGCATAAACTGAAGATGTGACCTGGGTGAACATTGATGGCTATCTCCTTCCAGTAAACGTCAAGCGCGATTCACATCGAGGCGCGCGACGGTTTCGATTTCGGGCGCAAACCCCGGCCCGATACCTCCC
>JAJVID010000106.1 GCA_022072205.1 Acidobacteriota bacterium
CAGCCTTGTTGTCCCTGTTGTGAGTAGTTCGGATTCGTCATCCAACCATGCTCCCATTCTCCCTCTGGACTCATCATCCACCAGCCTGGTCTCCACTGTCCCTGCGGAGGAATGGCGGGCGGTGTCGTTTGTGGAATGGATGTTGCTTGGAATTGTTGCGGAATTACTGTGGGTTGAATTTGTTGTTGCGGAACTATCGTCGGTTGAATCTGTTGTGGAACGAATGTCGGTTGGGCAAATTGTTGCACTGGGGCGCTGATGGCGCGCATCTGTGTGATGAATGTTCCTGCCATGAACCCGCCCACCAGTACGGTTCCAGCCGCGACCAGTCCGAGAAGGATTTTTACAAATTTCATTTGCGATCTCCTGTTTGTGAAGTTACGCACAGGATAATCCCCAGATATATAGAATTTGTGTAGAACAAGTGAAAAAGCCGTATAAATCCTTGACAGGTTTTCTTGAGGGGGGTAATATATCATTATATACTGATACAATGATATGAGGAAATATGTTAATAACGTCCACAACTTCCAGCATCGACTTGCAAGCCAAGCTTTTTCGCGGCTTCGCCGATCCTTCCCGACTCTCCATCCTCCTGGCTCTGCGTGAAGGTGAGCGGACGGTCAGCGACCTGGTGGAAACCACAGGATTTACCCAACCCAATGTCTCGAACCACCTATCCTGTTTGCGTGATTGCGGGCTGGTCACTGTCCGCCAACAGGGACGCTTTGCTTATTACTCCCTCAGCGATGACCGCGTTGCCAAATTGCTTTTGCTTGCAGATGAACTGCTGGCTGATGTCGCACGCGGCGTCTATGAATGCACGCGCTATACCATAAGGGACTCAAAAAATGGCTAACCCGCAGACTCTCGAAATTCCCATCTCAGGCATGGACTGCGCCGAATGCACCCAGCATGTCCAACACGCCATCGAAAAACTGCCTGGCGTACAATCCGTCAATGTGTTTCTGGGCACCGAAAAAGCGATTGTGCGACTCGATCCATCCAAAGTGGATTTGCCTGCCATTCGCACAGCGGTTCAGGGCGCTGGCTATGACATCCCCGCCTCGGACTCACCCAAAGCTGATCCTGTTTCGATGGGCGACTTCAACCGCCGACTGACGATCCTGCTGGTCAGTGTGTTCGCCATTATCCTCAGTGTAGTGATCTTCGGCGAAGGCTTGGGCTTGTTCGATTTTCTCAACGACCTGGTCCCCTTTCCGTTGGGTGTCGTGTTGGTCATCGCAGGCGGTTACCGTGTCTTTCTGAACGTCATCCGCGCCACATTGAAACGCCAGATCATTTCGCATACCTTGATGACCATCGGTGTCATTGCCGCACTCGCGGTTGGACAATGGGTCACGGCGGCGCTTGTCGTTGTCTTCATGCGAGTCGGTGATTATGTCGAGAACTTCACCACAGAATCTGCCCGCCGCGCGGTAAAGGAACTAACCTCACTCGCCCCATTAACTGCTCGTGTGGAACGCGATGGAGCGGAAGTCGAAGTCCCAGTCACCGAGGTGAAAGTCGGTGAAACGATCATCGTCCGTCCAGGCGAAAAGATCGCTGTGGACGGCGAAGTCATCAGCGGTCAAGCCACGATCGATCAATCTGCCATTACAGGCGAATCCATGCCTGTTGAAGCCGCAAACGGAACCCATGTGTATGCGGCAACGATTGCCAAACTGGGTAGTCTGCGCATCCGCGCAGACCGAATTGGAACGGACACCACCTTCGGACGCGTGGTCAAAATGGTGGAAGAGGCTGAGGCGCATCGCGCTGACGTTCAACAGATCGCCGATAAATTCAGCGCCTGGTATCTGCCCGTGGTCGCTGTCATTGCGGGGTTGACCTTCTTATTTACCCGTAATCCATTATCCACTGCCGCTGTCCTGTTGGTCGCCTGCTCCTGTTCCTTCGCGCTGGCAACTCCGGTTGCCATGCTTGCCTCCGTGGGCGCAAGCGCAAAACGCGGATTGCTCATCAAAGGCGGCAAGTATCTCGAACTACTGGCGCGCGCCGATATTCTGTTGGTGGATAAGACTGGCACGCTCACCCTTGGACAGCCGCAGATTACGGATGTAGTTTCGTTGAATGGGTTAGCACGTTCTGATTTACTTGGTCTTGCCGCCTCTGCTGAACGTTACTCCGAACATCCATTGGCGGAAGCCGTGCGTGTGATGGCTCGTGATGAAAAAGCCGTTTTGGTCGAACCTGAAAAATTCGAAGCCATCCCTGGACATGGAGTTCAGGCGATCATCAATGCCCAGACCATTCGGATTGGCAATCGACGCATGATCCCCTCTGCTGCATCATTGCCCATTGCCAAAGACCTGGAAGCACAAGGCAAGACCCTCTTGTTCATGGAACGTGATCAGGAGTTGGTGGGCGTGTTCGCGGCAGCGGACACTTTACGTTCCGAAGTGCCTAATGCACTGGCTGAAGTTCGTTCGCTCGGGATTCGGCATATTGAACTACTCACGGGAGATAACGAAAGAACAGCTTCCGCGCTGGCAGAAAAATTGGGTGTCTCCTACCGTGCAAATCTGTTACCAGAACACAAGATCGATGTGGTCAAGGAATATCAGGCAAAGGGACACGTTGTCGTAATGATCGGCGACGGTGTGAACGATGCGCCCGCGCTTGCCCAAGCAAATGTCGGCATGGCAATGGGCGCGGCGGGCACGGATGTTGCCATCGAAGCGGCGCATATCGCCCTCATGCGCGAAGACTGGAATTTGGTGCCAGATGTATTAAAGATCGCCCACCGCACCATGCGGATCGTCAAGACGAATCTGGCGTTCACAACCATCTATAACCTTGTGGGATTATCTCTCGCCGCGCTGGGTATCCTCCCGCCTGTTCTCGCTGCCGCAGCGCAATCCCTGCCTGATATTGGCATTATGGGGAACTCGGCAAGGTTGCTGAAGTCAAAATAATGACATTGGGATTTTTCACTGGCATATAAAACAAACAACAAGCGACACGGACCAACCTCCCCACAACCTGAATCACTATGATGTCGGCTGGCAGTTCAACTGCCAGCCGATTTTCATTTCAAAAAGGAGATTCCATGTTCACTTTGTTCAAACGTTTCATCCGCGAAGAGGATGGTCAGGACTTTGCCGAATACGCCCTGATCCTGGGCGCAATCGGTGTGGTTGCGATTGCCGTGATCGCCCGCTATCGCAATGAACTGATCGCCGCCTTCGAAGCCGGCATCGAAGCCTTACGCATGGCGCGAGGCGGATAGAGATGTTCCGCTGGAAGGAAAAAGGGCAGACGATGGCAGAGTTCGCCCTGGTCATGCCGATTCTGATTCTGCTCATGTTCGGCATGACCTTCGCCGCGTTCTATGCCTTCCGATCCGCCGCCACGGACTGGGGTGTGTTCATCACGGGCGTTGCTTCAGGTTCATACAACACACCCGCCACCGAAAACGCCCGTGACAATGTTTTATGGCCCGACCTGGCAGATCGCATCCATGCCGGTCAGACCGGTCCACGTCAGGTACGTTCACTGATCAGCGTGGAGGACTCGCGCAATTGGATCTTTGGCATCCAGCTGATTGAAGCGCAACGCGCCGAGACCAACTTTCGCCTTTGGCGCTTCTATCCTGGTCCACCCCCCGCCGGAGGCTTTGAATGAAAGCCTTGTACCGAAACGGCGAACGCGGACAAGCCCTGGCAGAGACCGCCTTATTCGCAATGCTGGCAGTCATCATGGCGTTCGGTTTGTTGGCGTGGATTCCGACGCATCGGGCCCGCACCGCCGCGACTGCGGCAGCCTATGCCTGTTCGCAATTCCTCTCGCAATCGCCTGATCCGGCGCGCGCCCGAAATAATGCGGTGAATGTCGCCTGGCAAACCCTGAATGCGGATTGGTCCGCAACCGCAGGTGTGCAATATCGGGTGCAGGTTTCACCTCCCAGTGGACCGGGAGAGCCGGGTCAGTGTCTGGTCTCGTTTCAAGCGCCAACTTTGTTTGATGGGCTACTTGGTTTGAGTCAAAGCGGATGGAACAGTGAATGGTTCATCTCGCGCTCGGAGACCTGGAAAGCGAAATGGCGATGAAGATCAAACTCAAAGAGCGCGGACAATCTGTCGCCTTGTTCGCCATCCTGATGCCCATCATGTCACTCTTTCTGTTGGGCATCCTCGATTACATGGTGACCAACGCGCGTGTGATGGAGACCGTGGCAGCCGCCGACCTTGCCGCTCATGCTGGCGCGCAGGAGATCACCGTCCTGCCGGATGGAACCATCACCGCCACCACTGCCGGCAATGGAATTGCCGCAGCCTACTTCAATTCACAGCGACCGGGGTCCGCACACCTCAACTCCGTTTCCTGTGGACGACATCAAGGGCGACCTGCCTGTTATGTCACTGCTCAAGTTCAATCGGCGGGGTATTTGTTCCCCGCCCGCTGGGTGACCGTGCGCGCCATTGGGTATCTGGCGCATGGCGTGACCCGCGAAGATCAATAATTTTTTTGGAGAAGAATGAATTCGCTATGGAAAACAATCCTGGATGGATTGACCTATAAAGACCTTGCCGGGAAACGGCAACCCCGCATTTACACCGTTGTCACCGGGCTGATCCTGTTATTGCTGTTCGTGGCTGGAGGGATGGCAGGCTTGAATCGCTACTTGTTGATGAGTCGTGTGCAAGCCACACCGGAAGCAGTCACCCTCCCGACACAGACGGTGGAGCCGGTGGCAACGGAAACCATTGTGACCAGCCCATCGGGAGGTGTGGATTCGTTTGGCTGTCCAACGGATTCGTCGGAGTGGTTCTTCACGCCGACCATGATCAGCGAGAATTACCAGGTGATCCAGCCAGCTTGTGTGTATCAAGGCTTGGAGAAGACCATTGCATGGGCACTGGCAATCCGCGAAGGATACAGTCGTGCCGAAGCCACGGAACTACTTGGGTTTAGCGAAATGCCCATGCGCCAGATGAAAACCGTCACCCTTCCCAGGGATGCGAATGATCTTGTGGATGTGCCGGTTAGTTTCATCCCACCCAATCCCAATTTCAAGGAATGGCGACTGAAAACAAATGGTGACGCGGCGGTGACTTATGCCCTGCGTGGTTGCTTCGAGACATCCACGGTCAAAGGCAATCGCGTCGAGATCTGGGGCGGTGAGTATCCGGTGATCTGTCTGGTAGTGGAGGATGCCGAGAATACGCATATCCTCTATGCGTTGAGTGATCACAAGTACATATCCACTGCCACACCCATGCGTTCCTTCCTACTCTTCGGGTATCTGGGGGATGGACAGTGGGTTTGGTTGGGCACGCAGACGGAACCGAAGTTGGAGATCACCAATGCAAAAGAAAATGCCAGCGACCGCCTGACCGTTGCGACCTTATATGACTCTCAACCCTGGGATGCCAAGTGGCTGAGCAACACTTATCATCTTGACATGCAACCGCTGCCGGAAAACTGGCAGTCTTTCACGGATGAAAACGAGAAGCAGTACATCCTCTCCGTGTTATCGGGAGCCGCGCCATGAAACGCGCCAGTCTATTTCTTCTGCTGATCGTCTTGATCTCCGTTCAACCTTTATCCGTCCTGGCACAGTCTGCCCCATCCTGTTCCTTTCAACCGGATGGAAGCATCATTTGCACAACAGGTGGAGGAAATGAAGGCGGCGGAGAGGAAGGCGGTGGAAATAACAATAACAACAATGGCGGTGGCGCTTGTACACCCGGCAATCATCTGGCATTCCAAGTAGTTGAATATTACGCGGAAAGTAGTTCCTGCAAGGTCTTTCCCATCCGGGTGGATAACTGCACCGGGCAGGTCCTGCATATCATCGAGCAAACAGCAGTCATGCCTTGTGAACTGCCCAATACCACACCGCCTCAACATCCCTGTACATCGTTCTCTGTGACTGCTGGCGGTATTACCTGTGCCAACAACGGCTGGAACGTAAGTGCGCGTGTCACGTTTCCCGAGATCTATCTGGATGTGCGCCCCTATCCTGCGACTCTTGTTCGCTGGCCTACCGTTGTCCGCAATGGCGGTATGCCTGAATCCTCCGGATCAGGTGGCGTGAACTATATTCCCAATGGCGGCGGATCGCCCAGTCATCCACAGGTGGGCGACTGGCAAAATCTACGCCTGATCCTGACCTTGCGACCGGCGGGCCCCATGTTTGTGACTCTGCCTCTGATTGGAGATCTGATGTTATCCAATGGCGCAAGCCAAACAATTCAATGGGAAGTGCCTTCCCATCCGGCAGTGGGAGCTTCCACGCTCGCAGGCAGTGTCAGTGGACTGGATGAACTCCCCGGGGACATGCCTTTATTCGTTGGCAATGGACGCGCCCCCTACAAGTTGTTCTGGGAGTTGCGTTATCAGGAGTATGAAGCCATCGAAGGCTGCCTTGCCGGTCCGAATGGCAACGGTAATTACAACTGCGGTGGCGGAACCGGGCATCGCGGCATCACAGGCTATGAATGGAAGAATCATTCTAGCGGTGGAGAGATTCCCCCATCTGCTGTGGCAAATCTACCTGCCGTGAGAATGGCGGATATCAACAATGATGGTACGCCGGACGCCTACTGGGATACCAACCTGACCCTGCGACGCATGGATGGTGCCGGCAGTATCAGCAATCCTCAATATCAGCGTTCCTGGAATTGGGGTGGAGTCATCTATTGGGCAGTGCGTGAAGGGCAGGGGCAGATCGGCTGGCCGGGGCAGTGATATGATCGTTGTCTGCCTTGTGTAGAGTCTTTTGTATCTTGGGACTGGACTCGGATTCTCGCATAACTTGGGATTCCTTACCAATGCGGTGAGTTTCAGTCTCTCGTAACTTGGGACTAAAAGAGCGAAGATCACATAAAGTCTTCGCTCTTTATGGAGCAACGCTTGTAGATATCTGGATTTCAAACCCAAAATATCGAGTCTCAAGTTATGTGAGAATTTCGCCATGAGTCCAAAGTTATGCGAGAAAAATTCTTGACTGATTGGGCGAACTTGCGAAACTTGCCCCTGAATCCACTCTCAAGTTACAAGAGACCGAACATTTTAATGGAACAGAACATCCATCAGGATAATTACACAGCCCGGTGGAAAATGATAAGATAATCTGCGAAAATATAAAGGTTATTTGAAATTATAGATTCAGATCGTCTTGAATTTTGGTACGCCATCAATTTGATGGCCAAGATCCAATGAACAATACCGCTCCTCTCCGTTTGAGGGGTGGTATTTTGATTAATAGTTCATTGCATTAGGTTGGAAAAATCATGACTAACATTTTCTTACCCCAATCTTGCATCCCTTGCACGAATGATGGTCTGTGCGCGATCTGCCACTTGTAATTTGTTGAAGATATTCGAGACGTGATTGCGCACGGTTTTTTGACTGATGACGAGAGCACCCGCGATCTCTACATTATCTGGGACAGATCTTCGCGATTGTGATAGTTTCGCAAGGAAAATACCACAGTCAGAACCCTTTGAAATTTTTTCAGATACCCCCACCTGGACCTTGACAAAGAGATGCCAATCTTGAAAAGGAAAAGCGCAATTTGTTTCTGCTTTTGTACGAAAATCAAGCGCGGCTAAACTGCAAATTTACTTCTGCCAGCGGCATTATCTTTTCAATGTACTCGCCCAGAGAGTCGTGGTCTTTCTGTTCATTCCAGTACTGTGCCAACCCGTAGATCGCCCAACTGGCGGCAGTGGCCGCGATCACTGGAGAGGGATTCGACCCGATTTGTTCAAGCCATGTCATCAACAGACCCTTGGTCTGTTCTTTGATCTGCGTCTCCATGAGCTGACCAAACTGGCCGCGCGGCGATTTGCAATGGCTGTTGGCTTCTCCGATGAATTCACACACGGTCAGGATCAGCGCGCGTAAATTATCTTCACTGAAATGGCAGGCGTTCAACGTGCGCTTTTCGATTTCCGCCCGAAACTCCTGGCGGATTTGATGCTCAAGCAGGGCATATTTATCGGGAAAATGCGCGTAGAACGTGGCGCGGTTGATTCCGGCGCGGACGGCAATATCTTGAATCGAGACGGATTGAAAATCCTTCTCGCGGATAAGTTCCGAAAATGCCTCTTCCAGCAGACGGCGGGTGCGTTTGACGCGCGGATCGAGTTTTTCTTCAGGCGGAGCGTTGATCAACATTTTTTCTCCTTTGTCGCTTATCCAACAAAAATCATCTTTTGGTGATTGACTAAACTATGCAATACATGTTTAATAAGCGACAATTGTTACTTAAGCGACACAAGTATCTTACCACGCTGGATGAGGAGAGTCAAGATGAACATTGCATACGGGCGTTGGGAGTTGTTCCAATGAACCCCGAAGTTGAAGGCGTCAAACTCGTTCCAAATGAGGAATTCGCGCGGCTGGCAAGCGATGAACAAATCAATCGCTCTGCCCTGGCGCTGGAGGCGCATGGCATTCGCACAATCCTCGCGGCAAACGGGGAAGAGGCCCGCAAAACGCTGTTCGAATTGCTGCCCGAAGGCGCCGAGGTATTTCTTGCCCTTTCCACCACACTGAAAGAATTGGGCGTCACTGAAATGATTGACAATTCGGATCGCTACAATTCCGTGCGGGCCCGACTCGCCAAGATGGATCGCGCCACACAGAACCGTGAGATGGTCAAGATGGGCGCGGTTCCCGAGTACATCGTCGGCAGCGTTCATGCTGTGACGGAGGACGGAAGCGTCATCATTGCCTCCAACTCAGGCAGTCAATTGGCGCCTTACGCCGCTTCCGCCGCGCGCGTCATCTGGGTGGTTGGCGCTCAAAAAATTGTGCGCACGCTGGAAGATGGTTTTCGACGCGTGTACGAATATGCCCTCCCGCTGGAGGATGCGCGCCTGATGCAGACACTCGGGATGCACAGCAGCGTCAATAAACTGTTGGTCGTCCACCGCGAGGTTCTGCCAGATCGAACGACCATGATCCTCGTGAAGGAAAGGCTTGGTTACTAGCATGGCATCGCCCAATCCTGATCACGCTGTAAACCAACCGTCCATAAAACCCGTCACGCTGATTGGACTCGGCGGCAACGCCGCCGCCGGCGGTTACTGCGACCCTCTGACGGGCGAATGTTATCCCGCGTCCGAAATGGACGATCTTGTTTTTCAAAAGGAGAAACCCATGACTACTGCCATTGATCCCGTTTGCAAGATGGAAGTCGAAATCGAAACTGCGCAATACAAGAGCGAACACGCCGGCGAGACCTATTATTTCTGTTCGGCTGGCTGTCAGAAATCCTTCGAGAAGGATCCGCATCAGTACCTGCCCGAAGATCACCACGGACATTCCCACAGCCACGAAGGTCACAGTCACTAACCCGCCTCTTTCTCGACCATGCCTTTTACTCAACCCCCTGTTTTTGGCGTCAATATTGACCCCTCCACCGCCAACCTTGAGGCCGCCCTGCAGCGCGCCCGCCTGGCGGATGAAAGCGATGTGGAACTGGTCACGATTCAGGATCACCCCTACAACGCGGACTTCCTGGACACGTGGACCCTTCTCACTGCTCTTGCGGCCCGCACCGAACGCGTGCATATCGCCACCAACGTCATGAACACTCCCTTGCGCCCGCCGGCGATGATGGCAAAAATGGCCGCTACGCTGGACTTAATCACCAAGGGGCGCCTCGAACTTGGGCTGGGCGCGGGCGGCTATATTGAAGGGATGCAAACCTGGGGAGGCACGGTCGGACAAACGCCCGGTCAGCGCTATCAGGCTTTCAAAGAGTACGCCGAAATCGTGCGCGGCATGTGGGATCACGCCGGCGGGCGCTTCTCGTATTCTGGCGGGTTTTACAAGGTGGGCGAACTCGTTCCCGGCCCAGCTCCCGCACATCCCATTCCGTTATGGTTTGGGGCCGGTGGCCCGCGTATGTTGCGCCTCACGGGACGCATGGCTGACGGCTGGCTGGTTGGCACGATTTATGTGCCGCCCCAGCAACTGCCCGAAGTCAACACCCTGCTGGACGAAGGCGCCGCGCAGGCCGGTCGCAATCCGTCCGAAGTGCGGCGCGGCTACAATTTGTTTGGCGCAATCAAACTGCGCGCGGGCGAGAGTTATCAATTCAATCGTCCAGGCTTGGTGTTGGGAACGCCTGCCGAGTGGGTCGAAACCCTCGTCCGCTACCATCTCGAATACCGGCACGACGCCTTCATCTTCTGGCCTGTGGCGGGAGATGAAGAGGCGCAGATCAAGGTCTTTTTGAACGAGATCATGCCCGAGGTCCGCAAACAGATTCGAGAAATCCAGGAAAAGGAAGCGCAAGTCGAATAATATGTCACGCAAGCGCATCATCATCGTCACGCTGGGTGTTATGCTCAGCCTGTTCATGGCTTCGATGGAATCGACCGTCATCGCAACCGCCATGCCTACCATCATTGGGCAGTTGGGCGGGCTGGAACATTACTCGTGGGTCTTCGCGGCGTTCATGCTGGCTTCGACCGCCACCGTCCCGCTCTACGGCAAGTTGTCCGACCTGTTCGGGCGCCGCCGCCTGTACCTCTTCGCCATGGGACTGTTTCTGCTTGGTTCGGCATTGAGCGGGCTGGCAAACAACATGACCCAGCTCATCATCTTCCGCGCCATTCAGGGATTGGGCGCGGGCGGCATCCAGCCGCTGGCGTTCATCATGATCGGCGAGATGTTCTCGCTGCAGCAGCGCGCCCGCATGCAGGGATTATTCTCCGGCGTGTGGGGCGTGTCGTCCATTATCGGTCCGCTGTTGGGCGGTTTCCTGGTGGACCAACTGTCCTGGCGCTGGGTTTTTTACGTCAACGTCATCCCCGGTTTACTTGCCGCAACGCTGGTGGCGCTCGCCTGGCGAGACCAGGTTCAACATCACGAAACCCCTGTGGTGGATTACGCCGGCGCGGGTCTTTTGACGGCCGGCGTGGTTGCGCTTCTCTTCGGACTCATGGAGTTGGGAACGCCGGGCAGTTGGGCACTGATCAGTCTGGCGGTGGTTCTCTTCGCGGTTCTGCTATGGGTGGAACGCCGCGCCGTGGATCCGCTTCTGCCGCTGAATCTCTTCCGCGACCGCCTGTTCTCGGTTGCGGTGGTACACGGCCTGCTGGCAGGCTGGGCGATGTTCGGCAGCACATCCTTTATCCCATTGTTTGTGCAATCTGTATTGGGAACCAGCGCTACGCAGGCCGGCGTTACGATCACCCCCATGCTCCTCGGCTGGGTGACGGCAAGCATCATTGGCGCGCGCCTGATGTTGAAAGTCGGTTATTGGAGGCTGGGATTGATTGGCATGACGTCGCTTAGTCTGGGGACCTTCCTCATGTCGCAAGCGAGCGTCACCGTCAGCCAAACCCTGTTGATGGTCTTCGTCGCCCTGATGGGCATCGGTATGGGATTTTCGATCCCGTCCCTCCTGATTGCCGTCCAGTCCAGTGTGGAACGCCGTCACCTCGGCGCGGCCACCGCCACGGTTCAGTTCAGCCGCACGATCGGCGGGACGCTCGGCGTAAGCGTGATGGGCGCGGCGCTCGCTCTTCGCCTGACCTCTGACCTGCGCGCGGCAGGGCAGGACGTGAGCATCATTCAACAACTGCTCAATCCCGCTCCCGGCTCGCAACTGGCGATCGCGGAAAGCGCGCGCCTGGCAATGGCAAATTCCATCAATCTGGTCTTCACCATTGCCTTCATTGCCGCCCTGTTGGGACTGGTCGCCATCTTCTTCGCCCCGCGGCGCAAATTGACCGACTTCGCGCGCCGCGGCGCCGCCTCTGAAGGAGGCGAGCCGGACGCCGCGCAGTCGAATTCGGCGGTTGATCTTGCCAGCGCGGATTGACTGCTTATGACAGACCAACCTGCCTCTTCTCCTCGAACTGCGCTGCCCATGAATGCCTCACGCTGGAAGCAGGGTCTTACCCTGCCTGATTTCGTTGCGCAGATGAGTGTAGATCAAGACATAATGATGCGCCGCCTTGAGACCGTCCAACTCAGCGAAGAGGAACGCGCGGCCGCGGCCGCGCTTCAGCGCCCCCTCCGCGTTCTGGTGATGACCGAGGATTGGTGCACCGATTGCCTGATGAATCTGCCGATCCTGGCGCGCCTGACGGAGGCAGCTCCCGCCATGGAAACGCGCGTCTTCATTCGCTCACGCTGGCCCGAGCTGCAAGCCTGGTTCGCCGCAGGCGGCATCGCCGCCATCCCCGTCTTCGCCGTTCTGGATGAAGCCTTTCAACTGATCGGGACGTGGGTCGAGCGCCCCAAAGCCGCCAATGAGCGCATCAAACGCTGGAAAGAAGAACATCCAGAGACACAAGCCATTCAACAGGATGCCAGCCTGAGCAAAGAAAAACGCAAGACCCGCCTCGCTCACATCTACACTGGTCTGAAGATCGAGATGGAAACCTGGTATGCCGAAAGTCTGCAAGCCGCCACTGTGCAGGAGATCGTGGACATATTGAAATGAACATTGACCCGCTCACTGAAACCCTGACGGTTCCCCGCCCGCAAGGCGGAACCCTGGACGCCTACCTGGCGAAGCCCGCAGGCGCAGGTCCTTTCCCCGGCGTGGTTGTCATCCACGAAATCTTTGGGCTGAACGAAAATATCCGCGATATTGCCCGGCGTTTCGCCAATGAAGGCTACGCCGCGCTGGCAGTGGATTTATTCAGCGCCGGCAGCCGCGTCGCCTGCATGACGCGCATCTTCCACGGCATCCTCGTCCGCCCGCTGAGCAACGGCGTGGTCGGCGAGTTGCGCGCCGCACTGGATGTTTTACGAAACCGGCCCGAGGTCCAAGCGAAGCGCGTGGGCGCGATCGGTTTCTGCATGGGCGGAAGTTACGCCCTGCAACTGGCTTGCGTGGATAAAGATCTGCGCGCCGCCTCGGTCTTTTATGGACAAACCCGCGTCCGCTCGACGCCCTGGCTGGATCCTGTCCGATTGTCGGTAGTTACCCTGAAAAGGATTTCACCGCCAGCGCTGCCCGCCAGTTGGAAGAGCGGCTCGAAGCGCATCAGGTGGCCCGCGACATCAAAATCTATCCGAATGTACGCCACTCCTTTTTCAATGAAACGGGTCCCGCCTACAACGCCGAAGCCGCCGCTGATGCCTGGAAGCGCACCCTGGCGTTTTTTGACGCGCATCTACAAAGCGCCTGACTTGAAAGAATAGAGGAATTGCATGTTTGGCAAATGGCTGATGAGATTGGTTATGACGATCTACGTTTTTCTGTACCGTCGAACCGGCGGAAAAGTGGGCGGTCGTCTTGGAGCAATGCCGGTGCTTCTGCTTACCACCACTGGACGTAAGACTGGGAAGAAACATACTGTGCCGGTAATGTACCTCAGTGAGAGTCCCAACTACATTATTACTGCCTCCAACAACGGAGGGGAAATGCCCCCGGCTTGGTGGCTCAATCTGAAAAACAGCCCGCAAGCAACAATCGAAATTGGCGGCGTTATGAGTTTGGTGACAACAAAACAGGCGGATTCGGAGGAGAAAGAACGGTTGTGGGCGCAACTGGTTGAGAAAGCCCCCGCCTTTGAAGGCTACCAGAAGCGCACTCAGCGCGAAATTCCGATGGTGATTTTGCGCCCCAAATCGTAAAAAGTAAAGGAAAGAAAAATGGATCAAATCAAACTCACAATTTTTTCCGACTACGTCTGACCGTGGTGTTATGTCGGCCAGGGTGTGGTCGCAACGCTAATTGAAAAGCACAACGCGCAGGTCGAGTGGCGCCCGTTTTATTTGCGCCCCGATACGCCGCCGGAGGGCATGGAACTGCCTGAATATGTGAAAGCCCGCGCCGCCCAATCCAACGCGCGTTTGAAGCAAATGGCAAACGCCGCCGGGCTGGAGATGGTCTTCCCAACCCATATCCCGAACACGCGGCTGGCGCACGAAGCCACGGAATACGCCCTCCAGCGCGGAAATGGGCTTGAGTTCCACCGCATCGTTTTCGACAAGTTCTACGGCCGGGGACAGGACATCGGCAAATGGGAAGTCCTGCGCGCCGCCGCCGAAGAAGCCGGGCTGGACGCGGAAGAGATGCAAAGGCTGGTGGGAGCGGGAACATACACCGCCGCCGTCCAGTCGGAAGTGAACCAGGCGTCTCAGATCGGCGTGACCGGCGTGCCGACTTATGTTTTGAACGACCGTTACGCCATCGTCGGCGCCCAGCCGTATGAGGCCTTCCTGCAAGCGTTACAGCAAATCGAGAACGAACTCAAAAAATAATCATGGCAAATTGGAGGCAGCGACATAAGGAATAATTTACCCATCTCATGACCACTGCGCTTACTGTAAAACTTTAAAAACACAGACTCAAAGGAGAGAACGAAAATGGAAATCGTATTTCTGATTGGACGGATCATCACAGGCGTTTACTGGATCTTTGGCGGTTACGCCCATTTTGCCCAGGCGCAAGCCATGATTCCCTGGACACAATCCAAAGGCGTGCCGTTTCCCGGGCTTGCCGTGCGCGGCAGCGGCGCAATGATCATCCTGGGCGGCTTGAGCCTGCTGCTGGGTCTTTACCCGCTGGTCGGTATTGCCCTGATCGTGCTGTTTATCATCCCGGTTGCATCCATCATGCACAACTTCTGGACGATTCAAGACCCCATGCAGCGCCAAATGGACATGACCTTCTTCATGAAAGATTTCTGCATGTTGGGCTGCACGCTGATGTTCGTTGCCATTCCCCAACCCTGGGCCTTGAGCTTGGCATTCTAAAGCCAACTTTAAGTTCTACGGCAAGAGACAGGATATCAGCAAATGAGATGCCCTGCCTCTTGCCGCCCTGCAAGTCGGGCTAAACGCGGACGAGATGCAGAGCGAGGTTGAAAGCGGCAAGTACATAACGTCTGTTAATCACTGGAATCCGAAATACTACAAAAACCTTAGTCGCTTAGAAAGGATCAAAAATCATGGAACACAACCCTCTTCCCCAACGCAGGCGGACGCGTCCACCGACAAACAAGAATATGCCGCATTCCCAGATTGGTATACAACCTGTGCCAGAAGTAAATGCGGAACTGTTTCGGCTGGCATATTCCCTCCCGAATGTGACCAACCGCCCGACGGTCATCTCCGTGCCTGGGGCGCGGGCAATCTGGCTTGACGAAGACCTGCCTCTATCTCACCCTGAATCCATCGCTCGCGGACGCGAGTTCGCGCACATCCATCCCGACGGCAGTTTGCACGTTTCGCTTTCGCCTGAACGCGCGCAGGAAGCCATCGAAAAGGGTTGGGCAGAGCCGCACCCGATGGCGGCATATATGGGCAATCTCGGCATGGTGATGTTGTACACGCCGCTGGACATGCAGGAGTTGAACGTGATCTTTCAACTCGTCATAGACTCCTACAATTTTGTCACGGGGCGCGCGGTGAACGCGGCAGATATAACCGCCGCTGTAAAAAGTTGATTCAACGGAAGCAGAAGCAAGGTCTAGATGACGATACATGTTTGTTCTTCCGTAAGTAATAGTACTAAACGCTCTGTAATCGAAGGAGAAAAATGAACTCCACCCCACCTATCCCTCAACCCGTTGCCATATCTCCGCATCGCATCCACCCACAGACCAAGCCAGGCTACGTCCATCTGAAGGTCGCCGACCTCAAGAATCAACTTGCCTTTTACCAGCAAGTATTAGGTTTGCGCTTGCACTGGAAGGACGAGAACAGCGCCGGTCTAGGCGCGGGCGGCGCAGATTTTGTGCGCCTGACCCAAATCCAAAATGGCAAACGCTATCGCGGCGTAACCGGCATCTATCACTTCGCCATCCTCTTTCCCAACCGCCGCGAACTGGCCCGCGTCATTTCCCGCCTGTTTTCCATGCACTGGCCCAACTATCCCACCGATCATGTGATGACCAAAACCACCTACCTGGATGACCCGGAAGGCAACAACATTGAACTGTATTGTGAATCGCCTGAAGATGGGATTTTTGTTGTGAATGCCGACGGGAGTTTTTACGCCCGTCACGCCGATGGCAGACCCAGTGATGGGCGCGAACCACTCGACGTTGACGCGCTCCTCGCCCACCTGACCAAAGATGACCGCCTCGATGAACCCGTCCCGCCCGAAGTGCGTATGGGACATTTCCACATGTACGTCGCCAACTTGAATGACACGCGTCGCTTCTATCACGAGCAACTTGGCTTCGACGATATGGGTGTGGCGCGCAGCGGCTTTCGCATGGGCATGGTCTCGGCGGGCGGCTATCATCATCACATCGGTTACAACACCTGGCAGGGCGAAGGCGCACCGCCTCCGCCTCCCGACGCGCTGGGGCTGAAAAACATCTCATTCGTCCTGCCCGACCGCGCCGCTTTGGATCAACTTCTGGCACGCATCGAGGAAGTCGAAATGCCTTACAACCAGACCAATGAAGGTATCCTGGTAGTAGACCCCGCGCAAAACAGCGTGTTGTTTTCGGTTGAAGGATAATATGACAAACGTCTCCCGCCCCCTGTTGGCTGTCTTTGCGCATCCTGACGATGAATCCTTTGGGACAGGTGGAACTCTGTCGCGTTATGCTGCCGAAGGACATCCCATCGCCCTTGTCTGCGCTACACGTGGCGAAGTCGGCGAAATTTCCGATCCCAGCCTTGCCACGCCGCAAACGCTTGGACGGGTACGCGAGGGAGAACTGCGCGCCGCCGCCCGCGCCCTCGGAATTCAGGAAGTAATTTTGTTGGACTACCGCGACTCTGGCATGGACGGCACGCCTGAAAACCAGGATCCGCGCGCTTTCATTAATGCCCCCGAAGGCGAAGTTGTCGAACACCTGACGCGCATCATTCGTGACCTGCGACCTGAAATCGTCCTGACCTTTGAGCCGGGCGGCGGCTACGGACATCCCGACCACATCGCCATCAGCCGTTACACCACCGCCGCCTTTCACGCCGCCTCGGACCCGCAGCGCTTTCCCGAAGCGGGTCCCGCCTTCCAGCCCAGCCGCCTCTTTTACACCGCCATCCCCACGAAATTCTTCACCGAACTGCGCGACCGCATGGAAGCGCGCGGACTGGACACTTCCATGCTCGACCAAATCCTCCTACGTCCCAGTTTCAACGATGACCTGATTACCGCGCTGATGGATGTAGCCGCCTACAACGAAGCCAAGTGGAATGCCATCAACGCCCACCGTACCCAGTTCGGACCCGATAATCTATTTCGTCGTTTGCCGGAAGACCTCGTCCGTGATTTGATGAGCCGAGAGTATTTCTCCCAGGCGCATCCGCTCGTGAACGGCGAGGGTATTTCTTCTGATTTATTTTCTTGACGGAATTGGTTTCCCTATACACTACCGCATCCTCATCACCAACCGAAAAAGGAGATTCTTGTGAGCACTGACTTGGCAGTAGGTTCTCCCGCGCCCGATTTCAGCCTGACCGCAAATGACGGACGGCAAATCGGATTGGCGGAATATAAAGGCAAATCGCACGTCGTTTTGTTTTTCGTGCGCGAATACAACTGAATACAATGCCGGTCGCACGTCGCCCAGTTGGGGCGCATGGTTCCGGATTTTCAAGCAGCAAACACGGATGTGTTGGTGATTCTGGGCGATTCGCCCGAACGCGCCCGCCAGTATGCGGAGACGCTCAAGACGCCCTTCCCTGTATTGTCTGATCCTAACCGCGCAGTATATCAATTATTTGGGTTGGATAAAGTAGCTTTTGTCATCCAGCGCACCGCCTCGGTGGTGGTGGATCGAGATGGTTTGCTTCAATACATCAAGCGCAGCGTCAATCCGATGACCTGGCTTCAGGAAAGCCATGAACTGTTGGAGTTTGTAAAAGGAATGGAAAACAAACCATGACGACTGCTTCAAAATCTATGGATTGTAAACAGGAACCGGGTGTCTTTATGCCCATCATTTCATCGAAAAGGTAAACCACAATGAGCAGCGTCAACCCCTTGCTGCCATGACTGGAAAGACATTATGACACACCCCCATCAACAGATCAGGGAAATGCTGGTCGCGGAACACAACTGCGAAGGATATGGTTCCGACCATGTATGCCTTAAAGTCGTCGCATTCGCCGAACTGCCATCACGCTTTGGCGATTTTCACGTTGTCGCCTTTTCGGACACGCGTGACGGCAAGGAACACGCCGCCTTCGTGAAGGGCATGCCGTGGAATCATGAAAATGTACCTGTGCGCCTGCACTCCGAATGTCTGACGGGCGATGCCATTGGCTCGCTGCGCTGTGACTGCCGCGACCAATTGGAGTCTGCGCTGAAAATGATCGGCGAGATGGACGAAGGCATTCTGCTCTATCTGCGGCAGGAGGGGCGCGGCATCGGGCTCACCAATAAAATCCGCGCGTATGAATTGCAGGACTCGGGGCTGGATACCGTGCAAGCCAACGAAGCGTTGGGCTTCCGCGACGACGAACGCGATTACAGCATTGCCGCCCACATGCTTGCCTCGATGCAGGTCAAATCCGTCCGCCTCATCACCAACAACCCGCGCAAAATCGAGGGGTTGCAGGCGCTCGGCATCCAGGTGAATGGACGCATTCCGCTCGTCATGCCGCCCAACCCGCACAACGCGGACTATCTTCAAACCAAAGCGGTCAAGTCTGGGCATCTCATGGATGCGCCTGGCAACCTGCATCAAGCGGAGTAGTTTGGATGAATCAGATCGTCAATTACAACGCGATTGCGCCGAACTATAACGCGCGTTACGACCAGAATCCGCTGGCGGGAATCTCGCGGGCATTGCGCGCATTGGTGAAGCAGAACAGGGCGCGCGATGTGTTGGAAGTGGGCTGTGGCACGGGTCGCTGGGTGATGGAACTCAACCCGCTGGCGCGGCGCGTCGTCGGGTTGGATTTTTCGCTTGGGATGTTGAAGCAGGCTCGGGGTCAGGATGAGGCGTTGTCCTTAACGAACGGGGACGCGAATCGCCTGCCGTTCCCATCCGCAAGTTTCGACCTGGTGTTATCCGTCAACGCCCTGCATCATTATGCCGACCAGCGCGCCTTCATCGCCGAAGCGCGGCGGTTATTGCGGGCGGGCGGCGCGCTGGCTATCATCAACCTCGACCCACACATCGGGCGCGACCGCTGGTATCTCTACGATTATTTCGACGGCGTATTGACCACTGATCTGCGGCGATTCCCATCTAGCGGAAAATTGCTCGACTGGATGCTCGAAAGCGGTTTTGCGCGCACGGAGTGGCGCGTGGCGGAACACGTCCATCAGGAATTTATCGGGCGCGAAATTTTGGATAATCCCTTCACGCAAAAAGGCGGCTCTTCGCAACTCGCGCTGTTGAGCGATGCCGCCTACGCGGATGGAATGGAGCGCATTCATGCCGCGCTCGACAACGCGGATGGCGCGCCGCCGGTTTTTGTCACCGACCAATGGCTGACCCTGTTGGCGGGCTGGGTTCAATGACCCGCCCGTAATTTTCAACTTCGAATGGATTCAATATGCAACCCGATACGTCCACCTGCAAACAAGACCCTGGCGTCTTCATCCCCGTCATTGACCGCAATAAATGTGAAGGCAAAGCCGAATGCATGACGGTCTGTCCGTACAATGTGTTCGAATTGGGGATTGTTTCGCCGCAAGAGCGCGCCACGTTAAGTTTCGTGGGACGGCTCAAGGGCACGGCGCACGGCTGGAAACAAGCCTTCCCAGTCCGCGCCGAAGCCTGCCGCGCCTGCGCGGAGTGCGTCGCCAGTTGCCCCGAAAAAGCCATTACCCTCAAACGGATGGCGGTTGCGTAAACCAATGCAGATACCCAAATTCATCACCCCTGAGATTCGCTCCGACCTGCGCCGCATGATGGCGTTGGTCGCGCCCTATTGGGGCAGGTTTGCGCTTGCCGCATTCCTGCTCATCGTGTCCACGTTGATCGGGCTGGCGCTACCCTGGGCGATTCGCATCCTCGTAGATACGGTCATCGTGGCGGGCAACCAGCCGCAGTTGGACTTGATCGCGCTGGGTCTGCTGGCATTGTTTATCGCGCAAAGCCTGCTCTCGGTGGGAAACACCTACCTCATGGCGCAGGTCGGACAAAGGGTGATCGCCGATTTCCGTGCGCAAGTTCATGCGCAACTGACGGGACTGCCCCTGCGTTTCTTCGCCGAGCGGCGCACAGGCGAGATCGTCTCGCGCGTCAGCAACGATGTGACCCTCGTGCAGGAAGTTGTCACCGAGACGCCCATCAACTTCCTGCGCCAGATCATTAATCTGGTGGGCGGACTGGTTCTGATGCTGGTGATGAACTGGCAGTTGACGCTGATCATCTTTGCCATTATTCCGCCCATTATTCTCGTCGGCGTGCTGTTCGGACGCCGCCTTCAAAGCCTTGCCACCGCCGCGCAGGATCGCATCGCCGACACCACCGTCACGCTCGAAGAAATGCTGTCGGGCATCCGCGTCGTCAAATCCTTTGCGCGCGAAGCCTTCGAAAAGGGACGCTTCCAGCAAAACGTGGAAGCGGCGTATCAGACAACCATGCAGCGGGTGCGCGTCCGTTCGGTTTTCATCCCGCTGATTAGTTTTCTCGGTTTCGGCGCGCTGACTTTTCTGCTCTGGTACGGCGGGCGGCTGGTCATCGCCGGGACGCTCACGCCGGGCGAACTGGTGGCGTTTCTCTTTTACATGATGATGGTCGCGGGTCCGCTCGGCGAATTTGCCGGGTTGTATGCCCGGGTGCGTGAAGCCCTCGGCGCGGGTCGCCGCCTCTTTGAAATTCTGGACGCCGAATCCGAGCCGCTCGAAACCCCTGATGCAGTCGTTCCCTCCGCCCTGCGAGGTGGGGTGCGCTTCGAGAATGTTTCTTTCGGCTACCAGCCTGACCAACCCATTTTGAAGGGCATCAGTCTTGAAGTTCAACCTGGCGAGATGATTGCCATCGTCGGACCGAGCGGCGTGGGCAAGACCACCCTGGTCAACTTGCTGCCGCGCTTCTACGACGCTACCGCCGGCGTCATCGAAATAGACAGTGTGGATGTGCGCCGCTACAACCTGCACGCCCTGCGCGAGCAAATGGGACTCGTGCCGCAGGAGACCTTCCTCTTCGGCGGGACGGTGCGCGAGAACATCGCCTACGGAAAAATGAACGCTTCTACCGCAGACCTCGAAGCGGCTGCCCGCGCCGCCAATGCCCACGACTTCATCCAGGCATTTCCCGAAGGCTACGAAACGCTGGTCGGCGAGAAGGGCGTCAGACTCTCGATGGGACAGCGCCAACGTGTCGCCATCGCGCGCATGTTGCTCAAAGACCCGCGCATCCTCATTTTGGACGAAGCCACTTCCTCGTTGGATTCTGAATCGGAACGTCTCGTGCAGGAGGCGCTGGAACGCCTGACGCGCGGCCGCACCTCGTTTGTCATCGCCCACCGCCTGCCCACCATTCAGCGCGCCGACCGCATCGTCGTCCTGCAAAACGGACAGATTGTCGAGCAGGGTTCCCATGCCGCGCTGCTGGCAAAAGGCGGAGTGTACGAACATCTCTGGTCGCTGCAATTTGCGGATTTCGAGGTAGTGGAAGTCGAAAATACATCTTGATGGAAGAACTGGCGCATCATGCCATTCAATCCCTGAGTCAATCAATCACCTTATGTTAAACGTCCCGAAGGTTCTTGCCCTTCAGGCTTGTTTTTTGCCCAAACCTTCGGGACGATACATAACATCAGTCAATCAAAATAGGAGTTTATTTTTTGTGTCAGCCATAAATCAACCTTTTGAAATCGGGTTATATACCTTCGTCGAATGGGAAACCAACCCCGTGACGGGTGAGAAACTCGACTCGCTCACGCGCATGAAAAACCTGCTCGAAACCATCGAATTAGCAGATCAGGTCGGCTTGGATGTTTTCGGAATCGGCGAACATCACCGGCCCGATTTTCTTTCATCCTCCCCGGCAGTGATTCTGGGCGCCGCCGCAACACGCACCAAATCCATCCGCCTCAGCACGGCTGTCACTGTGTTGTCATCGGATGATCCCGTGCGCGTCTTTCAGGATTTCGCTACCCTCGACCTGCTCTCGGAAGGGCGCGCCGAAATCATGGCGGGGCGTGGCGCGTTCATCGAGTCCTTTCCCCTGTTCGGCTATGACTTGAAGGATTACGACTCGCTGTTCATTGAAAAACTGGACCTGCTGTTGAAACTGCGCGCATCGGAAATCGTTTCATGGCGCGGCAGGCATCGTCCCGCCCTAAACAATCTGGGCGTCTATCCGCGCCCGTTGCAACGCGAAATTCCGATTTGGATTGGGGTGGGAGGCACGCCCGAATCCGCTGCGCGCGCGGGGGCATTGGGCTTGCCGATGGCGCTGGGCATCATCGGCGGAATGCCCGAACGTTTCGCCCCGTTGGCGGACTTGCACAAACAAGCCTGGCAGCAGGCTGGACACGATTCTGCCAAATTGCAGTTGAGCGTCAATTCGCGCGGCTTCATCGGGGATGATTCGCAAAACGCGGCAGATGATTACTTCCCAGCCCTGCATGCGATGATGGATAAACTGGGACGCGAGCGCGGCTTTCGCGGATTGACACGCAATGAGTTCGAAGACTCCCGCGGTCTGCGCGGCTCTGATTACGTCGGCAACCCTGATGAGGTTATCGAAAAGATTCTCTATCAGCAAAACATTCTGCATTACAACCGCCTGTTGCTCCAGATGGATATTGGCACAGTTCAGCACAAAGAACTCATGCGCTCGATTGAACTACTCGGAACGAAGGTCGCGCCTGTTGTCCGCAAGGAAATTCGAAGCCGAATATCGGCGTAGATTTTTGTAACTTGCCTTATACGAACGTCCGGAAGGTTTCCTTGAAAACCTTATTTCGCCAATCAACCCTTCGGGACGGAATAATAAAACAATTTAGGAGTTTCCCATGAATCAAATCCCTGTTGAAGAACGCACGAACCTTTCGATTTATCATCTCACTCGTTTCCCTGCTGGCTACAATCCCGCCGACAAGGAGACGCGCTATCCCGCCATCTTTGCCCTGCATGGACACGGCAGCAACGAGCGCGACTTAATTGGACTCTCGGATTCTTTGCAGGATAATCTGCTCTGGGTCAGCGGGCGCGGACCCGTCGACTTCGCCCCCGGCGCTTATGACTGGTACACAGTCACGCAATTTGGCAAGCCCGACCCTGTCATTCTCGCCGCCGCGCTAGCACGGATCGATAACTTCATTACCGAACTGCTGGCAACTTATCCGATTGACCCGCAGAAATTTTTTCTGATGGGTTTCAGTCAGGGCAGTATGATTTCGATGTCCTTCCTGCTCACCCGTCCGCATCGCATCGCGGGAGTCGTCGCGCAGTCGGGTTATGTTCCCATGCAATCGGGTCTGCAGGTGGATGAAGCGGGCGTAAAAGGCAAGCCTGTGGTGATGACGCACGGCTATGAAGATTCGAGTATGCCGCTCGAATGGTCGCATCAATCCCGCGACTTCATCCTGCGTTACGGCGTAGATTTGGAATACCGCAACTTCCACATGGATCATACTATCACCGCCGAGTCGCTGGGCGCGATCAAAGACTGGCTGGATAAACAACTGTAATGACTGTCTGCTCATTGGGATAGATCAAGCGCATCATTCAATAACCATCCCGCAGGTTTGGATAAATCCAACCGTATTTTACAAAGGCGGAGCGGCGTCTTCCAACCCCAGGCGGATGAGTTGTTCGCGCGGGGCGTTAATGGAGGTCAGGAATTCGCGCAGGCTGGTTTTGAGTCGTTCTACGATTTCGGGGCGCTCGGCGAAAAGATTATGCTCCTGCTGCGGGTCGTCCTTGACGTTGTAGAGCGTGCTGGACATCGGTCCGCGGGTGACGCGGGCGGAGTAGTGAACCCCGTCGAAGTCGTCATTGACACGCACGTCGCCGAATTGGGGCGGTAGGGGAGAGTACCAGTTGAGAGGTTCGTTCTTTTCTGTGGGGGGCCAGACGTAGAGCGTCCACTCACCGTCAGTGATGTTCATGGCTTCGCCGTAGCGTCCGAAGACAGCCGTCTGGCGGATGGGTGCGCCTTCGTCTGCGTGGAGAATGTATGGGAGCAGACTCAGCCCATGCGTCCCGGCAGGAAGCGGAATGTTGAATCCGTCCAGAACGGTGGCGAACAAGTCCACCGGTTGAACCAGATGCGATACACGCTTGCCCTTTTGTCCGTTGGGGTGGTAGATCAGCAACGGAACGTGCGCAAGTTCCTGATACATATTTGAATCCCCTAGGTCTGACCAGGGCTTGCCAATCATGCCGTGTTCGCCGAAGAGATGCCCGTGGTCGGTGGCGGCGATAATCATGGTGTCGTCCATCAAGCCGAGGTGTTCCACCGTGTCGAGCAGGTGTCCGAGCCAGCGATCCACCATTGTGACTTCGCCTGCATACAGGGCGCGGATTTCCTTGAGTTCCTCTTCGCTGTACAGGTCGGATTTACCATAGGTGGGCCAGATGAAACGGTTGCCGGTATAACCGGGGTTGTACATTTCGTCGTAGGGGTAGGGCGGGTCAAAGGGTTCATGCGGGTCGAAAACTTCCAACATGAGGAAGAAATCTTTTTGGGCGCGGTTGCGCTCGACCCATTCGGAGGCTTTGCGGAAGACCTGCGGGGCGAAGTAATCCTGTTCCACACGGAAGTGGGCGGTGTTGCGTTTGTAACGCGCAAAGGAGCCAGGTCGCAGGGCGTGACGCGCCATGCGTTCGGGGTCGCCAGGGAATTCAACGGGGATGTCGGGATCGGTAATCCACAGGTCGTTTTCCTGCCCGCGAATAAATTCCGCCCCGGAGAAATTGAAGAAGTAATTGCCAGAGCCGCGCTCCCACATGTGGTAGTGGTCGCTGATGACCATGCTGGTATGCCCGTTTTGGGTGACGATTTTGGCAATGTCGGGGTCGGTGGTTTCGAGCGGACCCCAGCCGCGCCAGGGGAACTCGAAGCGTCCCGTCCACATATCGCGGCGGGCGGGCATACACGGGTAGGAGCCGAGATAGGCGTTCTCGAAGACGACGCTCTTGCGCGCCAGCGCGTCGAGGTTGGGGGTTTGAATCCAGTCGTTGCCATAACAGCCGAGGTGGTCGCGGCGCAGGGTGTCAATGATGATGAAGATGGTGTTCATGGTTTTTCCTTTGAAATTTGAATTTTCATGATTTCAGCCGCGGGACGGCGCTGGCGGAGCAAGCCCGCCATCTGTCGCATGGGCTGGTCAATGTGGGTGAAAAAGGCTTTGAACCCATCACAGAGATGGTTCAGTCCCGCTTCGCCATCGGGCGTGAGGTCGGTGCGATCTTTGGGACAGCCGCCGTTGCAGGCAAACAGGACGGGGCATTCGCGGCAATAGCGCGGCAGGGAGGCTTTTTTATCCAGCCCGAATTTTCGCTGCTGCATACTTCCCGCCATTTCCGCCAGCGGCGTTTCGAGTAAATTTCCCAGGCGGTGACGCGGTTCCACAAAATGGTCGCAGGAATACAGGTCGCCGTTGTGTTCCATCGCCAGCGCCAGCCCGCAGGTCTCCTGAAACACGCACAAGCCGCCGGGCGCGCCCAGCCAGCGTCCCAGCGCCGTGTCGAACATCTGCACGAAGACCATGCCCACATCACGGCGCACCCATTCATCGAAAATGGCGATGAGAAAATCGCCGTATTGTTTTCCCGTGATGGAGCGCGGGGTGAGCGCCGTCCCTTCCTGGAAGCCTGTCCCGTTATCGCGCTCGACGATGGGGATGAACTGGATGAACTGCGCGCCGATCTCGTCGCGCAGGAAACGGTACACCTCCAGCGGCTGGTGGACGTTGGCGGCGCTGACGCAGGTCAGGACGTTGAAATCCACCTTATGCTTTTTGAGTAGTTCAACAGCGCGCAGGACGCGGTCAAAGGTGGGCGCGCCGCCCTTGTCCTTGCGATACAGATCATGCGCTTCACGCGGACCGTCGAGGCTGATCCCGATTAGGAAGCGATTCTCGGCGAAGAAGCGGCACCACTCGTCGTCCAGAAGCGTGCCGTTAGTTTGCAGGGCGTTTTCGATTCTCATGCCGGGACGGGCGTATTTCCGCTGGTACGCCACGGCTTTGCGGAAGAAATCCAGCCCCATCAGGGTCGGCTCGCCGCCCTGCCAGGCAAAGTTGACTTCAGGCGCGCGCTGGGCGGCGATGTACTGGCGAACGTAACTTTCCAGCGTCTCGTCCCCCATACGGAAGGAACTGCCTTGGTACAGGTCTTCCTTGCGGAGATAAAAACAATATTCGCAATCCAAATTACAGATCGCGCCGCGCGGCTTGGTCATTACATGAAAAGCGGGAGGGAGGGGGATGGCGGTCATATTTTTTCTCAAATACTGCGTTCATGTTCCCAGTGCGGATTATCGCTGGCGCGCAGATACCAGTGTAACAAACGTTCCCGCAAGTCGTTACGAACTTCCGGCAAGGCTGGGTCGTCAATGCGATTATACAATTCCTGCGGGTCATTTTTCAGGTCGTACAGTTCTTCCTTTCCAGCGCTGCGGATGATCAGTTTCCACTCGCGGGTGCGGAGCATAGCGGCGCGCGCCACCGTGGTGGGGTCATCCTGCTGAAGTTTAAGTTTCTCGAAGTAATGTCCCATCAACGGGTCATCGTCAGATTGAATGCCCGCCTCGAAGGCTTGCGGTTCGCGCGGATCGTAACCACCCACCGCGTAGACCGCATCCCTTTCCGTAAAGCCTTCCATCACGGAAGTGAGCGACAGACCAAAGTGAGTGTAGGGCGTTTGAATACCCGCCTGCTCCAACACGGTGGGAAAAAGATCGAGCGACTGGGTGAAACCGTCCACGCGCTGACCTGCGTGAGCGTCGGCGGGATATTTGACGATCAGCGGCGCGCGCAGTAAATCATCCTGAAAGCCCGTTGGCCACTTTTCCACTAATCCGTAATCACCAACATAATCGCCGTGATCGCTGAGGAAGAGAATGAGCGCATCGTCGTACAGTCCCTGCGCCTTGAGTGCGGCAACGATACGCCCCACCTGCTCGTCCAGTTTTGTGACCATGCCGTAGTAGGTGGCGCGCAGTTCGCGCAAGTCTTCAGGAGTCAATTGCGCCAGATCGTAGCGCGAATACAGTTCGCGCATAAAATGCGGCTTATCGTCCAGCCGCGCAGGAATGGGATCAGCGATGGCGGCGCGCTCATACATCGAGAAGTACGGCTCTTCCACTTGATACGGCGTGTGTGGCAAGGTGGCGGCAATATAAAGACAGAAGGGCTGGCGCGGCACAGAAGCCAGCCAGCGCGCGGCGGACTCGAAAATCAGCGGTTCCATCTGCGCGGCAGGGGAGGCGGGTTCCGCCTTTCCGAAGTAAAACGAATGGTGCAGGTGATGTCCACGCGAATAGGGACTGTGCGCCGCAGGCAGCATATCCGCGAATTCTTGCAAGCGCTCGTCGCCGAATAAGCCGCTCAACGGCTTGCGCTCCACCACAAACAAGCGAAACGCCAGCGCCAGCATTTTCAATTTTTTACGTAACTTCAAAGGACGCAGACGCTGGCGCATTAATTTTATCTGAACGCTCTGCGGACCCGCCAGCCGCCGCCGAAAACTGGCGCGCAGGCTGGGCGTGGTCATCAGGTCGTTCTTGCCCGCCATGACGGTCTCGTAGCCGTTCTCTTTCAGAATCTTAAACAGATTTTCTTCGTGCGGGCGCAGCAACTGATACAGCGAGCGATGCCCGTTGACCTGTGGATACAGTCCCGTAAAGTTTGCCATGCGCGAAGGCGCGCAGACCGGGTTGGCGGCGTAGTTTTGCGTGAAGGTCACGCCGTCCTTCCGCAGCGCGGTGAGATGCGGCGCGCGTACAAGCGGATTCTCCAGCGCATCCGCGCGCAGGTCGTCGGCAATAATGATGACGATATTGGGATGGGCGGTCACGTTGATGTGTTTCTCCCAAAGGAATGAAAGGCTTGTTGAATAAATGACGTTAAGTGCCGTCCCAAAGGTTTGATTGGCGAAACAGTGTTTTCAAGGAAACCTTCGGGACGTTTTGCTTATGGCAACTGAATGAAGAAAAAATACAGCTTCTTCAAGCGCGGATGTGGCTTGAGGAAGGAAACCAACAAAATTAAAAAATCCGTGAATCGCGCCCTGATAACGCACGCAATGTGCCGCGACGCCTGCCTGTTCCAGCCTTGCGGCATACTGCTCCGCCTCATCGCGCAACGGATCAAATTCAGCGGTCAGGATCAAGACAGGCGGTAGACCGCGCAAGTCATCCGCCAGCAGGGGCGAGACGCGCGGATCGAAACGTTCCTCCTGCGTGTTGAGATATTGTCCGCGCCGCTTTTCCAACGTGAGAGTGGTGATGCCATATCCTTGCATTCCGAATTGGCGGTGGGACTCTGTATCCATTTGAGCGAGATTGGTCACGGGGTTGAACAGGATTTGAAAAGCAATCGCGGGATGGTCATGCTGTCTCGCTGCCAGACAAGCGGCAGTTGCCAACGTGCCGCCAGCGCTGCCGCCCACTACGCCGAGACGGGCAGAGTCCCCGCCGAGTTCAGGGGCGTGTTCCGCCGCCCAATCCAGGATAGCGAGAGCATCTTCCAGCGCGGCGGGGAATTTATGTTCGGGAGCGAGACGGTAATCTACAGAAATTACCACACATTGTCCGCGCTTTGCCAACTGGCGGCAGAACGGGTCGGACTGTTCCAAGTCACCGAGCGCCCAGCCGCCGCCGTGCAAAAAAATCAGAATTGGCATAGGCGCTGACTCAGCGGGCGTATAAATGCGGATGGGAATCGCCCAGCCCTGAGCGGGGATTAAGCGGTCTTCGATGCGCTTCATCCCCACGCGGCGGACGAAAAGACGCCTCAGTCCGGAACGGGATTCTCGTTCACGCGCCCGCTCTTCGTCCACGCCTGGAGCCGCAGGCTGGGAGACGGGAGCCAGCCGAAGCAGGAGGCGGAGGCGCGGGTCAAGGTGTCCGCCTCCAAGATGTGCGGGGTCAGCAATCCGAACTGCCATTCCTACCCCACAAGTTCTGCCTTGCGTTTTTCCAGCAGGTCATTCAGCGCCATGCAGTCGCGGTGGTAAAACGGATAGAAAGCGAACCAGAAGATCACGCTCAACGTGAGCGAAACGGTCACTGCCCAGAAGAACAGGTTGGTGAGCGTAATCTGGTTGCCAACAATGCCGACAATGGCAGCTACAGCAGCCTGAATCAAGCCGTTGGCAAGGCGGTTGACGGCGTAGGCGGTGCTGCGTTGTTCGGGCGCGTTGATAGCGGCGATCATTGGGGCAATGGCGGCGGGAAATGCCATATCCATGAATAAACCAAACAGCAGGGCAAACACAAAGAAGTTCATCATGCTGCCCGATACCTGCTGGAAGAAGAAATACCCCAGCAGCGCCATCATGGCGCGCGATCCCTGCGCCACGAACAACCGTCCGAAGCGCGGATTTTTGCGCTCTGCCCAATCCCCCAACAGACCGCCAATCAATGTACTGAGCGCCGAACCGATGATAATTCCAGTTAGCACGGTGGTGGCTTGTCCGGGACGGAAGCCGCGTTCATCCACCAGCCAGGTAACAGCGAAGGTTAATATGGTAATCTGTACTGGCACACCGAAAATCTTTTCAAAAATAAGCAGCAGGTTGGTCGGCACGCGAAAGATGGAGGCCACGCTCTGCCAGGAAAAGGCATACTTTTTTTCCGACTTCTCCGCCATGTCATAAATGGCGGCTTCCGCGCCGCCGCGCGGCGGTTCGGTCAGGAAGAGGGCGAAGAACAGACCGCTCAACATGCTCAACGCGCCGAAGGTAATGAAGCCGATGCGCCAGCCCGTTTCGGGAATTTCTGCCATACGCCCAAAGAACAGGATGCTGACAATAACCGCCAGCGAGGAAATCATGCGCATAATGCCGAAGACCTTGCCGCGTTCCTTTTGCGGGAACAGGTCGGTGAGCATGGAGTTCATCGGCGAGCCCAGCGCCACCAACCCAATGGCGGCGACCACGCGCAACGCCAGCAGCATTTCGTAACTGGCGGAAAAACCAATCAGCAGAGTCCACAACCCCCACAGACCGGCGCCGATGATCAGGATGCGCTTGCGGCTGTAGCGGTCCGCCAAAACGCCCCAGATCGGACCGAAGATCATCTCCATCACCTTGCCCAGGCTGGTGATCGTGCCGAGGTTGGCGGTGGTCATGTTCAATGAAGTGCGAATGGCGGGGAACATGGAAGACATCGCCTGGTCTTCGCCAGCGTCCACGATGCCGGCGAAGGCCAGCGTTACCACATTGCGCCAGCGTCCCTTGACAGCAGGAACATCGGCGGCGGGCAGTTCTTGCGTTTGTGCGGTCATGTCATTCTCCTTTTGTTAAAGACCCTGAAGGTTTCAAAAACCTTTAGGTCTGGTGGTAAAAAAGTCGGCTACTTTGCGATACACGATTTCACGTTCTTGATCCAACGTGATCACGTGTCCGCTTTTTTCGAGCCAGAGCGTTTCCTTGTGCGGCGTGACCAGACGCTCGCTCAACAAATCCAATGCGTTGGGTTCGATCACCTTGTCGCCGTGCGACTGGATCAACAGCACAGGCACGTTGATTTTCGGCAGCCCAGTCTGCATGAGTTTCGCCAGCTCTGCGGCTTCGGCGATGGCATGAGGGACAAAATAGGCGTAGGAAGTTTCGGCGCGATTGCCCACCGCGGCAGGTTTTTTGAATTTTGGAACGAACAGGCTGAGGGGCCGCATGAAGCGGACGCGCCAGTCGCCGGTCAACCCGTAGGGCGTGGATAGCGCCGCCACACCATGGACTTCATAGCGGTTGCCCGCGATCAGGGTTAGGACTCCGCCCATGGAGAGACCGGCGACATAAATTCGATCGCTCATACCTCGCAATAGATTCAAGCCGTCCTCTACAGCGACCAACCAGTCGCGCCAGGTGGGGCGGCGCAGGTCGTCCACCTGCGTGCCATGTCCGGGCAGGCGGATGCCAAGCGTGGTGTAGCCTTGCGTTTCGTTCAAATATTTTCCGAGTCCGCGCATGGCGGCGGGAGAGCCGGTAAAACCGTGAATCAGCAAAACGCCATTGCGTTTGGAATCGCCGGGAAACAGAAACGGCTCTGCGCCTGGCATGGTCAGGGATTTTAGGTCCACAAGCATCCTTTCTGTGATTACATTTTCAGGGGTTTAAAGCCACGTCCCAGTACTTCCTGGGCTGGCATCACAATGACAAAAGCGCCGGAATCCTGCGCCTGCACCAGAGCCTTGAGGTGGGCAGTCTCGGTTACGGTCAGAGCAACCAGAAGCACTTCGCGTTCTGTATTGGAGTACATCCCCTGCCCATGCAGGGAGGTGGCTCCGCGCCGCATTTCCTTGATAATCTGGTCGGCGACTTCGCGCGGCTTGGTGGTGATAATTATGGCCAGCAACTGCTGCCGTCGGCGACGCGGCGAGCTTGTTTCTGTTTTTTCAGGATGATGATTATGCTCTTCGTGGACTTCCATACTGCGCCACAGTCCGCGGAAGACCGGCATCCCCTCGAATTTCGGCAGCACTTCGCCGCTGGCTTGCGTCAGCCCGGCAGTGAGAATGCCCGCTAAGATTAATAGACTGTTGAAGACCAACCCCAGCGTAATCATCACCTCGCCGGAGATACTGCCTATTGACACACGGCTGACAAAATCTGCCCAAGTGAGGGCGGGGGTGGGGTGCAGGTAGATTTTGAATGCCCAAGCCGCATTTAACACCATGAATATCCAGAAGTAATTGCGGCGGAAACGCCGCCCGAAGGCTTCCCACATGCTGATTGGAAATTCAGGAGTGAGTAAAGATTCCGCCAGGTTTTCCGCCCATTCCGGGTGAGGCGTAAAAGGTGGAACGAGCATGGCGGCGAAGAAATCCGTCTCCATCAGGCGGGTGCGGAGACTCCATAGTTCATAATAACGATAACGGCGCGCTTCGATCCAAAGGAAGATCGTCACCAGCAGGCTGTTCAGGATGATCACGCCATAATGATTTTGAGGCGAAGATAAGGCAAACGAGACGGCCGCACTGGTAGTGATGACCGCCCAGTTGGTGGTGTTGTCCAGGCGCATCCGCCAGGTGTTGGAACGCTGAATCTCGGCGCGGTAAAAATGCACCATCGCCGTTGTAAACTCGGACGAACGCAGGTGATAGCCGCGATAAGACCAGACCGATTCGTCCGGCGGAGGCGTATTCTTTTCGGGAGCGGGGTTGGAATCTGTCACAGACGAATTACCCTTTCAAGGCACCGAGGGTAAGTCCTTTGATGATATAACGCTGGGCAAAAGCCACCATCAGCAGGGCGGGGACCATGGCGAAGAATGCGCCGGCTGCCATTTCTCCGTAGCGGATGCTGTATTCGGTCACAAAGCCGGCGATACCGACCGGGATGGTCATGCCGCGCGGCGTGCTGGTCAACGTGAGCGCAAAGAGAAAATCGCGCCAGGAGAAGATGAACGCCAGCGCACCCGCAGCGGCAATCCCCGGCTGAATAATCGGGATCAGCACCTGGGTCAGGGATTGGAAGCGGTTGGCGCCGTCCACCATGGCGGCTTCCTCCAATTCTTTGGGGATATCCGCGAAGAAGTCCAGCAAAATCCAGGTGGCGGTGGGCAGGTTCAAAACAATTTGTCCCATCATAACCGCCAGTACCGTATCATAAATATTGAGGGAACGGGCGATCAAATAAAACGGACCGAGGAACGTAACTGGCGGAAGCATGTGAATGAACAGAATGGTTCCAAGCAGGAGTCCGCTCCACAAGGGACGCCAGGGGAAACGGCTCAGGCTGTACGCCGCCAGGCTGGCAATCACCAACACAATGGCCATTGTTCCAGTAGCGATGATCAGGCTGTTGGCAGTCAGACGCAAAAAATTACTTTGGGCGGGATCGAATAACCTCTGGTAGTTGACCAGTGTGGGCGTAAACCACAGTGAACCGGAGATAATGTCGCGAAACAATTTAAGCGAGGTCGCCAGTGTAAAAAAAATCGGGATCAGGGTGAAGGCGACCACCAGCATCAGAAAGCCATGCCGAAAAAATGGTTCCATTGAAAATTTTTTCATGGATGAATGTTTCCTCATGGTTTATGCGGCGCGTCGTCCGAGACGCCGATAGGAAATGACAAAGACCGAGATAATGACAGACAGCCCCAATGCCAGGAAAGAGGCGTACCCCAATCTGAACTGACCCGAAAATACATCGTAGATGTATAAACTGATGACCTCGGTCGCGGTGCCAGGTCCGCCGCCGGTCAACAGGAAAATTTCATCGAAGACCTTAAAGGCAAAAATGGTTCGCAGCATGATTGCCGTAATCAGGGTCGGGCGCAGGAGCGGAAGGGTGATGTAGCGCAGGATCTGAAATTCGGAGGCGCCGTCCACGCGCGCGGCTTCGTTAACCTCCTGCGGCATGGATTCCAACCCCGCCAGAAGAATGAGGAACATAAAACTGGTCCAGTGCCATAAATCCACCAGAACCACAGAAGGCATTGCCAGTTGCGGGTCAGCGGTCCATGTGGGGACGGCGATAACGCCAAATAATTTCAACGCCTGGTTAATAAAGCCGTAATTGTAGTCATACATCAGCCGCCACATGGTGCCGATGGCGATGGGCGGAACCAACAGCGGGATAAGCAGCACGGTACGATATAAACCAACCAGATGTTTGCTGCGGCTAACCAGGATGGAAATGACCAACGCCAGAAACGTCTCGATGACAACCACCGCTACGACAAAGACGAGGGTATTCCGCAACGCTATCGGCACGAGCTGGTCTTGCAACGCCGTTTCCAGGTGTTTCAAGCCGACAACTTCCCACACCACCTCCCCTTTGACAATATCCACCTCCGAAACGCTCATGCGGAGTAGTTGAAGGGTGGGATATGCCACCAGCAGGAGTAGGACTATAACCAGCGGCGCGACAGTCCAATACTGAAAGGTGCGGTCTACAAAATTGCCCAGGCGCAGAGGCAGATTCGGCGGTTTTTGGGGGTGGGAGGAATCGAGGGAAGACTGCATGAGTTCTCCAAAATGATAAAAAGAGGGGGGACGGATGGTTTGTCCATCCCCCCCTTTGCAACTACTCAGCCAGCGGCTTGACCTTGTAACCCGCGTCCGTCAGGATTTTGTGAATTTCCTTTGCGGCTTCCGCAAGGGCCTGTTCCGCCGTGATTTCGCCAGCCACCGCCTGCTTTAGGCGGCGGTCAACAACCTCAATGATCTGGGGCGTCTCGGCCAGGCGCGGCTGGGCATGGATGAAGGGCGTGCTGTCTGCCATGGCTTTCATCCACCAGCCCCGCGTTGGGTCGCTTGACATTTCCTCGTACACGTCCTGGCGCACCGGAATGGCGCCAGCCTGCGCGTAGAACAACTGCGCATCCTTGGTCAATGCCCAGTTCAGGAAGGCAAGTGCGGCTTGTTTGCGTTCATCAGGCAGGTTGTGTGGAACACCCATCACCCAGATACCGGACATGGTAGCGTTTGAGCCAGCCATCTCGCCGGGTAAAACGGTTGCGCCTACATTGCCTACGACGAAAGATTTCTCTGCGTTGTCAAAATCAGAGGCAGAGGCGCCCACCAGGACAAATTGCGCCGCATTACCAGCCATCATCAAGCTGGCCATATCTGGCTGACCAATGTCAGCATAGTTAGGCGGCCCGTATGTTGTTCCCAGTTTCAACCAGGTAGCCAACGCTTTCTGTCCAGCTTCTTGGTTAATAGTGACTTCCCATTCGCCGGTTTTCTCGTCCAATGTGATCAATTTGCCACCATAGCCAGCCAGGAAACCTTGGAACTCCCAGTTGGGCGGGTTGGTGCGAATGACATAGCCGTACATATTGGGGGCGTCCTGAAGAGCCTCTGCTGCGGCTTCCACATCTGCCCAGGTCTGCGGAGCGGCAAGTCCCCTTGCCTCAAACAGGTCCTTACGGTAGAAGAAGAGCATAATATTACCGTTGATTGGCAGGCCGTAGATCTCGCCGTTCTCAGAAGAATAGCCTAATTCTGGATCCCAGCGGGTGGCCCACTCGTATTCGATGACCTGCGGGTCGAGTTCGAAGTTCGGGTCAATTTCCTTGATGGGTGTCACCAGCCCGTCGGCATAGAACTGCATGTACCACTGCTCGTTCAACGTGAGGATGTCGAACTCGCTCTCCGAGGCTTGCACCGCGTTGCGCGACTTCTCCAACATGCCGGGGAAAGGTGTGCGGTTCAAATTGACTTGGTTGCCGGTCTCTTCCACATATTTGTTGACCAGCGCTTCGAAGCCCGCCAGCCAGGGTGATTCGTTGATGAGGATGGTAATGGGGGGCAGGGGCTTGGGCTCTTCCGTCGCGGTGGGAGCCGCAGCCTCTGTGGGAGATTCTTCGGTTGCCGCCTGGGTGGGCGCCGGCGCTTCTGTCGTTGCAGCGGGTCCGCAAGCGGCAAGCAGGAACGAGAAAACAACCAGCAGGCTAAGGGTCAAAAAAAGACCGCCTTGCGCCTTTTTCATCAAATGGACGTTCATGGGATTCTCTCCTTTTAGTTTGAAATTATTGTGAAGCGGGAACACGACTTATAACATTCGGCTTGGGAAAGCCTCCTTTCTCGAACGCGCGGTTGATCAATTTTTCGCAGACGCCGTGGAGTTCCTGGTAATGAGGGATGTCTCCAACATAATTTGCCTTGGGGTCGCGTTTTGCTTGTCTCGCATGAAAGCCAGTAGAGTCTCGGCGGCCTTTCGTCCTTTTTCGTAGGTATCCTGCCGAATCGTTGTCAGCGGCGGGCTGGAAAAGCGCGCCAGGCTGATATCGTCGAACCCAATGACGGAAACATCTTCAGGCACGCCATACCCCAGTTCCTTCAAAGCCTGCATCGCGCCAAACGCCATCATATCGTCGCCACAGATGAGGGCGCTGGGGGGATTGGGGTCTTTCATGGCTTTGGCTGCCAGCGCATGCCCCGATTCCGAAGTGAAATCTCCTTCCAGGATATACCCGTCTGCCGCAGGAAGTCCGTGTTTTTGCAGCGCATTACGGTATCCCAGCGCGCGTAAGCGCACAGAGACCAGACTCATTGGTCCTGCCAGAAGCGCGATGCGGCGATGCCTAAGCGAGATTAAATGTTCGATCGCCTGTTCGACGCCGCCTGCAAAATCCGCATCCACCCAACTGGTCGAATTGTTCGTCTCAGAAATGCGGCAGGTACAAACGCAGGGCACACCATTCTCCTCCAGCCCCTGAAGATTGGGGTCCCCGATCGGGATGCTCATCAGAATCAGCCCATCCACTTTTCGCTGAGAGTATAGGCTTGCGTACGGCGCTTTATCGTGGGCAAGATGGAGGAGCAAATTAAAATTGTTCGCACTGAGCTCTTCGGCAATGCCTTGCAATACTTGTGTAAAGAATGGGTGCGTAAAAATGTAATCTGCAGAGTGGGGAATGATCACGCCAACCGTGTTGGTTTGCCCGTTGACCAGATTGCGCGCGGTTGTATTCGGCTGATAGCCTAACTCTAAAATTGCCTGTTGGACTTTTTTCCGGGTTTCGGGAGAGATTTCTGCCAGGTTATTTACCACTCTGGAAACCGTCTTGATGGAAACGCCCGAAAGCCTAGCTACATCTTTGATTGTTACCATTGGCACACCTATGGATACTTGTTACAATATGAATGACAACGTTTACTGACAACGTTGTCATTAAATTATCATAATTTCTGTACCCTGTCAAGAAAAAAAGAGAAACATTGAAAACCATGAATAATTCCATTCCAACCTCCCTACTTGAAATCCATGAAACGCAGAAGCCTGGCTTCCAGCCGCTGATAGATTCTGATTGCTGGCGCGTCGCGATCCTAAGTTTTGCTCCCGACTTGACCCCCCAGCAGCTTGTCGAATTCCAGCGCCATAACGAAAGCGATGAGGTATTCGTGTTGTTAAGCGGACGCTGTATTCTGTTTCTCGGAGAGGGCGACGATTCAGTCACGTGGGTGTTTGCGCACAACCTGGAGCCGTTCAAACTCTACAACGTGCGGCGCCGCGCCTGGCACGCGCACGTCCAGAGCGCGGACGCTAAATTGCTCATTGTGGAAAATCGTAATACCTCGCGCCTGAACTCGCCGCGTATTGATCTTTCCCCGCACCAGCGGGAGGAAATTTTCGAACTGACACGGCAGTTGTGGGGAGTTCACGGCTGATTATCGAATCAGCGCAGAGTCTAGGCGTACTTGTGCTTTTTGTCCCATGCACTTGAGCGTGTGGATAACACATCACCACCAAACTTTCATCACGCATCCATTTCACCTTGACGTATTCATTTTGAGAGAGTAAAATCCTGCCTGCTTTTTGGTCTTTTTGGAAAAAATAACCATGAAACTCACCCGCCGTCAGGAAACTTTCGTTCACCGCTTGCTTGACCTATATCGCGAATTGAATGGTCCGATTCATTATTCGGCGCTTGCCGAAAGAATTGGGGTCAGTCCATTCACAGCATACGACATGCTGCGCCTGCTCGAAGAAAAAGGTTTGGTGACTTCCCAATACCGCCTCGATTCTGATAAACCGGTGGTTGGGCGCTCCGAAGTGGTTTTTCTGCCAACGGAGCGCGCCCACCAGTTGTTCATTGAATTGGCTGGAGATGCTGACCAAGGCAACTGGGAAAATATCAAGACACAAATCATGGAGAAGATTCGAGGGGGAGGATTTAATGACCATGTTTTGGCAGAGGAAATACTGGCGCGAGTGCCGCCGGATGTTCCAGATGTTCTTCGCTATTGCATTGAAGTCATGACCATCGTTATCCTGCGGCTTGGCAAAGGAACGGGACGTCGGGTTCTGGCTGAACACCTGCCTCAGATTATTGAGTGGAAGGGCACGGTTACCCGCTCGGGTCTGATGCTGTTGGGCGGTTTTACACTGGGATTACTGGCAAATGAAAGTAATAGTGATGTGGAATGGAATAAACTCTTTCTGGAGCACATCCGTCGTTACCAGTCTCTTGTCATGGATATGGAACCGCGCCTGTGCCGCCGGTTGGGTGACAGTATGAAAGATGTATTTGCTCCAATTTTCAAGGCATAAAACTTTTGCCTAATTCTTTGGTCTTTTTGGAAAGGCGACATGAGTATAGCGATTGAATCTCTTCAACTTATAAAACGTTATCCAGGGCAAAAAAAAGAGGACCGTCCGGCTATTGATACGATTGACCTGACTGTCGAATCCGGTCAACTGTATGGACTGGTCGGTCCCGACGGTGCGGGAAAAACCACACTCCTCCGCATTCTGTCCACCGTGATGGAACCGACATCCGGTTCCGCTCGACTGGCGGGTTTTGACGTAATGAAACAATCCGAAGATGTGCGGGCTTTGTTAGGGTACATGCCGCAAGCCTTTAGTTTGTATCCCGACTTGACCGTGATGGAAAACCTAAAATTCTTTGCCGACATCAATGGCGTGTCTGCCCAAAAACAAAAGACTCGCATTGATGAATTGCTGGAGTTCGCGCGCCTGACGGAATTTACGATGCGGCGCAGTGAGAATCTCTCCGGTGGGATGCGCAAGAAACTGGCATTGGCTTGCGCCCTGATTCACGACCCCAAGATATTGCTGTTGGACGAGCCAACCACTGGCGTGGACCCTGTCTCACGGCGTGAGTTGTGGCGGCTGCTTTCAAAAGTCATCCAGCAGGGCGTGACAGTGTTAGTCAGCACGCCATATATGGATGAGGCGGAACGTTGCAATACGGTCAGCATCATTAATCGGGGGCGCGTTTTGATCAGCGGCGCGCCAGCCGAATTGGAAGCGCAGTTGCCTTTCCGCATCGTGGAGGTCAAAGCCAAGCCTCGACGAGCACTGCGCGCAGTGGCAGATCGGACGGAAGGGGTGATCCGTTGGCGCGCTGTCGGCGACCGCCTGCGCCTTTCGGTCAGCGACCCGGCTAAAGTCATGCCCCGAATCGAAGCGGAACTAAAAAAAGACGGGGCGGAGATCAGCATCCTGCGTGAAGCAAGTCTTTTGATGGAGGATGTCTTTATCCACCTGGTTGAAAAACAGGAGGCGCAATCGTGAGCGCAGAAAAAGCCGTTGAGGTCATTCAACTAACGCGAAAGTTCGGTGATTTTACCGCCGCGGATCACGTTAGTTTTGAAATTCCCAAGGGAGAAATTTTTGGCTTGCTTGGGCCAAATGGCGCGGGCAAGACAACCACCATCCGCATGTTATGCGGAATTCTTACGCCCACATCGGGCGAGGCGCGGGTGATGGGGTTTGATGTCGCTCGCCAGACTGAAGAGGTCAAGCAACGCATTGGTTACATGTCGCAGAAGTTTTCGCTGTACAACGACCTGACTGTGTATGAGAACCTGGATTTTTACGCCAATTTGTACTGCGTACCACGTGAGAAGTTCACTTCGCGTCTGAACGAATTGATCGAGATGGCGGGACTGCGCGGACATGAAAAGCAGTTGACTGCCAGTCTTTCGGGCGCGTGGAGGCAAAGGCTGGCGCTGGCTTGCGCCATTGTCCATGAGCCGCCGATGCTCTTTTTGGATGAGCCTACTGCCGGGGTAGACCCGGTCTCGCGGCGCGAGTTCTGGGACATGATCTATAACCTGGCTGGGCAGGGTGTGAGCGTACTGGCGACCACCCATTACATGGATGAAGCCGAATTTTGCAATGTGATCGGGATGATGTATCGCTCGCGACTAATCGCCCTGGATGACCCCGATACGCTCAAGGAAAATATGCGCGGCACGTTATTTGAAATAGACTGCCGTGAACCCGGACGCGCCGAGGAAATCCTGAAAGGCCTGCCTTTTGCGCATGATGTGGCGGTGCATGGCGTCCTCCTGCACGTATTGGTGGGCGCTGAAAAAGAAAAACGGGAGCTGGAGAAAGCCTTACAGTCGAATGGCATTGCCGTGAAACGGATCGAGCGCGTCCTGCCTTCGCTGGAGGATGTGTTCGTTTCCCTGGTGGAAGATGAAGATCGCCCGCAAATGCGGGATGACATTGAATAAGGAGTTTTATATGGGACAAGGTTTTCGCCGCATGGCGACGATGGTTCGCAAAGAATGGCTGCATATCATCCGCGACCCGCGCACGTTGGGACTGGTCATTTTCATGCCTGTGATGATGCTCGTGTTGCTGGGATATGCGGTCGCTAATGACGTGGAGGATCTTCCGCTGGCGGTGGCTGATTTATCGCACACCGATGCCAGCCGCGCGCTGGTGGAAAAATTCACCGTGAGCGGGTTTTACCTAGTGACGCACACCGCCCAAAGCGAGGCGGAGATTCTCGAAATGCTGGATGCTGGAACCGTCAAGGCCGGCATTTATATCCCGGAGGATTTCGGGCGCAGGATCAGCACGGGCGGGTCGGGAACGGTGCAGTTTTACATTGACGGTTCCAACCCGACGGTGGCGCAGACCGCGCAACTGGCGGCGGAGACCGTCAGCCAGGCTACTTCACAGGAGATACTCGTCCAACGCCTGGAACGCGGCGGCGCGGGCTTGACGATCAGCCTGCCGATTGACACGCGCATCCGTTATTTATACAACCCAAATCTGCGCAAGATGAACTTTATGATCCCCGGCCTGGTGGCGGTTATTTTGCAAATCCAAACCCTGTTACTGACCGCATTTGCCATCGTGCGCGAACGCGAGCAAGGCACGCTGGAGCAGTTAATCGTGACGCCCGTTCGTTCCTGGGAATTAATGCTCGGCAAGATTCTGCCTTTCGTGCTGGTGGCTTTCCTGAACGTCGCCATGACGGTGGGAGTGGGCGCGTTCTTATTCGGGGTGGAAGTGGCAGGCAGCCTTACGCTGCTGGCTATCCTAAGCCTGATCTTCCTGCTCGGCTCGTTGGGGTTGGGCGTGCTGATCTCGACTATTTCACAAACCCAGATGCAAGCCATGTATATGTCTTCATTCATCATGATGCCATCCTTCCTGCTGGCAGGTTTGCTCTACCCGCGCGATAACATGCCCTGGGTGGCTTATTACGCCGGCTACCTGATGCCTGTCACTTACTTCCTGGAAATTGTGCGCGGCATCATGCTAAAAGGCGTGGGGCTGGCTACGCTGTGGGTCTGGGTCTGGCCGATGGCAGTGTTCAGCGTGGTTGTGTTCTTCGCCAGCGTGTTCATGTTCCATAAACGTCTGTAATCTGGTTGTCTGATAAAAAATTCTCTAAATTGGAGTTCAAAGATGAAAAAGCAAACTTTTGTGTTCGTTTCTCTGATGGTCATTCTCAGCATGGCGTTGAGCGCCTGCGGAACGTTGGTCAGTGCCGATACAACTGACTTGAACGCCTCCGGCACGATTGCCTCGCTTGAAGTCAATGTCGCGCCGCAGATTGGCGGCCAGGTTGTTTCGGTCAGCGTGGAGGAAGGCACGCAGGTAAATGCGGGCGATGAATTATTCCGCCTGGACGACAGCCTATTCAAAGCCCAGCGCGCCCAAGCCGAAGCGGCCATTCAACTGGCAGAATCTGCCGTCAGCAGCGCGAAAGCGCAATATGACCTGGTTCTAAACAACGCCCGCCTGCAAGATCAACAAAACCGCGTTTCCAACTGGAACGCTTCACAGCCGAGTCAATTCGACTTGCCTGTCTGGTATTTCGACAAAGAAGAAAAATTGGCGTCAGCCAACCTTGAAATAGATGCCGCAAAGACTGGCTTAGACAAAGAAAAAGCCAATCTTGAAAAAGTGCTAACAAATGTAGCCTCCCAGGAGTTTTTGAACGCTGAAAAGCGCGTGTCAGACGCCCAGGCCGCTTTTGTCGTCGCAGATCAAGTTCTCAGCCAGGCGAATAGCGCGCAGGAAAATGAGGATTTGCAAAACTTCGCCCAGGATCAATATGACGCGGCGGAGAATGAATTAAAGTCTGCTCAAACTGACTATACCCGTTTGTTGACGACGCAGGGAGCCAAAGATGTGCTTGAAGCCCGCGCTCGCGTCAAGGTTGCTCAGGAACGCTATGACCGCGCATTGGACTATTACAACTCGTTCCTCAGCGGTGACCAGTCTTTGCAGGTCAAAGCCGCCGAAGCCGGTGTGCAGCAAGCCGAAGCCGCGCTGGCGCAGGCGCAAGCCGCGCTTGCCACGCTTGACGTTCAAATTGAGAAAACCATCATTCGCGCCCCGATGGATGGTGTCGTCCTGATTCGCAACCTGGAGATAGGCGAAACTGTCGCACCTGGTGGTATCGTGATGAGCATTGGTCATCTCCAGGAAGTGGAACTGGTGGTTTATATCCCCGAAACCGAGTACGGCAAAGTCCGCCTCGGCGATCAGGTATCCATCTCAGTTGATTCCTTTCCAGGTGAGACCTTCATTGGCACGGTTGTGAACATATCCGACAAAGCCGAATTTACCCCGCGCAACGTGCAGACCGTCGAAGGGCGCCGCGCAACGGTGTATGGTATCAAGATCAGCGTGCCAAACCCCGATCTGAAACTCAAACCCGGCATGCCCGCAGACGTGACGTTTACAAATACCAAATAGCATTTGATCGCGAATAACGTTATGGCTTCCCCGCCTCGCTCGCTTTTCCCCTTTCGCCTGCCCCGTTTTATTCGGCGTATCCATCGCGGGTTCCTGTTCCTGCGCTCATTGCTCGCCATTGCAGTCGACATCATCGTTCTTTACATTCGTAATCGTCTACGCCCGTCGTAGTCCAATGCTGACTTGAAACTCAACCCAGGCATACCCGCCAACGTGATCTTTGTGATTGGTCAATACAGTTGAAATCAGGCCAATGTCCTGCCAGATCTTTCAAAAACAAGAAATATTATCCGGTAGCGCGACTTGATATAGATCATCGAAACGCACTGCATATACAAAAATTCTTCGAGGTAATGATTAATGCAGTCCCTTCCTAAACATGGTTCCTGCTTTGTTTGCGGCTCCCCGAATTCGCCAGGAATGGGGGTGGTCTGGTACGCGCTGGATGACAACTCCATCTTTGCCGAAGTCACCCTGAACGACGCCCAACAGGGCCCGCCCGGTTTCGCGCACGGCGGCGCCTCCGCCGCTTTGCTGGATGAAGCCATGGGCGCGGCAGTCTGGCTGGCTGGGTATCGGGTGGCGTCGGTCAATCTCAACATCTCCTATCGTAAACCCGTGCCGCTGGGTCAGCCTTTCAAGGTTACAGCGCGGGTCAACGAGCGGAACGGGAAAAAGGTCACAGCGGTTGGTGAAATCCGTCTCGCAGACGAAACACTGGCGGTTAGCGGCGACGGGATTTTTGTCGAGGCTCCGCAGTTGTTCACTGGACTGGGTACAGGCTCAAGGTCCGCGGATGAGGCGATGGAAATCCGTGGAACGGAGAAATAAACATGCAGTCTGAAAATCTCTGTTGCGACGAAGGAAGATAGGGATTAGTTAAGTGTGAAGAAGAGCATGAACGAATCTGGTATTGGCCCTCCTCGAATCCGCAAAATACAAACATTACTGGGCATACTTTTTCTAGCAGTAACAGGCTGGAAAGTGGCAGGTAGTGTGCCAGATCTACCGAAATTTGTTTTGGTCCTTGCGCCGCACACCTCCAACTGGGATCTACCTTTTATCCTGGCAGTTATGTATGGATTGGGGCTCAAAATTAACTGGTTTGGCAAGAAGGAGCTATTCCCCTGGCCAATTGGAGGCGTTTTCAAACGGCTTGGAGGCATCCCAATTGACCGTAGTTCTCGCTACAATGTAGTGCAACAAACAGCACAAACGATACGGGAACGTGAGCAAATTGTAATGGGCATTGCACCGGAAGGGACGCGCAGTCAATCCGGACATTGGAGGACAGGCTTTTACTACATTGCCAATCTTGCGCAAGTGCCTATTGTATTTGGCTACTTGGATTACGCGCGTAAAGTTGGCGGTTTGGGTCCGGTGATGCATACCACGGGCAATATTGAGGCGGATATGAAGGTAATTCGTGAATTTTATAGCGGCATCACTGCCAAGTATCCACATAAAGTAGGGGGGATTATTGTCAGTCAGCGCGCATGGCATCAGAACAGCCGGAATGATAATGGGTAGTGAAGGGATGCAATCAAAAAGTCTTTGGTGGGTTGGACTGTTTGCCGTCGCCATGGCTTACCTGGAATCGGCGGTGGTCGTCTATCTGCGGAAACTCTACGGCATCAGCGACCTCATTCTCAGCGTCCCGCCGTTCGACCCGCAAATCGGGGCAATCGAACTGGGCAGGGAACTGGCGACGCTGGTCATGCTGCTGACGGTGGGTTGGGCGGCGGGAACGAGATTTCAATCACGCTTGGGATTTTCCGTCTTCGCCTTTGGCGTGTGGGACATCTTCTATTACATCTGGCTCAGGGTTTTCATCGGCTGGCCGCAAACAGTATTTGACCCCGACCTTCTATTCCTGTTGCCGCTGCCGTGGTGGGGACCGGTGCTTGCGCCTGTTTTGATTGCCCTGCTGATGGTCATTGTTGGCGCGCTGGCGGTCATTAAAGATGAACATGGACTGCGTCTCCTCCCGTCATTCATGGATTGGGCTACTCTGGCTGGCGGCATACTGACCGTACTGTATACCTTCATGGCAGACGCTCTTGCCGCCCTGCCTGCTGATACGCAAACACTCAGCCAATTGCGCCCCTCCGAGTTTAACTGGATTGTTTATGTGGTTGGGCTTGCGCTGTTGGCATTTTTTGTATGGCGTATGGGCAAACCAGCGCACGTAGAGATAACTCATGGAACAGAGTAATAAACTCCGCAAGTTACATCCTAATATTTGGATTGTCACCGCGACATCTCTTCTCATGGACATCTCTTCGGAGATGATTGTCTATCTCATTCCGTTGTTTCTTTCCAATGTATTGGGTGTGCGCATGGCGTTCATTGGTTTGATTGACGGGGTTGCGGAGACAACCGCCAGTTTGCTCAAGGTGTATTCAGGCGCGCTGTCCGATAGGCTGGGTCAGCGCAAGTGGCTGGCGGTGATCGGGTATGCCATCTCCGCCCTTGCCAAACCGTTCCTCTATTTTGCAAACACATGGGGATGGGTGATGGGCGTGCGGTTTGCGGACCGCGTAGGCAAGGGCATTCGCGCCGCGCCGCGCGACGCGCTCGTAGCCGCCAGTACGGATGAGAGCAATCGCGGATATGCCTTTGGGTTTCATCGAGCGGGGGATACGGCGGGCGCATTTATAGGCATTGCCATTGCCGCGCTCATCGTTTGGTTGACACAGGCAGGATCATTGCAGATTACGCGAGCTACATTTCAAACTGCGGTGTTGGCAAGCGTCATTCCCGCCGTGTTGGCGGTCATTGTTTTAGGGGTGGGCGCAAAAGATTTGGGAGGAGCAGGCGGCAGGTCAGGCGCGAAGCGTTTCTCCTTTAAGGAGTTCGATTCCCGTTTCAAGAATTTCCTCTTTATTGTGGTCATCTTCACGCTTGGGAATTCATCCGATTCATTTATTATTTTACGCGCGCAGGAACGCGGCTTGAATGTGCTGCAAACATTATTCATGTTGATGACATTCACCGCAATCTATACGATTTTATCCAGCAGGTTCGGCGCGCTCTCCGATATAGTGGGACGGCGCAAATTGATCGTCGCTGGCTGGCTTGTGTATGGGCTGGTCTATCTGGGATTCGCGTTCGCACGGGCGGGCTGGCAAATCTGGTTGATGTTCGGACTGTATGGAATTTACTACGCTGCCACAGAAGGCGTTGCTAAAGCGTTCGTCGCCGACCTTGTGCCAGAAGCGCAGCGCGGCGCCGCCTATGGACTCTTTAACGCCGCGATTGGAATTACCGCTCTCCCCGCCTCGTTTCTTGCGGGACTTTTATGGCAGGGATTTGGTCAATGGCTGGGGTTCGGTCCCTCGGCTCCCTTCCTGTTTGGCGCGGCGCTGGCTTTGATTGCAAGCGTGTTGTTATGGCGGCGCGTTAAATAATTCATCGGTATTGTTTCACCCGTTTAAAAAAGAGCAGAAAAATTTCGCCAATTCACTTTATGGAGGCTGTTTTGAAAATTCGTTATCTTGGTCATTCCTGCGTTGAAATTACCGGCAAGCATCACATATTGATAGATCCCGACTTCACCCGCGACCCTGAACCGAGTGTGGAATACGTCTGCATTACCCACGCTCACAAAGACCATATTGGACGTGTGGCTGATGTTCCGAATGCAATCGTCCTTGCCTCTGCGGATGTCTGTGAGATCGCGGCCCACCTCGGGGTCCCGCGTGAACGATTGCATCCAGTCACGCCGGGTGAGCAGGTTGCAAATATCCAAATCCTTGCGGGTTACAGCATGGTGAACCAACCGCTTTACACATTTTTCTATATGCTATTTCGATGGCGGCGGCCCGACCCCGGCGGTACGCCGCTTTCCTTCCTTGTTCAGGATGAAGCAGACTTGTTGCATATTGGCGACGCGCACGAAGCGCCACTTTCCATTCACCCCGATATTCTGTGCCTGCCCTGGCGCACCACGCCCTTTGGCCCCAAACGCTATAAGGAGACTCTGATCAAAATGGCAAACCGCTTCGGCGCACGTTACATCCTGCCCATTCATTACGACCTGCCCGGCACCGAAGCCGACCCGCGCGAGATCGAGGGACGTGTAAACGCCGTTGTGTTGGACGGACATGGCTGGTATGGGTTTCAAAACAAAAAGAAGCTGGAGTAAAGGTCTCGATCATGCCAATTCTCATTTTTCTGGTCTCTTATGTTCTTGGCTCCATTCCCTTTGGGCTGCTTTTGGTCCGTCTGTCAACCGGCGAGGATGTTCGTCGGATCGGAAGCGGACGGACGGGAACGACGAACGCGCTGCGCGCCGCAGGTCCTGCGATCGCGATCTTGACGCTGCTCCTGGATGTGCTTAAGGGGGCCGGCGCAGTCTGGCTGGCTCGCTGGCTTTTTCCAGATAACGCCTGGATGGAAATCCTTGCGCCTGTGATGGCCATTTTGGGCCATAACTACTCCATTTTCCTTGCTGAACGCGGCGAAAATGGGCGATGGCGTTTACGCGGCGGCGCAGGAGGCGCGCCCGCATTGGGCGGCGCGCTGGGTTTATGGCCGGGTAGTGTCCTGGTCTTGCTCCCGTTCATTGTATTGATCTATTTTGGCGTGGGGTATGCCTCTGTAACGACGATGACAGTCCCTCTCATTGCGGCCCTCCTATTTGCAGTACGAGCCTGGCAGGGACTCTCCCCATGGCCATACGCAATCTATTGCCTGATTGCCGAGGTTTTCCTGCTCTGGGCTTTGCGTCCGAATATCCGCCGCTTGCTCGAAGGCGCTGAGCGCGGCATCGGCTGGCGCGCCAAGCGTAAAAATTGATATCACTTCACCAAAGGAGAAATAAACATGAAAAAGCAAAAAGTCGCAATTGTCACCGATGGGGCATCTTCCCTAACCCCCGCTATGGGAAAGGAATATGGTCTGGATGTCGCGCCTGTTTATGTGACATTCAACGGAGAGACCTATCTGTCTGGCGTCAATCTGGATGCGGCGGAATTCTACCGCCTGCTGCGCGCCAACAAGAAACTGCCCACTACCGCCCAGCCTACTGCTCAGGATTTCATTGACATCTACACCAAACTGGCGGAAGATGTGGATGAGATTGTGACGGTGGTCATTTCCCATCACATGAGCGCCACGCTCCAGTCCGCGTTAATGGCGCAGGAGCAGTTCAAGACCGTTCCCGTCCACGTAGTGGATTCCGAGTCCGTCACACTTGGTTTGGGGATGATGGCGATTGCCGCCGCGCGCGCCGCCGCACAGGGACAGGACGCGCAGCAGGTCGTCCAACTATTGGAGAAAATCAAGCAGTCTATGAACGTGATCTTCACTGTCGAAACGCTTGAATACCTGCAAAAGGGTGGTCGCATTGGCGGCGCAACGGCTTTCCTGGGATCGGCATTGAGCATCAAACCCATTCTTTATATCAAGAATGGACGCATCGAGCCGTTGGAACGTGTGCGTACGCGCAAGCGCGCGATTGCCCGCCTTCTGGAATTGGTGGAAGAAAAAGTCGGTGCATCAGAAGCCCATTTCGCCGTTCTGCATTGTGAGGCAGACGTGGAAGCGCGTGAACTTGGGGAACAGGTCAAGGCGAAATTCAATTGCGCAGAACTGGTGATTGCCGAAGCCGGGCCGGTGATCGGCACGCACGCCGGGCCGGGAACCCTGGGGTTGGGCTTTTACCCTGTACCAGGAGTGTGATGGCGGAAGCCTCCCTAATCCAGAACGCAACGAAACTACTTGCAGAAAGCCGGGCGGCGGTCGCCTTCACAGGCGCGGGAATATCCACGCCGTCCGGCATTCCCGATTTCCGCAGTCCGAAGACAGGTCTGTGGGCGTGCCTGGAGGCTGCCGGAGCGGACGAGACGCAGGCTGGCACCATTCAGGCATTCGGACGCGACCCTCGGACCTTCTACGAGCGCATGAAGCCTCTCTTCCAGGATATGATCACTGCCGAACCAAATGCCGCCCACTACGCTTTGGCTGAACTGGAAGCCAGGGGAATCATTCAGGCTGTCATTACCCAAAACGCTGACATGCTGCACCAGCGGGCCGGTTCGAAAAACGTCATCGAAGTTCACGGCTCATTGGCTGAAGCCACATGTATACAGTGTTACAACGTCAAGCCATTTCGTCCTCTACTGGATCAATTTTTATCCGATGGCATCGTTCCGCGCTGCAAAGAATGCGGGGGAGCAATGAAGCCAAACGTCATCCTGACTGGGGAACAACTGCCAGTTCGGGCAATGCTGGCAGCCCAACAGGCAATCCGTCGTTCTGACATTTTGTTGGTTGCCGGAACATCCCTGGCAGGAGGGCCTTCTTCGACACTGGTTGATAACGCATATTTGAGAGGCTTAAATCTGGTTATCGTCAACCAATCGCCCACTTTGCTAGACCAGGTTGCTGATGTCATTATCCATGCGGATGTGGCGACTGTTCTGCCAGCGATTGTTAAAGCTTTTCAAGGAATACAAAGATGACAGTAATGTACACACCCATCTCAAACGAAGCCTTGTATATCTTGGGATGTCTGAGCCATGTGGCGATGACATCCCAGCAGTTGTCCGAATACCGAAAATTCACATCTAATTTGGAGTGGGCAGAAGTTAATTCTGAAGGAATTTATCGCGAAATACAACGCCTGCAACGTCAGGGTCTGATCAAATGGATTCGCAATCCAGGCGATCTCAAACGTATCTATCATATTACGGAAGCAGGCCGCCAGTTTTTGAGGGATTACCTCCTCATCGAAATCAATAGTTTAATGGAACAACAACGAGACTTCACACTGGTCGTGAACGCGCTTGACGTCCTGGAAAAAAGTAAACAACGTCAGATTATCAACAGGCGTCGAGTGTTTGTAAATAAAATGATTAGCAGGATAAAAAAGACGCAGGCTTTATTGGATAAAAGGGAAAAAACCCGCCAACTCTTACTTCAGTATTATCTTTATCGCTTTCAAGGTCAACTCAGGTGGCTGGAGGATATTATCGGCTCACAGGGAGCACAAAATGATCATACATAATAAAGGGAAAGTTGTATCTGCGGGTAAAACGATAATGCCCGGAAAACCTTCTAATGATATGTGGGCATCAAAGGCATTGAATTGCTCAAATAGTTTTGATCACTATTGTG
>JAJVID010000105.1:0-12731 GCA_022072205.1 Acidobacteriota bacterium
TGCCGTCAACGACCATCGGCGATCCCCAGATGGCCGCGAACATATCGTGCTGCCAAAGCTCCTTGCCGGTCTTCGCGTCCAGGCAGTGCAGGAAGCCGCTGAAATCGGGGTAATAGAGCAAGCCGTCGTGAATCGCGCCGGTTGAAATCGAGCGGCGAATCTTGTCGAAGTGCCAGACTGCGCCGTCTTTCGTGATGTCACCGCGCCTGGTCGCGTCAATGCAGTAAGCGTGGCCGACGCCTTCGCCGTGCTCCGGGTCCTGGCCGTTGGCGATGTAGACCTTGTTATCCCAAAGGATTGGCGTCGCTATCACTTCATTGCGCGTCTTGGGCCAGACGGAATCTTTCGGATTGAGATCAAACTCCCACAGCTTTTTGCCCGTCAACGCCTCGTAACTGCGCACCCATCCGTCGCCTTCGCCGATCACGACTTGAACTGCATCGCCGATCTTACCGACCGCTGGCGATGACCACTGGCCGTGCAGGATGCGATCGCCGACGTTGTTGACCTCCCAGGCGAGTTTGCCGGTCTTCTTGTTGACCGCAACCATCGAGGGCGATTTGGGCGAAGGGATGTTGACGTGGCTTTCGTCCTGCCCGTTCGAAGTGCTGACGTAAATCAGATCGCCGTACATCGCGGGCGACGAATTGGACATGTTGTGCGGGTGCGAGCCGACTTCTTCGATCATGTCGAATTTCCAGATGATGTCGGCGTCGGTCTTGCTGGTGAGCTTTTCATCTTTGTACGGCCCGTTGTTTTCGCCGTCGCGGAAGCCTTTGGTGTCCAGGCACATCAACTCGCCGCGATTGGTGACGTAATAGAGCTTGTCGCCTTCGACCAGCGGCGATGAGCAGACGCCTTGAAACGGCCAGTCGTTGACGCGCCCGGCGGCCAGTTTCTCGTTCGCCTGCTGCCACAGAAATTCGCCGGTCTTTTCGTCAAAAACCATCAATACGCCCCGGTCGCCGGCCTGCTTCGGATCGCGCAAGGCTTCGTTGTTGGTGCCGACGTAAACCTGACCTCCGGAGACCACCGGGTTGCCGTAACTTTGCGAACCGAGCGTAGCGACCCATTTGACGTTGGTTTTCTTGGCGATGTCCCAGGTGGCGGGCAGCCCCTTCATATTTGAGACCATGTTGCGGTCAGGCGTGCCGCCCCACATCGGCCAATCTCCGCTGCCCGGATCGGAGGCGGAGACGTTGCGCGACGGCGCCCAGAAGAGAGCCGCAAGCAGAATGACGACTGGTAAAAATAAGACCGCGTGATTGAATCGTGACTTGATCATTTGACTTCTCCGAAAACGTGAGTCGGGCTGCATTCTGTCATCGAGCCGGGACAGAATGCAGCCCGTTCCACATTCTCATTTATGAGTTTCGGTGTTTACCATTCCGGTTATCGTTTATGTGCCGCTCGAGGACATTGATGAAGGTGAAGAATTCAATTTTGCGTTCCAGCTCTTCGTTATTCATAGCTTCACCTCCAATTTCCGCGCCCTCACTTGTTCGGCGCCACCTTGATATTATCAAAGAAAACTTCGCTTGGCGCATAAGCGAAAATGCCGGGGCTGCCCCGCTTGTGGGCGATTGGATCAACGTATTCGATCATCCATCCCGCCGGTTCGGCCTCCGCCGCCGCCCAGGCTTTGCCGCGCACGCGGGCCTTACCGCCGGGCAGATTGGCGACTTCCAGCTTCAACCGATACCACGTGTCTCTCTTCCACTCGAACGGTTTTTTGATGGTGCGCGCCGGTTCGATCTGCCACGAAGTCAGTTCAAGGCGCTGGCTGTTGCCGAACAAAGTCAGTTGATAACGTTGCGCGACAACGCCAGCGTCGCCCATCTGCCGGCGTTTTTCCGTCGCGAGCACGTCGGCCTCGACCGTGTAATTCGACAGGTCTGTGGGACCGAAAAAGCTGCGGGCGCGTTGAAAGGCAGGATTGTCGGCGTTTTTCTGCAAGACCTTGCCGCCGTCCAATTCTTTGACGACGTATTTGGGCACGGCGTTGATCCAATACCTCGGCAGGGCGCCAACCGCGAGCGACTCGAAATTCTCAGCGAAAGGCAGCGACGGAATCACGCGTATGCTCGCGGAGCCGGTAACGCCGCCGACGGTCGCTTTCAATTTTCCCGCCTGCGTTCCGGCGTCGGCTGTGAACTGGTTGTTCTGCGCTGTTCCTTTCAATCCTTCGAGCGTCCAGGCGACCGAAGCCGCGTTCGACTCCTCGCGGATGAAGCGCCCGTGATCGTCGAACAACCGGACTCTGAACTTCGCCGTCTCGCCCGGTTTCATCACCAGATCAGCCGGAACCACCTGGACATGCGCGACCGCGGCGCCCGCTGGCGCGCCATCAGCTTTCTCCGGCGCTGCGGGCAACGCCGGATTTTTCTTCTTGCCGATGGCGTAGATGTTTTTGGTCGAGACCAGATAGATGCGGCCACGCGAAACCGCGACCGATGCGAGGATTTGTTCGTTCGACGCGATCAGGTCGTCGCCTTCCTCCGTCCTGGTGTCAATCTTGTCAATCGGCTCCAATTCGTTTTCGGAGAGGACTTCGACTCCCGTGGCGCTCGGTTTGAGGATGTAAAACTTCCCGTTGTCGGAGCCGATGTAAAGCTTGCCATCAGCGAATACCGGCGATGCTCGCTGGCTGATTCCGAGGCTCTTCTCCCAGAGTTTCTTGCCCGTGTTGATGTCGAAGGCGTTGAGAACCGCGCTGTCATCGAGTTGATAAAGGCGGTCACCGTCAATCACGGGCGAAGAATATCCGCCGCGAAAGCCCGCGACCGACCATTTGATTTTGTCTTTGCCGAGCTTGCCTTTGCCGGTGGCGTCAATCGCAACCAGCATTCCCATCTCGTTCGTGTCGTAGTTCTCTTCGCTGTGCGACGCAAAGACCGTCGTGTCCTTGACGACCGCGCAGTTGTTGATCCCGCGCTTGGTCATCGGATAATTCCAGACAGGCTCGCCGGTCTGCGCTTTCAACGCGTTCTCAGCGCCGTCGGCCCCGCCGACAAAAATCAACCGCACGCCGTTGATGGTCGCGGCGACGGGCGTCGGATAGACAGTGTCGTACGGCCGGCCTCCCGGCTTGCTGATCCAGACCGTCTCGCCTGTGCGTTTGTCGAAGGCGTAAAACCGGTGAGCGCGCGGCCCGTTGTCGCCCCAGCCTTCAGAGATCGTGCTGACGATGACTAGATCGCCTTCGATGACGGGCGAAGCGGTGCGTCCGCCGTGTGTCGTCCACGCGCCGTATTCATCGGTCAGCGAACGATTCCAAAGCAATTTCCCGTCGTTCGACAACGCGACCAACTCGTCAGCCGCGCCGAAAACATAAACATTGCCCGTCGTCGGATCGCCGACAGGCGCCGACCAGGCGATGCGGCGCGTGGCCACGTCGGAAGAATAGACGTTGAAGCGATATTCCCAAATCTTTCTGCCCGTGTCGGCGTTCAGCGCCAGCACGCGTTCCTGCATGTTTGCGCCATCGCCGGCGGAATTGAACATAAAGACGCGGTTGCCCATCACAATCGGCGCGGAGCGTCCGCCGTATGGCGCTTTCCACAATAGGTTCTCACCTTTCGGCGACCATTTTTCGGGCAGGCCTTTTTCGTAAGAATGGCCATCGCGCGTGGGACCGCGCCAATCGGCCCAATCGCTGCCCGATTTGGCGCGCGAGGAAGATTGAGCGGAGATTCGATTTTCCGAGAGCGAACTGGAAACAACAAAAGCGATGGATAAGATAAGCGTGAACAAAGCGCCCTGCTTGATCGAAGGTTTCATATGCGGATTTCCATGAGAGTTGCGGGTTTGAAGTTCCAATGCGTTTTTTGTCGCTGAAGCTTCAATACCGATTTCGTCGCGTTTTGGTTGCGGTTATTTTCGCCGGTCTGACTCGCCAGCTTGACCTAATTGAAACCGAACTATAATTTGCCGCAGACGGCAGTTCAAGGCTAGTTTCCCGAAACCTGGTGGTCTAACGATACGTTTGTGCGACTAGCTAACTCGAATTTCCCGTCATCTTTCAGCTTGGAATTGGAAATACGGATTTGGAATGCGACAGGCCGTAATCTAGCAGGAGCCATAGGGGCCATAGGAGGAGTCATAGGAGCCATAGGAGCCATAGGAGATAGCTTTATGAAAGCGCGTAATCTGGTTTTACTGTTTCTAGCTTTGATGATTCCGGTCGTTGTATTCGCGCAAAACCTCAACGATGAGCTGATCGCCGCTGTCAAACGCGGCGACATCGAGGTGGTCAGGTCGCTGCTCGCCAAAGGCGCCGACGTCAACACGAAGACCAGCTACGACGCGACCGCGCTCCATTTCGCGGCCTTTCGCGGCAATCTCGAAATGGTCAAAGTCCTGATCGGGGCGGGGGCCGACACAAACCTCAAAGACACTTTCTACAAAGTCACCGCGCAGCAGATGGCTTTCATGAACCGGCATCAGCAGGTGGCCGAGTTCATCAAGCAGGCTTCCGAGGCCCGCGCGAAAAATCAACCGCCCGCTCCCGCCGTCGCTTCGGTAAAACCCGCTGACCCCGCGCTCAGCGAAGAATTGCTCAACGTGGCGAAGAAGGGCGACGCGGCGGCGGTCAAATCCCTGTTGGCCAAAGGCGCGGACGTGAACGCGAAGACGCGCTACAACCAGACGCCGCTGATGTTCGCCGCCCAGCAGGGCCATATCGAAATCGTCAAGACACTGCTCGAAGCCGGCGCGGACTTAAACGTCACCGATACGTTTTACAAATCAGTAACCGCGCTTTCGGCGGCGGCGGACAAAGGGCACGTCGAAATCGTCAAGCTGCTGCTCGAAAAAGGCGCGAAGGACAAAGAGACTGTTCTTTTCGTCGGCGCGCAGGAAGGCCGCGCGGCGGTCGTCAAAGTCGCGCTCGATATGGGCGGACTGTCGCAGGTGACGCTCGACCGCGCGCTGAGTTTCGTTGACGAGGCGGAGAACAAAGAGATCGCCGAAATGCTCAAGAAAGCCGGCGCCAAACCGCCGGAGAAAAAACAGCTCAAACCCGAAGTCAAAGTTGACGAAGCCACGCTGCGTAAATACGCGGGGACTTACCGGCTGGACGAAGCCCGCCAATACACTTTCATCGCCAGGGACGGCAAGTTTGGCGGCTGGGACGTGCGGCAATACAGCTTGCCGCTGACGGCGATTGATAAAAACGTTTTCCGTATCGGCGATAATGACGACCTCACGTTCACTTTCAACGAGGAGAATGGCAAGGTCACGAGCGTGACGTTCGCCCGGACCGGCTTCAAACAAGCCTACAATCGAGTGGAGGGGAAATGAGATTTTCGTTCAAGCTACTTTTCATCCTGCTTCTGCTTTCCTGCGCTTCCGCCAGCGCGCAGAACTGGCCCGCCTTTCGCGGCGCCAACGCTTCAGGCGCCGCCGACGGCCAGAATCCGCCCGTCAGTTGGAACGTCGAGAAGAACGAAAACATCGTTTGGAAAACTCCGATTCCCGGATTGGCTCACGCCAGCCCCGTCGTCTGGGGTAACAAACTTTTCGTCGTCTCAGCCGTGAGCGGCGCGCCGCAGGGCAAATTCCGTCACGGACTTTACGGCGACGTTGATTCGGACAAAGACCTCTCGAAGCATTCGTGGAAGGTCTATTGCCTGGACAAAAAGACCGGGAAGATTATGTGGGAGCGCACGGCCAGCGAAGGCGCGCCGAAAGTCAAGCGCCACATCAAATCAACTCACGCCTCGCAATCGCCCGCCACTGACGGCAAATACGTCGTGGCGTTCTTCGGCTCCGAAGGGCTGTTCTGCTACGACTACGAGGGCAAACTGATTTGGAAGCAGGACCTGGGCGTGCTCGACTCCGGCTGGTTCTTCGACGCGGATTATCAGTGGGGGATGGCAAGCTCACCGATCATTTACAAAGGCAATGTGATTGTTCAATGCGACACGCAGAAGAATTCATTCATCGCCGCCTTCGACATCAAGACCGGCAAGGAAGTCTGGCGGACGAAGCGCGACGAAATCCCGTCGTGGGGCAGCCCGACGATTTTTGAAAGCAAAGGCAAGGCGATGGTCGTCACCAACGCGACCAAACGCATTCGCGGTTACGACCCGGCGACCGGCAAAGAGCTGTTCGAGCTTTCGGGCAATTCCGAGGTCACGGTCGGCACGCCCGTGGTCGGCCACGATCTGGTCTTCGTCACCGCCGGCTATCCGCCGATTCAACCGATTTACGCGATCAAGCCGACTGCGGCCGGTGACATCACGCTCGCCGAAGGCAAGGAGTCGAACGACCACATCGCGTGGAGCAAGAAGCGCGGCGGGACTTACATGCCCACGCCGATTGTTTACGGCGATTATCTTTACACCTGCTCGAACAACGGCGTGTTGACCTGTTACGATGCGAAGACCGGCGAACGTGTTTATCAACAGAGAGTCGCGGGACAATCGAACGCGTTCACGGCTTCTCCCGTCGCCGCCGACGGCAGGCTCTATTTCGCAGGCGAAGACGGCGATGTCTTCGTGGTCAAAGCCGGGCCGACTTATGAACTGCTCGCCACCAATCCGATGGGCGAAGTGATGATGGCGACGCCCGCGATTTCCGAAGGGATGATCTTCGTCCGCACCATCAACCACGTTTACGGGATCGCGGGCGCGACCCCGTCGAAACAGAAGGCGGCGAAGTAATGACATTTTTCTGTCCCGCATCTTTCTGTTGGAAAATCAACCCAACAGAAAGATGCGGGACAGAAAAATGTCGGACACACGCCGGCGCCAATTTTATTCAGGAGAAAATGATGAAACGTTTTTTTGTCGCTCTCAGCATTGCGTTGTCGGCCTTTTCAGCAACTTCCGATTTCAACCTGTCCGCCGCTCCGAGTTCCAACTGGCCGCAATGGCGCGGCCCTGACGCTCAAGGCGTCTCTGCCGACAAAAATCTGCCGACCGAATGGAGCGAGACGAAGAACGTTTTGTGGAAGACCGAGCTTCCCGGTCGCGGGTTTTCGCAGCCGATCATCTGGGACAGGAAAGTTTTTCTGACCTCCGACGTCGAAGGCGCCGCCGCGCCCGACACGCACAAGCCGCCGAAGCACATGATCGGCGACAAGGAGTTCAAGCATCCCGACTGGGACGGCGTCGGCAAGCTTCACACTTTCAAGACGCTCTGCCTCGACCGCGACACGGGCAAGATTTTGTGGGAGCAGACCTCTTACGAAGGCGCCGTTTATGATTACCGCCACAAGCGCGGGAATTACGCCGCGCCCACGCCGGTGACCGACGGCAAATACGTCTGGGCTTATTTCGGCTCCGAAGGCGTCTACTGTTACGACTTCAGCGGCAAGCTGGTCTGGAAAAAATCGCTCGGCAACATCGGAACGATGGGAATGGGCGTGGGCACATCGCCCGTGCTCCACGAGAACCTGCTGATCCTGATCTGCGATCAGGAGTTCGATGGCAAAGATTCGTTCCTGACTGCGCTGGACAAAAAGACTGGCAAGGAAGTGTGGCGCGTCAAGCGCCCAATCTCGGTAAGCTGGGCGACTCCGGTCATCGTCAAGACGCCGCAACGCTCGGAGTTGATCGTCAGCGGCAACGAGTTCCTGATTTCGTACGATCCGAAGACTGGTAAGGAAATCTGGCGAACCGAAGGGTTGAAGAGCCACGCCATCGCCACGCCCGTCGTCGGTCACGGCCTCGTGATCCTCTCATCGGGTTATCCGTCGAAGGTGATCACGGCGGTTAAACTCGGCGGATCTGGTAATCTGGACGGCACAGATAAAATCGCCTGGCGTTACAACAAAGGCACGGCATACGTTCCGTCGCCGATCCTGTACGGCGATTACGTTTACCTGATGAGCGACGCGGGCATCCTGACCTGCCTCAACGCGAAGACCGGCGAAGTGGTTTACGAAGGCGGACGCGTGCCCGTGCCGACGAAGTTTTACGGGGCGTCGCCGGTGGCCTTCGACGGCAAGATTCTGCTGACCAGCGACGACGGCGACACGTTCGTGATCAAAGCCGGGCCGAAGCACGAAGTGCTCGGAACGAATTCGATTGGCGAGCCGTGCCGCACCTCGATTGCGATTGCCGATGGGAAGCTGTTTATTCGGGGAGAGAAGCATCTGTTCTGCATCGGCGCCAAAGCCAACGTGGCAAAGGCGAGCGACTGATGCGAAAATAGCTCCATCCGGACGGGGCGATACTGCACGACATCCGCTGAAGGTTGGAGGAAGAATTATGAGAACTGAAGTAACAGAACAAGGCTTGCTCATTCCGCTGCAATTCCTAAAGGGCGTAAAAGAGGTTGAGATCAGGAAAGAGAATGACGTGATTCTCATCATACCGTTGCCTGCCGAAGACCCGATTCTTCAACTCGGCAGAGACCCGGTTACAACAGATGAGTTTGACGCTTCGGTCAACCATGATCAGTACATCTATCAGCCATGAATACGTATTTTCTGGATACTGCTTATCTGCTGGCTCTGGAGTTGAAGAGCGATCAAAACCACGAGGCGGCTACAGAGCACTGGCAGAGGGTAAAGCTTAGTCTTCCCTCCTTTGTGACGACTTCATATGTATTCGACGAGGTCGTCACATATTTCAACAGCCGGAGACTCCACGCAAAAGCAGTTCAGGTCGGCGGCAATCTTTTACTCAGCCCTTCAGTTCGCTTTGTTCACGTTGATGAACCTCTGTTTAAAGAGGGATGGGCTTATTTTCAACGACATCAGGATAAGGAATACTCCCTGACCGACTGCATTTCATTCGTCGTCATGAGGAAGTTCAGCATTCAAACGGCATTTACTTTCGATAGACATTTCGTTCAAGCTGGCTTCAACAAGGAGCCATAAACCTCGATTTTCCGAAACATTGCCTGACCGTGATCTGATCCTGCGCATTATCAAGACAGGAGCAATTGAACAATGAAGCGTGTAACAACTTCGCTGCTTTTCGCTTTTACTTTCGGCTTGATCGCCGTTGTCGCATTCAAGCCATTTTCAACAACCGCCGCGCCCGGCTCGAACTGGGCGCAATGGCGCGGCCCTGAAGGCACGGGCATTTCAACCGAAACCGGCGCGCCGACCGAATGGAGCGCCGACAAAAACATCAAATGGAAAACTCCAATCGCCGGTCGCGGCCATTCGCAGCCGATTGTCTGGGGCGGCAAAATCTTCCTGACCACCGACATCGAAGGCGACATTCTGCCCGGTGCGAAGGCCGTTGAGCACAAGATCGAAGGGCAGGTCTTCGTTCACCCGGACAGCGTCGGCGCGAACCGCAAACACACTTTCAAAGTCGTCTGTGTTGATCGCAGCACAGGAAAGATTTTATGGGAGCAGACCGCCTACGAGGGCGCGGTCTACGACGACCGTCACCGCAAAGGCAGTTACGCCGCGCCGACTCCGGTCACAGACGGCAATCACGTTTACGCCTGGTTCGGCGGTGAAGGCGACGGGCTGTACTGTTACGATTTCAACGGCAAGCTGTCGTGGAAGACGCCGGTCGGCAAGATCGCAAGTGTCGGGATGGGGCCGGGCGCGTCTCCGGTGATTTACGAAAACCTCGTCATCCTGCAATGCGACGAGGACGAAGGCAAAAACTCCTTCATCACGGCGCTCGACAAAAAGACCGGGAAAGAAGTTTGGAAAACGCCGCGCAAAGTTCAAGCGAGTTGGTCAACGCCGCTGGTTGTTCGCACGGGGCAGCGCGCCGAACTGATCACGAGCGGCAATGAACTGATCATCTCCTACGACCCGAAGACCGGGAAAGAACTGTGGTCGGCGAAAGGGCACGGCAGCAACGCGATTGGGACGCCGCTCGCCGGGCACGGGATGGTCTATGTTTACGCCGGCTTTCCGGTCAAGAAGACTTTCGCCATCAAACTCGGCGGATCGGGCGATGTCACAAGCTCGAACGTCGCGTGGCAGTACGACAAGGGGACGGCTTACGTGCCTTCTTCGATTCTCTACGGCGACTATCTCTACCTGATGTCTGATCGCGGCATCCTGACCTGCCTCGACGCGAAGACGGGCAAGATCGTTTACGAGGGCGGACGCATTCCGACTCCTGCCACGTTCACGGCTTCGCCGGTCGCATTCGACGGCAAGATTCTGATGACGAGCGAAGACGGCGACACCTTCATCGTCAAGGCCGGGCCGAAGCACGAGGTGATCGCGACGAATTCGATTGGCGAGCCTGTTTACGCCTCGCCCGCGATTTCGGACGGAATGATCTTCATTCGCGGCGAGAAAAACCTGTATTGCATCGGCGCAGGCAAAGCGCCTAATGCGAAAATGACAAAGGGGGCGGAATGAAACTGAAAACATCGCTTGCTTGCCTGGCGGTTTCGTTTTTCGTCTTCGCCGCGGTTTCCGCCGGCGAAAAGGCGAACCTGAGCGGAACCTGGAAACTGGATCAGGACAAGAGCTTCAGCAACGGCCCGGGGTTCGATCAAACGATGACGATCACTCACTCCGGCGAAAAAGTGAAAGTTGACGCGAAGCAGAAAAGCCCGCGAGGCGAAGTCACGATCAACGAGGAGTACACGATTGACGGCAAGGAGTCAGAATTCACTCCGCCGAATCCGCCGAACGCCAAAGGCAAGCGCAAGGCGACGTGGCTTGCCGGCGGTCGCGGCATCCTGGTTGAAGACGAAATAGACGATGGCAAGGCGACAAGGCGCATCGCGCGCAAGCTGAGCCTCTCAGCCGACGGCAAAGTTTTGACCATTGACTATTTCATTGATGATCAACGCGGTTCGTTCGAGCTTAAGCGCATCTACAACAAAGTCGGATAAGACTTTTCACCCGACAAGCCGGGGTTACGGGGCAGTGGGCGATCTCACTGCCCTAAATGTTTGTCCCTATCCAGTAACGAACTATGAGACCAACACCTTTCACCCGCGCGGCGCTGTTCGCCATTTGCCTTACCGCAAGCTTTCAATGCCTCGCTCAATCGCGGAGCCAGTCATCCAACTGGCCGCAATGGCGCGGCCCGCAAAGCAGCGGCGTTTCCGAGGACAAAAATCTGCCCGACGAATGGAGCGTGGATAAGAACGTCATTTGGAAAACGGAGATTCCCGGACGAGGTCACTCTTCGCCGGTCGTCTGGGGCGACAGAATTTTTCTGACCACATCCATCGAAGGCGAAATCGTTCCCGGCGCGAAGGCCGTTCATCACGTCAGAAAAGGCGAAACCTGGGTGCATCCGGACAGCGTGGCCGGAAACAGAAAGCACACTCTGAAGGTCCTCTGCCTCGACCGCGATTCAGGCAAAACCCTCTGGGAGCGCGTCGCTTACGAAGGCGCGGTTTACGACGACCGGCACCGCAAGAACAGCTACGCTTCGAGCACGCCGGTGACTGATGGCAAATTCGTTTACGCGTTCTTCGAGGCCGAAGGTTTGTACTGTTACGATTTCAGCGGCAAGCTGATCTGGAAGACTTCGCTCGGCAAGATCGCCAAGATGGGGATGGGGCCGGGCACATCGCCCGCGCTTCACGGAAATTTGCTCTTCCTGCAATGCGATAACGAAGACGGCGGGCCGGACATGTCCTTCATCGCGGCGGTGGACAAACGCACGGGCAGGGAAGTCTGGCGCGCGAAGCGCGATCATCGCAAGACGCACGCGACGCCGCTGGTCGTGCGCGCGGGTAAACGGGACGAACTGATAGCCAGCGGCGCCGAATCAGTTGTCGCCTACGATCCGGCCACCGGCAGGGAATTGTGGCGATGCGACGGCGTCAAAGGCCACGCGATTCCGAGCGCCGTCGCCGGTCACGACATGGTTTTCGTCTCGGCGGGTTATCCGAGCAAGCGCGCGATGGGAATCAAGCTCGGTGGATCGGGCGATCTGACCGGCACGCCGAACGTGGTTTGGAGTTACGACAAGGGCACAGCTTACGTCACGTCGCCGATCCTGTACGGCGATTACGTCTACCTGGTCAGCGACAAAGGTATTCTGACCTGTATCGAAGCCCGAACGGGCGCGATCAAATACGAAGGCGGCAGGCCGCCTGTGCCCGCCAGCTTCAGCGCGTCCGCCGTAGCTTTCGACGGGAAGATATTTCTGACCAGCGAAGATGGCGACACGTTCGTTATCAAAGCCGGGCCGTCGCACGAGGTGATTCGCGCCAATTCTCTCGGCGAAGTGATTCTCGCTTCGCCCGCAATCTCTCAGGGCAGGATTTTCATTCGCGGCGCCAAGCATCTTTACTGCATCGGCGAATCAGACAGGCAGCCAAAAAGTTTGACCGCCGGGAAAGCTGGAAAATGACAGGTGAACCCGCTGGAGGCCAGATTATGAAGAAATCTTTTCGCCGTTCCGTGTTGATCTTCGCCGCATTGATCGCTCCTGCGCTTGCGATTGGCCTCGGCTCGAAACTGAAAAGGGTTTCGGCGGAAAACGCCCCGCAGCGTTTAGCTTCATACAAGATTGATGTTCAACTCAAACTCGATGACAAACAACATCCGAAACATCTGGAAGGCCGCGAGCAGTTGACGTGGCTCAACGATTCGCCGGACACGATCAACGATCTGCAATTCCATCTTTACCTGAACGCGTTCAAAAACGAGAAGAGCACGTTCTTCAAGGAATCGGGCGGGCAACTGCGCGGCGATGAATTCCAGCCGGGTCAGTGGGGTTGGATTGATGTGAATGAAATGAAGCTGGCGGGCGGCGAAGACCTGGCCGCAAAGATCGAATTCATTCATCCCGACGACGACAACGCCGACGACCGAACGGTGATCCGCG
>JAJVID010000105.1:12831-35740 GCA_022072205.1 Acidobacteriota bacterium
CAGCCGGGTCAGTGGGGTTGGATTGATGTGAATGAAATGAAGCTGGCGGGCGGCGAAGACCTGGCCGCAAAGATCGAATTCATTCATCCCGACGACGACAACGCCGACGACCGAACGGTGATCCGCGTTCCCTTGAGCAAACCGGTCAAGCCCGGCGAAAAGATCACGCTCGACATCAAGTTCACCGCGCAATTGCCGCGAGTGTTTGCGCGCACGGGCTATTGGGCGTCGTTCGCGCTGGTTGGCCAGTGGTTCCCGAAGATCGGCGTGTGGGAACAGGTGGGCGAGCGCCGCCGCGCGCAGGCCGGATGGAATTGCCATCAGTTCCACGCGTCGAGCGAGTTTTACGCCGATTACGGCGATTACGACGTGACGATGACCGTGCCCGCAGTTTACAAAGGCAGGATCGGCGCGACAGGTGTGATGACGTTCGAGCGCGACAATCAGAACGGCACGGTGACTTACAACTTCGCGCAGCAGAACGTTCACGACTTCGCCTGGACTGTTGACACCAACTACACAGTCGCCAAACGCGCGTTCAAAGCCGCCGAGCAAACCACGCAAGCCGAAATTGACGAATGGTCGCGGCGGTTGAATTTGCCCGCCGACCAGATCAGGCTCAAAGACGTTGATGTCACGGTCGTGATTCAGAACGAACACCGCGATCAACTCGACCGTCATTTCAAAGCCGCTTTCAACGCGATCAAATACTTCGGCCTCTGGTACGGCAAATATCCTTACGACACACTGACTGTGGTTGATCCGCCCTACAACGGCGGAGGCGCGGGCGGGATGGAGTACCCGACGTTCATCACCGCCGGCACGTCGTGGCGAGCCGGGCGCGATCAGAACCCGGAGGGCGTGATCGTTCACGAATTCGGTCACCAGTTCTGGTACGGGCTGGTGGCCAACAACGAGTTTGAAGAATCGTGGATGGATGAAGGCTTCAACACCTACTCGACGGCGAAGGTGTTGAAGACGGCCTACGGCGCGGACGTAATCCCGTTCGGTTTCGCGGGCGTGGATTGGTTCTACTTTCCGATTGAAATTCCGCATCCGCTCGAAGACCGCATCTTCACGTTGCAGGGCGAATTCAACGACCCGATTCTGACTCCGGCCTGGAAGTTTTACGATTCCACGAGCTACGGCTTGAATTCGTACCCGCGAACCGGATTGACGCTGAACACGCTCGAACGATATCTGGGCGAAGATGTGATGGCGCGAGTGATGCGCGAGTATCAACAGAAGTGGCGTTACCGCCATCCGGCTTCGCAGGATTTTTTCGACGCCGTCAATCAGGTCACGGGGCAGGACTTCGCGTGGTTCTTCGATCAATTCGTCAGAGGCACGGGCACGCTCGATTACGAGATCGCCGAAGTCAAAAGCGAACAGCCTGAGGCGAAGATTGGCGTTTACGACAAAGAAGGCCGGAAGACCGAGATCAAAGAACCTGAAGAGAAAAACAGAGACAGGAATGCGTCCTACGAAAATGAAGTCGCTGTCAGGCGCGTGGGCGAGGCGTGGTTTCCGGTCGAGATGCTTTTCACTTTGAAAGACGGCAATCGCGTTTCGGCCAAACCAGTCAACATGCGCGACGGCGTGATCGAATATCAATTTAGCGACAGCAAAGACGGCAGGCAATGGAACGACGCCTGGGCGATCAAAGACCGCTGGAAAAAATTCAAGTTCACCACCGAATCGAAAATCGTTACCGCGCAGCTTGATCCCGAACAGAAAATCCTGCTCGACGCGAACCTGACCAACAACAGCAAAACCGATTCGACAGGCGTCGGCGGCGCGGCGCGCTGGTCGTCCGGCGCGATGTACTGGGTTCAAGTGGTTTTGCAGGCGTTCAGCTTTTTGAGCTGATGCTAGGAGCGCGCGCATCCTTGCGTGCGCAGATCTATTGCCGAAAGCTACGCACGCAAGGATGCGTGCGCTCCCAAGTGAGACACCGCAATGATCAGATCGTTTCTTGTCGGAATCATGGAAGCGAATCGAAGCTGGAAGATGATTCTGTTGCTTCTCGCCGCGAACATCCTGTTGTCTCTGCCCATCGTCGTCCCGGTCTTTCTGCTGATCGTTTTAACGAGCGGCGGGACGCTCGAGGCTGACAAACTGCTTGCGGACAAACTCGATGTCGTCTGGCTGATAGACGTTTTCAACCATCAGTTTCCGGGGGCCGCGCTTGAGACCGTAGCGTCGCAGGCCGGAATTCTGCTGGTCGTGATGGGCGCCGGCTATCTGCTTCTCAACACGCTCTTCGCCGGAGGCGTCATCGGCGTGATCAACTCGGCGGATGGACTGTTCACGATGCGCAAGTTCTGGGGTGAAGCCGGAGCGCATTTCTGGCGATTCTTCCGGCTGATGCTGATCTCGTTGTTTTTTTACGGCGCGGCTTATGGCATTTACGCGCTGCTGCGATGGCCGATTGACAACGCGGCTGAAACGGCGAGCGCGTTCGAGCCGGTGATCTACAAACGATGGGCGGCGATGGCGCTTCTGGCGCTGATGTTCGCGTTCGTGAATATGGTCTTCGATTACGCGAAAATTGGGACGGTGGTTAAAGACAGCAAGGGGATGTTCCGCGAAACGTTCAGGGCGTTGCGATTCACGCTCAGGAATTTTCTCAGCGCATTCGGTCTCTACCTGATTATCGCAATTACCGGATTGGCGCTATTTCTGGCTTTGAACTACTTGCGCTGGTCGGTGGATCAGTCTTCAGCCGGGACTGTGCTGCTTGCGATTTTGCTGGGTCAGATTGTAATCGCGGGGCGGATGTGGACGCGGCTGGTCTTTTATTCCGCCGAGATGCATTTGTACAAGAAGCTGGCGCCGGCTACCGCGCCATCGCCAATCGAATCTCAACTCGAATTCGCAAAGGCCGAATCGCCTGACGGCCCTGAGCCTCTATAATAACCACAATGACAAAACCACAGCCTTTCCGTCTGTTCCGTAACCTCTCTTCTGATTTTCCCACTACAGTGATTTTTAGATGTGGGAAGAGTTTCAGCCGCAGAGACCAAAGAGAACACAGAGGGTCTTGACGATTTCTCCGTGATCTCTGTGAACTCTGTGGCTACTCATCCGAATGAAAAATGCTGCAAATGCGACAGGGCGGGGAATGTGCGAGGTCAACGAATATTCACGCTGACCGAGTTGGAAAGCTGCCCGTCCACAATCATCGTCACGTTCACGTTCCCACGCCCGGCCAGAGAGCGCGGCAATCGCACGTTGACCTGATCCTGTCCGACGAAGCTGCCTTGATCGCCCGCATACAAGACCGCCAAATTGACGCCGCCGATTTGCAGCGTAACTTTTTCGAGAGCGGTGCGATTGCGGAATCCGGAGCCGAACAGAATCAGGAAGACCTGATCGGACGCTTCTCCCAAATCCGGCCCCAGGTCAATCGGGACTGCGACCAGACGGCCAGATTCATCGAACCGCACGACCGGTTCAAAGCTGAACGATCCATCCTGCCGGACGCGCAGCGCGATGGCCGCCGCAAGTCCCTGCCCGCTGGCGTCGGCTGAAAATAATCCGGGCGCGACTTTATCAATCCAGACAGCCGCGCTGACGCCCGCGCTTTGTGACTTGGCGGCGGTGATTGTCGCCTTGCCGGGCGCGGTTCCGGGAGGAATCTCGAAGTTGATTTGTGTAGGCGAAACGAAAAAGAGCGGCGCCGCTCGCTCGGCTCCGGCGCTGTCTTTGACCTTGATGCCCGCGCCCAGCAGCGAAGTTGGCAAGGGAATCGTGCTGGCGATCTCAGTCCCGCTGGCCATGCCCGCGCCGAACGCCGCGACTATGGATTCAGGCGCCAGGGCTGCGCCGTTGAAGCTCGCCGCCGAAACCGGCGCGATGGTCACTATGTCGGGCGTGGTGATTTTTGCGATGAACGCGTCGCTCAACCCTCCGCCGTAATTGTTTTGCACCGGCCCGACAGTCGGAAAATCGCTCTTCAACACCTGGCCGGTGACGTAAACGCTTCCACCGCCGCCAACCGCAATGCCCAGGCCCCGCTCCTCGAAGCCGTTGACGCCGCTGAACGCGCTGCCGAGATAAGTCGAAAAAATCAGCGCCGAACCTGACGGATCGAATTTGGCGACGAACGCGTCGGTGTCGCCCTGCAATCCGGCCTGAATCGGGCGGACGACAGGGAAATTTTGCGACACGGTTTTTCCGGTGACGTATGCGGCGCCGAGCGTGTCAACCGCAATCGCGCAACTCGGCGTGAGGTCTGAAACCAGCCCGCTGTTTTCATCATCGGAACCGCCCAGAAATGTCGAATAGACCAGAGCCGTGCCCGCCGCGTTCAACTTCGTCACGAAGCCGTCGCCGCTGCCACCGTAAACAGGCTGGAACGCGTTGACGATCGGAAAATCGGACGACAAGGTGTAACCGGTGATGTATGCGTTTCCGAAGCCGTCTACGGCGATGCCTCGTCCGGTGTCGGTGCGCAAGCCTCCGATGAAAGTGGAATAGATGATCGCCGATCCGGTTGAATCGAGTTTTGTGACGAACGCGTCGTCAATGCCCCGGAAATTTCCCTGAATCGGATTGACGAGCGGAAAGTTCGGCGAAGAAGTGAATCCGGTGACGTAGACGTTTTGCAACGAGTCGAGCGCGATGCCATACCCTGCTTCTTCGTCTCGATCGCCGGGCGTCTCCGGGTCTCCGCCGAGATAAGTCGAAAAGATAATCCCGCCATCAGCGCTGAACTTGGTTACGAACGCGTCGCGCTGTCCGCGCAGGCTGGGTTGCAGAGGGATCTTAGTCGGGAAGTTCGTTGATTCCGTTCGCCCGGTGACGTATGCGTTGTCAAACCGGTCGAGCGCGATGCTGTATGCGATATCAGTCAAACCGCCGCCGAGATAAGTTGAATAGAGCAACTCGTTCCCCTGGATATTCAGCTTGGTGGCGAAAGCGTCAATCCCACCGCGGAAATTGGGCTGCGCCGCGTTGACGGTCGGGAAGTTGAGCGAAGTGGTCTCTCCCGTGAAATAAACATTCCCGGCCTTGTCTACCGCAATCGCCCAGCCTCTGTCGCCCGGATTGCGCCCGCCGATGTAAGTAGAAAAGACGATGGCGTCGCCGCGAGGGTTGAGTTTGACTACGAAGGCGTCATTCGCGCCATTCAGTTGAGAATCGAACGGATCTTTGGTCGGGAAGTTCAGCGACGAAGTCTGGCCGGTGATGTACACGCTCCCCTCGCGGTCAACCGCGATGCCGTAGGCGATGTCTGTCCCGGAGCCACCGTAAAAGGTCGAATATTCAAGCACAGGATCAATGATCAAAGCTTCGTTCGCGTCGTAATCGCCGATCTGAAAACCAACCACTGGAATGGGGAATGGGGACTTCGGTTCGAGCAGGATGTAACAGCCTGCGATTGCGCGGCGTGCGCCGTTCGATTCCTGATAAATGACGGGCGCGCGCATCCGCAGTTGCTCCCCGGCGATGTCGAGCAGCAGGTCGCCCTGTTCGTCAATCGTGATTTTCTCTGCGCCATCAAACGCAAGTCTGATCTGGCGCGGGTCGCTGCGCGGCGAAACGACGAAGTCATATTCGATCCGCTGCTGGACGCCGTAATAGACGACATCAATGCCCGGATAAACGCCGCGATAACGCACGCGCGAATAATTGGGAATGTCGGAGCGCCACTCGGCGGGGTCATTGCCGATGAAGTAATTGCTTTTGCCGGTCAAAAGTCCTGTCGCGTCGCCGGTTGTTTTAGCGGATGAGGCGGAGGCGGCGTTGAGCAATGTCATCTTGATCGCGGATTTGTTGGCGGGAAGTTTCTTTCCATTCTTTTTCAGCGCGAGCGTCGCCCCGGTCGAATTCAGAAAAAGCGTGTAGCCTTGCCCCCGCGCGATGAACTCGGCGGTTTTGTCTACCTGTCCGCGATTCGCTTCAAAGCTCAGAGGCAGTTTGTCGAAGGATGCGTTGATCCGGGCGTGGTCAATCGTTTCAGAGGTTGTTTTATTGGCGAACCCGGTCAGCCGTTGTTGCGAAGAAACAGATAGATCGCCAGCGGCGAACAATGCGCCGACGCTCAGAGCTAAAACCAGAATTGAAGCGCGCAACCGCAGGGAGAAATGCTTAGCCATGTGAACGAGCTGGTTTAAGTCTTGTGAAGAGGGATACGCATAACCGCGCGGCTCGCAGGGATGACGTTAATGAGGGTCGGTGATTATGAAAGACTCGCCTGACGCGGCGGAGGCATTATAAACAACCGGGCGCCGGGCGCCAATCAGCGATTCTCCCACGCCTAGCTCAAACGAAAAGAATGATCGGTGAGATACTTCCAGCCTTCATCGCTTAACAGGTCGAATGACGAAAGGCCGTCCTGCTCGGTTCCGGGGAAGACGTAAATTCCATCGCGCTCGATCACTCGCGGGTCGAGCGCGCGGATGCCGTCCAGCAGTCTCTCAAACGTTCCGGCCCGCCAGTATTCCGATTCGTCGAAATGTTCGCACAACTGCCGGAAGGGAAGCGCAAGTTGCGAATAAGCCGGGCGGAACTCGTAATCGCCGATGTCGTCCGCCACAGGCTCTTCGCGATTGTCTATCAGCATCAGCAGCGTGACGATCAGATACTCTTTCTGATCCGAGTAACGATGCATTCGGTCAACTTCGCTGCCCATTTCATCAGGCTCGGTCGCTATCGAGGCTTCGATTTCGTTGCGCCACTGGTTGAACGATTGGATCGCGGCGTCGGCGTTGGCGTTGAATTCCCAGAAGCCGTATTCCCACGCGTACTGGTTTTCGATCAGCAGCGACGCGACCGATTTCATGAAGCGGCGTTTTTCGTCGGCGCTGTCGCTCTCGTCTTCGGTTTCGATCAGGCGGGCGAGGCGGGCGCGCAACTGGTCGCTGCCGTAAATTTGAATCACCAGTTGGATGCCGAAAAAGAGCGCGTGATCGTTCTGCGCGCTGCGTCCGCCGAGGAACGACCTGCGGCTCCGGTCAATCTGATTCTGGTCTGAACCGCGCCACGCCATATAGATGCCGCCCGCGAAAACAGCGGCGAGAATCAACATCACGATCAGGTAGGCTCCGGTGGCCATCAACAAAAGGAATGCGGGATTGATCATAAATTATCGTCTTCTGGTTTTCGCGGGCGCTTTGGCGGCCTCTTTGGCTGGAAGATGGCAGAGCAGCGGGCGTCCGTCTCTGGCCTTCTCGCCATTTTGCTTCAGGTACTCCCTGCCGAGCGCTTCGGCGCGCCGCCATAGAGCATCGGTGATTTCGGCCTTCTTTTGTTTGACGACCTCAGCGTCGTCGGTCAGGAATTCCGCAATGAGCGGCGCGAAGTTTCTGTACTTGCCGGTTTGTCGCGGGCCGGGCTTCAAATCTTCCGGCAGAAAAAAATTCCATTCGAGATGGATGTTGATCGCCAGCAGACGCGACCCGGTTTTCAAATCGTATTTTGCGGCGAATTGATCGGAGAAACGCAGCAACGCCACGCAATCAAGCTCACCAGAATATGCGGCGATCAGCAATGGAGAAGCGGAGACGACGGCGGCGGCTCCGCCATCACCCTGCCGCAGATTCTCTTCAACGTAACTTTTCCAATGATCCGCGTCTTCGTTCGGCGCGCTCAGACGGTAGCCGTTTTCGCGTAAAAACTTTTGCCAGCTTCGCGCAGAGTAGAGTTCCGGCTGCAAAGCTTTCAGCTTCTGGTTTGAAAGCTTGAGAGTCAGCGCGTTGTTGATTGTCCTGGCCGCCATAGCGCGACTTTGCCGATGAACTGCAACCTAAAACCGATAACCCAAAACCTGCTGACCAACTTCTGATCGCTCACTCAAGTATGGAATCCGAAGGAAAAGTTTATAGGCTTCTGGCGTTGGGTCTCAGGTTTTAGTTTTGGGGATTTCACCCGCCAAACCATCCGCCTCCGCTGCGCCCGTACGAGCCTGATCTTCCCGACCGTGTGCCCGTGACTCGCCCATTGCTTGAAACCCTGACGCTGGTGCGGCCAAAACCGCTCGGCCTGGTTTTGCCGACTCCCGAAACGCCGCCGACGCGCGACGCGTTGAAGATTGTTGGGCGCGAAACTGGGCGGTAGCTTGGAGGATCGAAGGTCGGGCCGGATGCCGGTCGCGGGATCGAAACGTTGCGACCGTCGCGGTAAACATAAACTTCGCGCGGATAGCCGTAGCCGTAGTGGTTGTAAAACCACCAACTCGTCCAGGGCGATCCGCCGTAGTAATAATGCCGGTGAACCGTCGTCGAAGTCCCGCCGGACGCCATCGTCTGCGCCGGTTCGTCGTAAGGTTTGAAATCCGACAGCCGCAACATCCGCACATTGATCCCCTGCTTCTGCCACTCGACCAGATCGTCGTTGATGTCGTCGAGTTCTTCTTTCTGATTTTGATCCTTGACCAGATAGATCACCTGCTGGATGCCGCGCTGTTTCATCTGATCAGCGGGCGGCAGCTTGGCCAGATAGCGGTTGTCGAACTGCGTGTCCTGATCGGTGTACGGCGCGAGGCGGTTGCTGTCGAGCAAGAGCAATGCGGGCGCGTTTTCCGGCAGTTTCGCGCGCTTCTCGTCAATCTCGTTGGCGTAATAAACCATCGCGCCTATCGTCTCGTGCGAATGAACTACGCCGAGCGGATGCGGCCAGTTGTCGAAGACCGGAACCAGGCGCGCGGTGTCGGCCATCGCCGCGCCGAGCGCGATTGATTGCGGCCCCGGCAGTTCGGAGATGATCAGCGTCTGGTTCGCGTTCGGCGTTTGCGAGATCAGATTGCGCAGCGCCTCGGCGCGTTCGTAAGTGTCGGCCATCTGCGCGGTGCGGACCGGGCGCATCTGCGAATTGAGCGAAGGTTGCGAGAGCGATTGAATCAGCGTCGGCACGAAGAACGGCTGCCATTGCGGATCGCGCGGCTGATAGATCGAAATCAGGTAGTTCGGATCGTAAGCGCTCCAGGTCTTGCCCCGGCTATCGGTTCCGCTCGACCCGTCGAAGGCGAGCGGCTTGTTAGTCGAACCGACGTTCCAGCCTTCTTTCTTCTGAAGCTCCAGCGAGTCCTGGGAAACTTCGGGATCGTCGTCGCTGGCGAGTTGGTAGACGGTGACACCGGCCATCGTCAGCACGGCGCCCCACGCCAGACCTTTGCCAACCGAGCGGCGCGAGATGTGTTGCGTAAACCATTGGGTCATTTGCCCGCCCGCGCCGCCAGGTTTATTTGACGATGGCTGGCCGAAGGTCGAGCGTCTGACCGGGTTAGTTTTGTTTTGCTTAGCCATAACTTTGCAGTGTGATAACTGAATATTCGAGATGACGGATGGATGATACCACTCGCCGCGCGAAACCAGTCATACGTCACGGCTGTTTTACAGGTTCGAGATTGAGATCGTCCACTGTGAAGACTTCGCCGGCGAGCGCGCGAAACCCGAAGGATCCGTAGAGGAATCTATCTTTCGTCACCGTCGTGTCGGTCCAGACGCCCAGATCGCTCTCGTCGGCGTTCAGGTCGGTGATGGTCTGCGTGATCGTGTAACCGCGCGCTTTTATGGTTATTGTGTACGGGCCTTGCTGGTCGAATTTGAGAAGCACGGGGATGGGCGTGCTGACTTCGACCGGATCGGCGCCGTCCTTGACCAGATAAATGTAAAACTTCTTCGGCGTGTGAGTCGTTGAGTTCGGGCCGGCCAGATGAAACAGATAATAGCTGCGTCCATCCTTGTCCGCGCGCATCGCCCAGGTCGCGCCCTTTCCGTCGTTGAGCCAGAGTTGGAAGTTGGCGTCGAAATCACGGTAGATTTTATCGCTGAGCAGTCCCAACTGTTCGCCTCGAACTTCAAGCTTTTTGTTGCGCGCGTCGGAAACGATCTTCCACGAAGACGGCGCCTTCCAGAGCGACAAATTGTCGAAGAAGTCAGAGACGCCAGCCGAGGTGATGACCGGATCGAGTTTGACGTTGATCGTGCGCGGCCCCGGCGAGAGCGTCTCGCGTCTCGTCCAGGTTTGGTAACCGAGCAACTCCACGCTGATCGTTCGCTCGGAAGCCTGATCGAGTTCGTAATCAATCTGCACGGCGCCTTCGGGATTGATCTTCCCTTGTAACGCGCCGTCAATCAGGATGGCGGCGCCCGGCGGGCCTTGAAACGAGAGCTTGGCGACCTTGATGAGGATCGTGCTCATCGGCGGGAAGCGCACCCCGCTACCCGCATCCAGATTTCCTAAATCAACCTGATAGTCATTGTATTCAGGATGCCGCACAAGCAGCGTATGCTGACCTGGTTCGATGTTGTCGAGAACGACCAGGTTCTGTTCGGCGGTCGCGCGCGGTTTGCCGTCAATGAGAATCTGCGCGCCTGTGGGCAGTCCGGGCAATTCGAGCTTCGCATACTGAGCCTTGAGCTGAAGGCGAATCGAGTTTGTCGCCTTGATTACCGGCGATTTTCCTTTCGCTTCCGCGTAGCCCGGAGAACTTGCTTTGACGATGTAGCTCTGTCCTCGTTTCAATTCAAATACGGCGTAACCATCTTCGCCCGCTTCAGCTTGATCAAGGACGCGCCCTTTAGCGTCGGTGACTACAACCTTGCCTGGGATAACCGGGTCGAGCACGACTTGCAGCATGCCTTTGGTCGGTTGTGAGGCTTTTCTGGTGACAGCGACCTTTTCGGTCGCCGCGCGCGCGCGCGGTTTGATGACGGTGTACTCACGCTGGGCGAAGACTGCGGGCGCGAGGGCGAGAAGAGAGAAGAAAATTAGCGCAAGGCTCAGGATCGCGTGACGATTCAGCGCGGAGCCGGCAAGCGGATGTGAAAAAGGAGATTCGACTGCCATTTTACAAACTCATCTGAAATGTGTGATCACCTGGCGTCTTTTGCGCAACGGAAGCCGATGTATTCGAAGGTTCTGTTCGGCAGATTGAAATAACGATCTGTCGCCGTCTGCTGTTCCGCAGGGTTGGCGAAAGAGCCTCCACGAATGATCTTTTGTCCGGCCTGCGGCGCGGCGGGACTGTTGGGATAAGGCTTGTAATCGCTGGCCGTCCATTCCGCGACGTTACCGGCCATGTCGAGAACGCCAAACGGACTTGCGCCGTTCGGGTAACTGCCGACCGCTTGCGGCTTGCGGAACTGTGATTCGTAGGCGTTCGAGAATCGTTGGTCCCATTGATTGCCGTACGGATAGAGCAGATTCTCTTTTCCGCGCGCGGCGAATTCCCATTCCTCTTCGGTCGGAAGCCGTTTGCCTTTCGATTCGCAATACTCCCGCGCGTCGTACCAATTGACATTCACGACAGGAAGCCGATCTTCGGCGGGAGCGAAATTCCCATTTGTCCAGTGACTCGGAGGCTGTTTGCGCATTTGCCTGACGAATTCGGCGTAATCCGTATTGGTCACTTCGGTCTGATCAATGAAGAATGCTTCGACTTTAACCGGATGCGCGGGCCTCTCGTAATCGCTGCGGTCGTTGCGCCCCATCATAAACTCGCCGCCCGGAATAGAAACCATTCCGACGGGAACTCCCGGATTCGGATCTGTGGCAGGGCCTGATGGCGGCGTCGAACTGGTAATCAGCCAGTAGGCCACGCCGATTGTGAGCAGCGCGACAACGGCTATTCCAACGATGAGCGGTGTTTTGGATTTCGCCGGAACCGGCTCTTTGAACAAAGCTCCACGCTGCTTCGGCTCGGCGACAGGGGGGCGAGCGGGCGAGGGCAGGTTCTTTGAATAGTCGTTATATGCGTTGTTGTTGGTGAACGGTTGATTCGGGTCTGTGATGATTGTTTCGCTGACGCCCACAGTCGGGGCTTCGGCGGCGCTCTGGCGTCCGGTGGTTCGATCCGCGTGGATCACGGTTTGGCGTCCGCCGGGCATGCGGCCTGTCAATCGCGCGAAGCCGGTTTGCTCGAACTCTTCCAGAACTTCGAGGAACTGTAGTCCGGTTTGATAGCGATCATCCGGACTTTTCTCAAGGGCTTTGAAAGTGATCTTCTCAAGCTCCAGCGAAACTCCGGGATAGTATTTCGAGAATGAGGGGACAGGCAGTTCGATATGGCCTCGCCGGATTTCGTAATCCGAAGTGCCGCTGCCTTCGTCCTCGAACGGAACGTGCCCGGTCAGCATTTCGTAAAAGACCACGCCCAGCGAATAGATGTCGGAGCGCTGATCGAGTTCGCGCCCGCGCGCCTGTTCGGGACTCATGTATTCGGGCGTGCCGGGATTGAAGCCCATCTGCGTTCCGCCTTTGACGCCGCGGACTTTGACGATACCGAAGTCGGTGACTTTGACGACGTCTTCCGGCGTGACCAGGATGTTAGCCGGTTTCAGGTCACGATGGATGATGCCCTGATGACGCTGGCCCGATTTGTCCTGATAGATGAAGTGGTGCGCGTAATCAACGGCGGCCAGAACCTGTTTGAAGAGCCTGATCGCGCGGGCGGGCGGGATCGGTCCGGTTTCACGCGAGATCATCTTCCGCAGGTCGCGCCCTGGGACGTATTCCATCACGATGCAGGTCGTGTCTCCGACGGCGATGAAATCGTAGACGCGGACGATGTTCGGATGATCGAGTTGGGATTGGACGAAGGCTTCGCGTTCCAGACGGTCGCGCAGGTGCTCAACCTGACGCGGGGAGAAATCCTCCGTGCGGATTGTCTTGATGATCACCTCGCGCGCCAGGCGCGTGTGGCGTCCAAGATAGAGTTCGCCCATCCCGCCTTCGCCGAACTGGCTGACTACCTCGTAATTACCTATGGTGCGTCCGAGCATAAAATAAAAAGATGAGCGCCCTACTTCGTAATCTTCCTGAAATTCAATACACAATCCCGCTCAACCAGGTTGATCGTTATCAGATAACCGCCGATCCGCAGCCGGTCTCCATCGTTGACCTGCGCGAGATCTGTTTTCTGATCGTTCAAATATGTTCCATTGGCGCTTCCCAAATCGCGAATAAAATAGTGTTCGTCGCGGCGTTCAATCGCCACGTGCCGGCGCGAGATGTTGTCAGCGTCAATCGCTATTTGATTGTCGGCGCGGCGGCCAATCGTGACGCTGTCTTCGCTGAACGGCTGTGTTACTCCTTCCTCCAACCCCTTTACGACGATGTGCGGTTTAAGTTCAATGACGGGCGGCAAGCGATTGGGGGCGGTCAGCTTGCCCGAAATCAGGCCCGTCGCAACTCCGGAAGAGAGATGAACCAGCAGCACATTCGCGCCGATCCGTATCTGGTCGCCGTCGCGCAACTGAGCCTGCCGAACGCGCTCGCCGTTGATGAATGTGCCGTTCCGGCTGCTGTCTCGCAAAATGTATGTCGCGCCGCGTCGAATGATTTCGCAATGACGGCGCGAAACTGTATTGCCGTCGAGCACGATGTCGCAATCTTCATCGCGCCCGATGGCCGAGGTCGGGTTGGTCAGGAACAGTCCCGTCCTGCCGGCGCACAACCCACCGATAAAACTCACGCAAAGCTTGCTCGCGGGAAAGCTGGACGTGGCTATCCCTTTGCCAAGCGAGATGGCGGCGGCGGATTCTTGAGAGCGCGTGAAATCGTGTTCCTGACCGATCACTGCGGGCCCGACCCTTTAAGAATGGATTTGATTGAATGCAAACTCGAAACTGGAGGCGCTGAAAGCGCTTTGCCGCTGCTTTGTTTTTAGCGTTGTGAGCGCTCAACGCAAATGCTTCTCAAAAGAGGCTGTAGCTTAGCATGGCGCCTGAGCTTTGGCTAGAAGATTGCCATTGCGCGCAACTCAGTCATAAGCGGTATCGAAGAGCCATTCGGCCAAAAGAGAAAAACCAAAAGAGAATGGTTGACTCGCCATGCAAACGAAGCTACAATCCGCCCGCGTTTGGCAGCGAACCTCAAAAGCTTCAATTTGAATTTGATTGAAGTGGCCCTTTCGCAGCCTTGACCCATTTGTCGCACGAACTTAATCACCCCGTTGAAAATCATCACTGGCAACAGGGCAAACACCAATCATTGAGTTCTAGTTGAATTCTATTTTGTCGGCGAGCCTCGCCTTAGCCTCGGACTCCATTTACGGGTCGGGTTATGCGAAGCGTAAAACCCGTAAAGCGCTTATTACAAGGCTGCCGCCGCGAGGAGAGGAGAACAAGATGCGAACCTCACGTCGCCGTCTTCTGTTCAACATTTCATACGCAACGCTTCTGCTGGTCACATTGTTATGCGCGGGCCTCGCTGTCAGCGCCCAGGCTCAGGGCAATCCGGGCCAAAGCATTCCGGGATTGCCAGGCCAGAACAACGGCCTCGGTGTGAGCGAGAACAAGCTCGGCAGCGTGCTTTTCTTCAACTACTACACCAGCGACGCGGCAAGCTCATCGGTCAACACACGGATCAACATCACCAACGCGAATCCCGTCAAGGACATCGTGGTTCACGTTTTCTTTGTTGACAGCGTCACCTGCAACATCGCCGACGCGTTCATCTGTCTGACCCACAACCAGACTACCACTTTCCTCGCTTCCGATCTCGATCCGAGCGTAACGGGGTATATCATTGTCGTTGCGGTTGATTCGGTGGGACGGCCGGCGGGCTTTAATTATCTTGCGGGCGATGAATTTGTCGTGACCTCGACGTTGCATCGCTTCAGTCTCGGCGCGATGGCCGCCGCGCGACTTGATAGCGATGAGGGCGGCGATTACGCCTCGCCGGTGAATTCGGACGGCGTGACTTCGACGATGTTCTTCAACAGTCAGCAGTATGATCTGCTGCCCTACACGATGTCGCTCGACAGCTTCCCAAGTCAGGTTTCCGGCATCGGCGCGCCGCTTGCCGATACCAGGCTATATGTTTATTCGCCCTTGCCGAATCTGGTGACAGGCGGGGCGCCCTTCAGCGGTACGCTGTTCTTTATTGTTCACGACGATCAGGAAAATAATTTTTCAGCGCAATTACCTCTGGGATGTTACCTGGCGTCGGACAAACAGAGAGTTTCATCAATTCGCACATCGCCGAACATCAACACCATAGTGCCCAGTGGGCGCACAGGATGGGCGACATTCTACGCGTTCGGTAATCGCCGGATTGTTTGCAACACCGCTGGCGACACAATAGCGCTCACCAATGTTCCTTTGATGGGCGCGACAGCGACGAAGATCGGATCAGCCGTCACCGGGTTCACCGGCGGACACAATCTGCGGCATGCGACGATGTTTTATGGTCAGAATACTCCGGGATATTCAATTACGATCCCGGTCTTCCCGCCGGGTTGCCAGTCCATTGATTTGCCGACCAGGGATAGCAGTCTGTGCGAAACAGAATTCTCCGATAGATAGCTGAGCGGAAAAACACATTCGCACAGCCGTCTCGTTGGCTAAAGGCTGGCTGCGAACAGCAGCCGAATTGTCTCTTCTCTAATGATCACGGAGCGTGACTGCGCATGCGTAGTCGCGCTCCGTTTTATTTTTTCAGCCTTCATCTCTCACACTCTTAAAATTCAGTGACGGCCCGCTTTAGCAGCGCTCGAATCGAAATTTTTATGAAACCTCCGGCGCTCTGAGGCGTGGAATGTTCGGAGTTCTTTTTTATAAGAAGGCGAAGTGTGCCGCCGACTAATAATGCTTAGTAAAGTGTTCGCTACGCTGTGTCGGCGTTTCCGCTGGAAGAATCTGGAAATAGTACCGGACCCCTCAATCCGACACGATTGCCCCCACAGATAGCTGCGAAGGAAGCTTTGACGAATAGCCTCAGGAACGACCAGAGACTGGTTGTTTTACCCTCACACGAGCGCCCCCGCGATTAACTTCATCGTGGTGTAAGTCAAATCCATTTGTGCAGGCAAGAGCTTCAGCTACAGTCAGACTGAGCGAACTTAATTGAAGGCAGTTTTGAAATGGCAGAGTTTATTTGCAAACTCGGGACGCCCGGAGGCGAGGTCGTGACGCGGACGGTCGAAGGTCTGTCCGAACAGGAATTGCGCCAGCGTCTCGCGCATGAAGGTTACCGGATTTTTTCGGTTGAAACCTCCGGTGTGGTGAATGGTGTGCGTGTGCGCGGGGCGGGACAGCGCTCGGTCAAAATCAAGCTCGATGATTTTCTGCTCTTCAACCAGCAGTTGGCCGCGCTGATTCACGCCGGATTGCCGGTGCTTCAATCAATTCAGATGCTCCGCCAGCGCTCGCCCAATCCGAAACTGCGGATGGTGCTCGCGGATGTCGAGGCGCGAATCAAATCGGGCAGCGCGCTTTCCGAAGCCCTGGAAGCTCAGGGCGATACTTTCCCGAAAATCTACACAGCTTCGATTCTCGCTGGCGAACGTTCGGGTAACCTGGATGACGTGCTGCGCCGCTACGTTGAATACACGAAATCCATCGCGGCTCTGCGCCGGAAGATTCGCGGCGCGCTCACCTATCCGGTCATGCTGCTGTGCGCAGCTTTCGTCCTCATCACCATTCTGACGACATTCGTCATCCCGCAATTCTCATCACTGTACGAAAATATGGGGACCGAACTGCCTGCGGTCACGGTCTTCGTCGTCAGCATTTCATCGGCTGTCAGGGAAAACATCTACTGGCTTCTTCCGCTGCTGCTCATCACCGGCGCCGCGATCTTTTCGTGGAGGCGAACTGAGAACGGGCGGCGCACGATGGATCGCTGGATTTTGAAGATTCCAGTCGTCGGCGATCTGATCAAGCAGTTGACCACCGCCCAGCTATCACGCAGTCTGGCGACGCTGCTCGCGGGCGGCATTACCGTTGTCGAATCGTTCCAAATTTCGCTCCAGTCGGTTACCAACCGCGAGCTTCTGCGTTCGACCGAACCTGCGCTCGCAAAAATCCGCGAAGGGAAGCCTTTCACCGAAAGCTTGGCCGCAGCCGGATGGGCGCCCGAACTGGCGGTTGACATGATCGGCGTCGGCGAGCGTTCGGGGGCCTTGCGCGAGATGCTCGATGAAGTCGCCGGATTTTATGACGCTGAGACCGAAACAAAACTTGGGCAGTTGACCAGCCTGATTGAGCCGACGATCCTGCTGGCGATGGCCGGCATAGTGATCACGATCCTCCTGGCGATTTATCTGCCGCTGTTGCAAATGGCCAGCAAGGTCGGAGCTTGACACGAATCTCGAATCTCGAATTCGAGGTCGAAGTAGAAGAGGAAGAGGAAGAGGAAGAGGAAGAGAAGGATTAAAGAGGGTAAGGGAATGGCAGCATCAGAACAGACGATCAAAAACGGGCAGAACGGGCAAAACGGCCAGGCCGAGCGCGAGTCGGCGGAGCGTCTGGCCGGACGTTACCGCCTCAACTTCATTCAACTGGAAAATTTTCCCGTTGATTATTCGCTCGTCCAATCGCTTCCGATTGACCTGATGTTGCGAAACAAATTCGTGCCGCTGCGCCGCGAAAACGGCCACATGGTCATCGCCATGGCCGATCCGTCGGATTTGCTGCTGCTCGACGAATTGAAGGCGCAGCTTCACATCCCGCTCAAAGTCGAAGTGGCGACGTGGAGCGCGATCGAGTCTGTCCTGCGCAAAGGCGACGCGTCGGATCGCGTGTTGCAGGGAGCGACCGAAGGCTTCCGCGCCGCGCTCGTCAAGGAGACGGAGCAGGGCGAAGAGGTTCTGGATTTGGGCCAGCTTTCGAGCGACGCCGAGATGTCGCCGATCATCAAGCTGGTTGACACGATCGTCTTCACCGCTCTTGAAAAGCGCGCCTCCGACATCCACCTCGAAACGCGCGACAACGACATGGTCGTGCGCTACCGCATTGACGGCGCGCTTTACGAAGCGGGCGACGCCATCGCCATCCGCCATCACCAGACGATCATCTCGCGCATCAAGGTCATGTCGGAACTCGATATCGCCGAACGCCGCGTGCCGCAGGACGGACGCTTCCGTATGCGCATCAAAGGCCGCCGCGTTGATTTCCGCGTCTCGATCATGCCCTCGATTCACGGCGAAGACGCGGTGATCCGTATCCTCGACAAGGAGCAGATCAACGAATCGTTCAAAGACCTCCGGCTGGAAGTCGTCGGCTTCGAGCCGAAATTGCTCGGCAGATTCCGCCGTTTCATTCACGAGCCTTACGGAATGGTGCTGGTCACGGGGCCGACCGGTTCTGGTAAAACGACGACTCTTTACGCGGCGCTCAACGAAATCCGCAACGACGAAGACAAGATCATCACGATTGAAGACCCGGTCGAATACCAGTTGCGCGGCGTCACTCAGATTCAGGTCAATGAAAAGAAGGGGCTGAGTTTCGCGCGCGGCTTGCGCAGCGTCCTGCGCCACGATCCCGATAAGATCATGGTCGGCGAAATCCGCGACATGGAGACGGCGCAGATCGCCATTAACTCCGCGCTCACCGGCCACCTGGTTTTCACAACCGTCCACGCCAACAACGTGATTGACGTGATCGGGCGCTTCATCAACATGGGCGTCGAACCTTACAATTTCGTTTCGGCCCTCAACTGCGTGCTCGCGCAAAGGCTGGTTCGTCTGCTCTGTCCGCGCTGCCGGAAACAATATCAGCCGACCGACGCCGAGTTGGTCGAATCCGGGCTGACTCCGGCGAAGTCCCGCGACCGCGACTATTACACCACTGCCGGTTGCGAAATCTGCAACCACACCGGTTACCGCGGCCGCACGGCGATTCACGAACTGCTCGATATGTCCGACAACATCCGGGAATTGATCATCGAACGTAAACCCGGATCGGAAGTCCGCCGAGCCGCAGTTCAGGAAGGATTGAGAAGCTTGCGCGAATCCGCGCTGCGATTGGTCTTCGAGGGACAGACGACACTGCACGAGATCAACCGCGTCACGTTCGTTGAAGATATCGAATAGCAGGGAATGAGGAATGGGGAAAAGACCTCGCTTCCCACTCCCTGCCGACAAATTTGGAACGCATTTAGCTTAGGGGCGTGGAAGAGCCTGGTTGTTGATTCAGGCTTATAATTCACCACCCCTCCCCGATGTTCTCCGATGCTTGAACACACTTGAACGCATTGGATGACAGTCGGTCTTTAATTTCCAAATTTTCAAGCTGCCAGTTTGAAGTCGCCAGTTTTAGTTTCTGGACAGGGCGCCAACCTTGTCTCGATTCAAACCGTGAGTCGGCCTGAGATGGTCGAAAGCTTAATCGCTTAACTGAAAGATAGAAAAGGTCATCACCATGAACACAAATCCATCCACGCGCAGATTTCTTGCCGTCTTCCTGTCGCTCTGTCTGCTTTTGCCGGGCGCGGCTCTGGCCGATGGCAAAAACGGGAAGAAGAATTTCAAGGAAGGCGTTAAATACGAAGAGCAGCAGCAGTGGGACATGGCTGCGCAGCATTTCGCGCTGGCTCTCTCGGCGGAGCCGAACAATCCCGAATACAAGATTCATTACCTGCAATCGCTTCAGCGCGCCTCGCTGATGTACGTCACTCGAGGCGACGCGCTGGCCGAGCAGAACGATTACGCCAGCGCCTACAACGCCTATCGTCAGGCGTACAACTACGATCAGGGCAATGAAATCGCGCGATTCAAGATGGAGCGGATGCTCGAATTGCAAAAGGCGCAGGCGGGCGGAACCAGCGATCAATTCAAATACAATATCCAGACCGGCTCTATGAAGCTCGCCAGCAACGAAATCCAGGTGGCTAATAAAGCTCGTTCGAAGGGAGATGTCGCGCAGACCATCAATTTCAGAGACACCTCCTTCAAGGCTGCGGTCAATTCGCTCTCGAGACAGCTTGGGCTGAACGTCGTGTTCGACGACACGGTCAAGGATTCGGACAAGGTGACGATTGATCTGCAGGACGTGACACTGGCCAAAGCGCTCGACATCCTGCTTTTGCAGAAGAAACAGACCTTCGAGCAGGTTGACCGCCGCACGATCTTTGTCTATCCCGACAACGGAACCAACCGCCCGCGCTTTGAAAAGCTGATGATCAAGACCTTCTATCTGGGGAACATCAACGCCAATACGGCGAAAGCCGTTCTAGCTCAGATGCTCCCGCCGGGCCGCCAGGCCGCGAGCGTTGACAACATCGGCGGACAGGGCGGCGCCAATAACAGCAATATCCTGATCGTCAAAGCGACGCCGGCCGAATTGCAACTGGTTCAGGACCTGCTCGACAACATTGATAAGAATAAGAATGAAGTCGTGCTCGACATCGAAATCTATGAGGTTTCGCATGACAGCATGACTCAGATCGGTAATCAGATTGCGACTTCGCCGCAGCAGATCAACACGGTGGAGTATGTTGATAAAACGAGCGGCAAGATATATTACAAGCAGAGTCCCACTACCTCATTGGGGAACCTCGGCGGCTTCGGCACCAGTTCCTTGTTGCCCGCAGCGATAGGTAACGTCGGCGCCCTGGCAGCCTTCGGCGCAAGCGGAGCGGGCTTCCTGCTTGGATTGCCGCCGACTACGCTTAGCCTCCTGCGATCAAATGGCAGTTCGAAGCTACTGCACAAGACCCAGATTCACGTTCTCGACGGCGGACAGAACCAGACTAAAGTCGGGCGCAGCGTGCCAGTCAGACTCGGAACCTCATACGGTTACGGTGGCGGTTACGGTGGCGGTTTCGGTGGCGGTTTGGGAGGAAACCTCGGCGGTGTTGTGGGGCAGAATGGGACGGTCGGAGGAACCGGCGTGGGCAACTCGGCTCTGGGAAATGCTTTGGGGGCGTTGGGCGGATTAGGCGGATTCGGCGGTTATCCGGGAATTGACAGTATTCAATACCGCGACGTCGGTTTGGTGATTGACGCGCAGCCGACGATCACCAACGAAGGCTACGTCGAGATCAAGATGAAATTCGAGACCTCGGATGTCGTCGCTTCCGGCTCTGACGCTCAGAATCTGACGCCGGTCTTCACACAAAGGTCACTGAACACAGTGGCTCGCATTCAGGACGGCGTGACTTCGGTTGTCGCCGGCGTCAATCAGGAAACCAAAGGCGATTCGCGCGCCGGGATTCCCGTGCTCGGAATGCTGCCGCTGATCGGCAGACTCTTCTCGACTCCGCGCCAGGAGAGCCGCCAGAGCGACGTGATCATCACCGTCACGCCGCACATCATTCGTTCGGCGGGCATCACCAAGGATAACCATCTCGCGCTGGTCGGGCCGCCGCAGACGGGCGGTATGAACCAGAGCATCGAAGACGTGGTCAATCGCGCTCAGGTTGAAGAAGAGGCGGAGAAACGGTTGATCGCTCAAGGCGTGCCGGGTGTGCAACTCGATGCGCCCGCTTCGGCGGCAGGCTCGCAGCAGCCGGCCAGCTTCAGCAATCAACAACGAAACGGATCGCAGTCGGTAATTCAAGCCACCAGCAATTCCGATAAACGCGCTCCGCGTGTGATCAACGACCGAAATGTCGGCCCGCCTCCTCCGCCGTCTCCTACCAGAAATCAGTCCGCTGAAGCGCCGGTGGTTCCAGATTCGCCGCCGCAGCAACCGGAAGTCCAGCTTGAACCGACCGAGAGGAGCGTCGGCGGTGATCCGCAACAGCCCGGACAACCGGGGCAGCCGGGGCAGCCGGGACAGGGAGCGGGCAAGGATGGCGCGCAGCCGGAGGTAAGCTCGCTGGTTTCTCAACCTGCCGAACCTGTTCCTCAAGCGACGGTCATGCCTTCGCGTCGCCCGGAAAACGTCGAGCGCGCAATCGCCAAATTGATGGCCGAAGAGCGGGCCAGGAAAGAAGCCGAGGCGAAGAACAAAACTAAAAAGCCTGAACCGCAGGTTGATGTTCCGAAGGAGTATCTGAGTTCAGCGCCGAAGCAGAAAGTCGCTCAGGCGACGCCGAAGATGAACGCCGCTGCGCGCCCGAATTCAGCGGTGAATTTCTCTCTCTCTCCGAAACCGATCAAGCAACAGGTCGGGAAGACCTTCACGGTGACGGTCGAAGTCAGCAGCCAGGAGCAGATGAGCGGCGCCAGCGTCGCGCTCAAGTTCGACGCCTCCAAACTGCAGGTGAAATCGGTGCGCGACGGCGGATTGTTCGGCTCGCAGCCCGAGTTCAGCTACGACATCAAACAGAAGGGGACTCTGATCGTCAACGTCAAACAGCCCCATAACACGCCGACGGCGTCCAATGGCCGTTTGATCACGATTGAATTCTCCGCCATCGGCGAAGGCCAGTCGGAGATCGCCTTCAACAACACTGACACCAAAGTCCGGGTTGGCAGCGCGAATATCGCCGCTAGCGGCTCTTCAACTCAGGTGATCATTGGCCGTGATTCGGTGACGAGTTCAAATGAAAAATAGAATCAGAAAAATGGCTGGCGACAGGCGGAGAGCGATCCGCCTGTCGTCCGCTGAATCAGGCTTCACCCTGCTTGAGCTGATCATCACCTTGACGATCATTGCGATTCTGGCGGCGGGTACGATCCCAGTTGCCAGAAACATGATCAAACGCGAGAAGGAGATGGAATTGCGCCGCAACCTGCGCGAATTGCGCAAGGCGATAGACTCCTACAAAATCGCGTGCGACACAGGGCTGGTCGGCCCGCTCGATCGTAAAGTTGACGACGAATGTTATCCGCCGAGCCTGGAGATTCTGGTCGAGGGCATTCACCCGCCGAACAAAGGCGATTCGACCATCCGGTTCCTGCGCCGCATTCCGAAAGACCCGTTCACGGGAAAGACGGACTGGGGGCTTCGTTCGGTGCAGGATGATCCCGACTCGGCATCGTGGGGTGGACAGAACATTTACGACGTGTTCAGCAAAGCGCAGGGAACTACGCTTGACGGAAAGACGCAGTACAAGAATTGGTAGCCATGAAACGTAAAAACCAAACCGCAAACTTCAAATCGGGATTGCGCGCCCGCGTCCAGCGAGGCTTCACGTTCATGGAATTGCTGATCGTGATGGTGATCATTGCGATTCTGGCGGCGGTGGCGATTCCGAAGTACCTTCAACACCTGCGCCGCGCGAAAGAGATCGTGCTGATGCAGAATCTGTGGACGATGCGCCGCGCGATTGATTTTTACTGGCAGGA
>JAJVID010000105.1:35840-49436 GCA_022072205.1 Acidobacteriota bacterium
GAGAATGCGACAAATTCCTATCTTATCCGGTTTTTTCAACTACCTGACCGCGCCCAACCTCCCGCGGACTTCACTCTCAATCAGCGAAACACATCTGGCGTTGATCACGCTCAAACGGAGCGGCGGCGAATTCGAGCCGCGCAATCTGGGTGTTCTGCGATTGCCAGACGGCGTCGTGCAGCCGAGTTTCACCGAGCCGAACGTCACGAACGAGCCGATGCTGATCGAGCATCTGTCGAGAACGGCGGCGCAGGCGGGAATGAAAAGCGTGCGGGCGTTGAGCGTCTCGCTGCCTGCGGGCAGCGCGCGCAGTCTGGTGGTTACGCTCGATGAAGCGCCGGCATCGCGCGCCGAACTGGCGCAGGTGATCGAATGGAAGGTCGAACGCGGGATGGGACAGAAGTTCAGCGACCTGAGAATCAATTACTCGCGCCTGAGCGAGGCCAATGGCCGCCCGCAATATCTGATCTCCGCCGCGAGCGAACCGGTCATCACGCAATACGAGCGGATCTTCAAACAACTCGGCTGGCAAGCGGGAATGATCGCGCCTCACCACATCGGCGAAGCCCAGTGGCTGATTCGGCAAGGCCTGGAAGACGATCAGGTCGTCGTCAGTTTGAACGAGCATGGGTTCGACGCGGTGATCGTGCGCGGCAATGAGCCGTTGCTGGTGCGCGAAGTCGAATGCGCGCCGGAAGAGCGCGAGAATGAATTTTACCGGCTGATGGTTTTTTACCGCGACCGTCTGGCGCCCGCAAGCTCCAGCGCCCCGCTCAGCCGCGTGCTGACCATTGGCGGCGCGTCCGAACAGCGCCGCTTCCGCGACGTGCTGTCGTCCGCGATGGAAAGACACGCGGTCGCGCTCGACCCGCAACAGATTGGCCTGAGAGTTGATCCGAACGCGCCGTTCAATCACTTTGCGTCCGCCGGGGGATTGGCGACACTGGCCTGGGGATGAGGCCGCCGTATCCAGGTATAGATCATCATCCGCACTTACCCGAACAAAATCTCATCAAGGCCTCATTTCACTGCGCCCCTATTTCAATCGTAAAGGACAGACTCACAAATGATCGGAAGAACACACACACACTCAAAGTCGTTCAAAATTCTCGTTGTTACACTCACGGTGCTATCCGCTTTGTCGAGCGCCGCGTGCAAAAACGATTCTGCGGCGTCGAATAGCGGCGGGCAGAACGCGCAGGCGAGCACGGCGGCGAATCCATCGGCTCCCGCGGTGTCGGCTACTGCGGATGCGGCGGCGAATTCACAGCCGGGCGCGACGCCCGCAACCGTGCCTACGACTCCTGTCGGGCCGGTGGGACAGGCGGCTCCCGGCGCTCAGGGTGATGGACAGAATGCAGAGAAGAGAGTAATCGGTAACATCCCGATGACGGTGACGAAAGCCAAGCCGCCGATCACGCCGGAGCCTGACCCGTTTCCGCCTCGCCCGACGCCGACTGTGGTGATCAAAGATGGAAAGGTCGTTCAGCAGTGGCAAGCGCCAGCGGATGCGGCCAATTTGACTAACCCGGTGAAATCCAAACCCGACGCGGCGAAGGTTGGCTACGAAATTTATATGCAGAAATGCGCCGATTGTCACGGCAAGAGCGGCCAGGGCAACGGATGGATGTCAGGCAACACCAAGCGTGACGGTAAGCCGCTGCCGCCGACAAATCTGGCCAGCCGGATGGTGCAGGCGAACACCGATGGCGAACTATTCTGGAAGATCACCAACGGAAGATCGCCGATGCCCGCTCATCGCGTTCGGTTCGACGACGAACAGCGCTGGTACATCGTCGCCTATTTGCGGAGCCTCAAAAAGTAATTTCTCGAATAAAACTCATCTTGAGTTTCATTCGTAACAATTAGACAGATCAGCGATTAGTCAGTAAACTGCCGCATCGTTGATCTGTCTTTCTGATTTTGTGGCATCTTTTCCGACATCTGGCGACCCGCGTGACCGCGTAAGCTGGAGTGTCAGTCGAATTAATCTCGTTATGAATTGGGATGAGGTAAAAGAACTGGCCCCGCTGTACGCCATCGGCGCGCTCGATGCGGAAACCTCGCGCGCCGTCGAAGCGTCTTTGCGCCAGGCCACGCCCGACCAGCAGCGCGCCATCGCCGAGTGGTGTGATGTCGCCGCGCTGATGCCTCACGCCCTGCCGCAGGAATCTCCGCCCGCAAGCCTGAAAGCGCGGCTGTTCGACCGCATCTCCGTGGAATCGCAGGAAACTCCTATCGAGACCGCAACCGCGGAGTCCGAAGCTGAACAAGACGCTGAGCGCGTTGCGAGGAAGGTACTGCCTTTCACCCCAAAGCGCCGCATCGAGTTGAAAATCCCGCGATGGTCATTGGCCGCCGCCACCATCCTGATGACTTTGACCTGCTCGTATCTGCTCTGGCAGAACATCCATCTCAAGCTTCAGAACTCGGCGATGACGGGAGAACTGGGCGCTTTGAAGCGGGAGGTTGACGACATCGTCTCTCCTACAACCCGGATCATCGCAATGGCCGGCGACGCCGCTCCGCAGGCCAACGCCAGAATCGCCTGGGACACAAAAACGCAGCAGTGGTTCATTTACATCTTCGATTTGCCGGCGCCGCCGTCCGACAAAGATTATCAACTCTGGTACGTGACGAAAGACGCCAAGATCAGCGCCGCCGTCTTCCGCACAGACGCGCAGGGGCGGACTGTGTTGAGACTTGCGCTGCCGCCGAAGGCGCTGGCCGGTTTGGCCGCGACCGCAGTGACGCTCGAACCGAAAGGCGGGTCCCCACAACCCACCGGCGACAAGTTTTACCTCAAAGCCGCGCTCTGAAGACAATTTGAAAAACGAGCGATTTACAGTAGACTTCCGCGCGTAAATCCCAAATTAACCAGGAAAGCGTGTCAGCAGCCTGACGCTGATAGAGAGCCTCTCAGATTTCAAATTTGAGATCTGAGATTTGAGAGTGCCTCACTCACCCTCGGCGACTGACACTTTGCCGATTTATGATCAAAACACTGGAATGGACTGATGAAGGCGTGGTGATGATTGACCAGCGCCTGTTGCCGACCGAAGAGGTTTATCCCGTTTTCAAAACTTACGAAGAAGTCGCCTGGGCGATCAAGGAGATGGTCGTTCGCGGCGCGCCCGCAATCGGAGTCGCGGCTGCGATGGGCGTCGCGCTCGGCGCCAGTGACGCGAAGACCGATGATGCTGATGAACTCGACAGGGCGTTCGGTCAAATCTGCGATGTGATCGGCTCGACGCGCCCAACCGCAGTCAATCTCTTCTGGGCGATTGAGCGCATGCGCAAGCTTTACGCCGGCCTCAGAAACGAAAAGACGCCGCTCGGCGAAATCCGCGCGCGCCTGATCGCCGAGGCCAATCGGATGCACGCCGAGGACATCGAGGCCAACCGCGCGATGGGCGCTCACGGCGCCGAATTGATCCCCGACGGCGCGACCGTGCTGACGCATTGCAACGCCGGAGCGCTCGCTACCGCCGGATACGGCACCGCGCTCGGAGTCATCCGCGCCGCCGCCGAAGCCGGCAAACACGTCGCCGTTTTCGCCGACGAGACTCGCCCGTTTCTGCAAGGCGCGCGTCTGACCGCGTGGGAATTGAACAAGGACAAAATCCCGGTCACGTTGATCACCGACAACATGGCCGGACATTTTATGAAGCGCGGCGATATTGATTGCGTGGTGGTCGGCGCCGACCGCATCGCGGCCAACGGCGACGTGGCGAACAAGATCGGCACCTACTCCGTCGCTGTGCTGGCCAAAGAAAATGACATTCCGTTTTACGTCGCTGCTCCGATCTCGACCCTCGACCTCAACATCGCGTCGGGCGATCAAATCCCGATTGAAGAACGCAGCGAGCGCGAGGTGACTCACGTCAAAGAAGTCCGGCTCGCCCCGGACGGAATCAACATCGCCAATCCGGCTTTCGACGTGACGCCGAACCGCTATATCGCAGCGATCATCACCGAACGCGGCGTCGCCCGCCCGCCGTATCAGGAAAGCCTGAAGCGATTGGCCGCTGGCGCAAGCGGCTGAGAGCATTCAGATCAATGGTATTAAGTTGAGCGAGTTGAGAATGCGAAGAGAGATTATGGAAAAGACGGAAATAACGGAACAGACGGAAATCCTTTCGGTCTACCCGGTTTTTATTCCGTCTGTTCCGTCTTTTCCGTAATTTCCCCGGTCTTCTCATTTCGCTACTTCCGTGGGAAAAATGTTATGAGCATGGGTAATTCAACTGCGCGCGTGGGAGTGTATGTTGATGTTGCCAACATCAATCGCAACGGCGGTTACGGCATGGGCTACGAGGTTTTGCGCGAATTCGCCTGCCGCGACAACGCTGAGGCCGTTCGCCTGAACGCATACGTCAGCTACGACGCCGACAAAGCCCGCCGCGATTCGTACTACTTTCACCGCACCAACAGCTTCTATTCGGTGCTGCGCGACTTCGGATACAAAGTCATCCAGAAAGAGGTCAAGTGGTTCACAGACGAAGACGGCAACCGCGTGGCCAAAGCCAACGCCGATCTCGATCTTGCCGTTGACGCGCTGCTGCAATCGGAAAACCTCGACCGCGTGTTGCTGGTCACGGGCGACGGCGATTTCGTGCAGGTCGTCCGCGCGCTCCAGAACAAAGGCTGCCGCGTCGAAGTCGTGGCTTTCAAAAACGTGTCATCCCAACTGCGGCGCGAAGCCGACATGTTCATGTCCGGCTACCTGGTGCCGAACCTGCTGCCGATTGAAGACGATGACGACAATTCCTGGGGCGGAGTTGATCACCGCGTGCGCGGCATCTGCTATTACCACAAGGCCGACTTCGGCTTCATGCGCTTCCTCAAGCGCATTGACCGCAATCTCTGGATGACCGACGCCAAACACCCCGACTCGCCTTACGGCACCGCCTGGTTTCACGACACCAGCCTGCCCGCCGGATCGAACGGCCCGGTCGCGCAAGACCTGCCGAGCCGCAAATACATTTTTGAATTCAAACTGGTGCGCGCCGAGCAGGACAAGGGATTGCGCGCGGTGGATATTCAGATCGTGGCTGAGATGTGAAATGGGTTCGGGGATTACGAAGGTTGATCGAACTTCACACGGCGATAGACCTCCGGGACATTCAGCGTCAATCCGACCGATTGCAATCGCAACTCTTCGTTCATTTCGGTCAGAGCCTCCCACTGCCACTGCCCGCTATCCAGCCGCCGAAAGATTTCGATGTGTACGCGATCCTGCGCGATGATCACATACTCTTTCAGGCTGTTGACGCGCTTGTAAGCCAGCAACTTCTCCGACCGGTCAATCCGTTCCGTGCCGGGCGAGCTGACTTCGATGATTAGAACGGGCTTTCGGCGAAAGTACGGATCGGAGTCGGGCGGGTCGCAGGCCACCACCACATCCGGGTAATAAAAGACCGTCTCGCTGACCCAGACCTTCATGTCCGAGATGAACGGTTCGCACTCGTCATCCGCCAGATGATCGTCGAGCCGGTTGCAGATGTTTCTGGCGATTCGATTGTGCGTGGCGCTCGCTCCGGCCATCGCGTAAATCTGGCCGTCAATGTATTCGTGTTTGACCGGACTGTCCTTTTCAAATTTCAGATATTCCTCGATGCTCAGGTACGCCGCTGCTTTTGCTAAAACCATTATTCCATCCTCCTCTCGATTGCGGATTGTAGCGCATTCCGCAAACAAGCGCGCCGGAATATAGCCTGCGTCAGCCACAGCCTTTCATAAATCTTTCAACTAAATTTCAACCCGGTTTTAAGACTTCTCTCCCGCATCCCGACTATCTTCCGCGACGCAGGCGAGACGGTCTTTGATAGTTTTGCGAAACGATGAGCTGGATTTTGAATTTTCAAGAGTCTGGCGGGAATGAGCGCAAACCGTCGGCGAGCGCAAACGGGCGAAGAAGCGAACAGGCTTCATCACTTCATTGCAATGCCCGGCTTGATCGCGGCCAGTAAATTTGCGCATTCCCGCCAGCGACGACTTCGCCGCGTCAAGACGGCGATGCGTAGCCGCAGAGCGGCCGGACGCCGATGATGAAAACCGCGCAGACATCATCGCTCGCGTCCGGTTCCTCTGCGGCGCTTCTCGAAATGCAAAAACAAGATTAAGGAGAAGAGAGAAGAGAGATGATTTTTCGGAGTCACTGCCCCGATACCGCCAATCCCGATATGGCTTTGACGCCGTTTGTCTTGCGGCGGGCGAATCAATTGGGCGGCAAGCCCGCGCTGATTGACGGATCGAGCGGGCGCGCGATCAGTTACTCGCAACTCGCCCAGCGCGTGCGGCACACGGCCAAAAGCCTGACGCAGCGCGGTTACCGCAAAGGAGACGTCTTCGCGATTCACAGTCCGAATCTGCCCGAATACGCCGTCGCGTTTCACGCGATAGCCACAATCGGCGGCGTTGTCACAATGGCCGATCCGCTCTGTGCGGCTGATGAACTCGCCGCTCAACTCAACGACGCTGGCGCGAAATGCCTGATCACGACTTCGCAGTTGTTGAATGTGGCATCGGCGGCGATGGAGGGATCGAACCTGTGCGAAGTCTTCACGTTCGATCATGGCGACGGCGCTTCGCCATTCGCGGAGTTGTTTGAAAGCGTGATGACGCCTTCAGAGGTTCCGACCAACGCGCTGATTGATCCGCGCAACGATCCGGTCACGCTGTTCTTTTCAAACGGCGGCTCTGGAAAAGGCAGCGGCCTGACGATTACGCACCGCAGCCTGATTGGGGAACTCTGCCGCTCCGAGGCGGCTTCCGAAATTGATGAAAACGATGTCGTCGTTGGCGCCGCTCCGCTGTTTCATTTTGACGGAATGTTCGAGTTGATGATGCGCGCGTTGTGGCGAGGCGCGACGGTGGCGCTTCTGCCGACCTTCGAGCTTGAGCAGTTCCTGCGGACGGTCGAGGTTTACGGAGCGACTCAAGCCTGCCTGACGCCGCCGATGACGCAGGCGTTGACGCGGCGCGCGGCGGTTGATTGTTTCGATCTTTCATCGCTCAAACTCATCACGGCCGAGGCCGCGCGATTAAAGCGGTTTCGTTCTGAGTGTTCAAGCCGCGAGTTGTAAGGCGGGTTCTGAATCTGCCTTGCAACTCGCCGCTTACTGAACAGGCGAATCGAAAGCGTTATAAACAAACGGCGCGGGTGATAAGTTCGCGCCGCTCATTTTGAGGAGGGCAATTGCAATGATTCGCACAAACAGATGGTTCGTGAATTGGTTGTTGATGTTGGCGCTGCTGGCTCAGGCTCTGCCCGCTGCGGGGCAGGACAAAATAATCAAAAAGCCGGTCGGCGACATCAAGCCCGGAGTGGCCGCTGAAGCGTTCGTCGAGGTCGCCACGCCGAGACCTCTCGGCGACGAAGTGACCATCAACTGGAAAGCTGGCGCGCCGGAAGGCGTGACGATCAAGGGCTTCGATGTCGCGCTCGAAATCAATTTCAGCAACGGCCAGTCGCAACGCCTGAACCGCTCGGTCGGCGGCAATCAACGCTCGGCCACATTCAGCATCAACATCCCGCAACCGGTGAAGGCGAATGACGCTCCGCCCAAGGGGTTTGGCGTCAGCAAACCCAAACCGCCAAATGGCGCCAACAGTGGCGGAAACTCGGCGGAGATTGATGTGCGCCTTTGCGAGCAGAAATGTTTCAAGGTATCCAAAGACACCAAAGCGATAACACAATGCCAGGCGGATTGCCGCAAAAACGCGGGCGCTCAGGCTGGCGGCGGCAAAGGCGATTTCAAGAAAGGCGAAGCCACGCCGCGCCGCTTCGGTGAAGGCTCTATCTCCGGCGGCGGCAAAGGCGGCGCCACGGCGGACAACGGCGGCAAAGGCGGCGCCACAGCAGACAACGGCGGCAAAGGTACCGGCGGCGGCAAGGGCGGCGGCGGATTTGACCGCCCTGTGGCGCCTGATCCGATCACGATCAAAAATCTCAGGGCCACGGTAACAGGAAAGTTCAGCGGCGGCGCTGACGCTGCGGCCTTCCGCGAATTCGTTCCGCCCGCCGACAAGACAACCGGCGAATTGACGCCGAAGGCCGCGCGCAATCGCGGCGCCGACAACCTCGCGCTGCAGGTCAACAAACTGGCGCGCGTTTCCGAAATCGCGCAACGAGCCAGAGAATGTCCGCCGGGTCAGGACTGCTTCGAGTTGCTGGCGCAGGCGCGCGGAAACGGACAATTCAAGATCAGCCTGGAAGCGGTCTACAAGAATGGGCAACGCAGAACAGCTTCGCGCGCGGCCGGCAATCTGTCTCGCCTCATCCCGCTGAATGTTGATAAGCCTTCCGGCGCGGAGCTTTCATCCGTCCTGGTAAACATTATTGCCGAAGCCGCAAACGATTTCACCAAAACCGACACAGCAGGTGTGGCCATCCTGACTCCGACAGGGCCGATCAAAAAGTGATGGCGTCTTCAACGCGCTCCCGATTGACGCGCAATCGGTCGGGAGCGGCGTTGGCCAGCTCGTTTTGAAAATCTTTTATAGAGATTTCAACTGGCCCTCAGGATTTTAGTTCCCGCCCATGTTTACTATGCCCGCGTTGTTGATTGATTCGGCAGCGCCTGTTTCACGCGCGCGGCAAACTCTCTTGCTCGCGTCGCAATTATCGGGCGACGGCTTGCCGCATAGGCGGCTCGCCGCCGCCGGGAATTCAAGGAGGAAAATATGTCATTCAATCGCCAGTCTCTCAATTTCAAATCGCGCCGGGGCTTGATGCTTTCGCTGTTGGCGCTGTCAGTTATGTTCGCCGCTTTCAGCGTCTTCGCAGCCAACGCCGTGTTCAAACAGCGCGACGCCGCGGTGGATTTGAAGATTCGGTTGTGCAAGAAGACAGCCGACGGCAAGTGGGAAGTGGTTGATGAGGCCAAAAGCTCATTCAACTTCTCGGCCAGCGTGGCCGATGTCGCTTCCGGCAAGGACATCAACACCAATCACGTCTGGAATCCGACCAGCCAGAAGGGCCGCAAGATCAGCGTTCGGCTCCAGCGCGCAGGCAAGGTCCAGCTCAACCCGATAAACGGGCTGTTGGCGTTAGACCTGCCATTCGAGGTCACGGTGGATGGCAAAAAAATTCTGCTCAACACCAAACTTTCCACCGAAAACACTTCATCACCAATCGGCCCGCTCAGCGCCAGGAGAGCGGTGATTGACAAGAACGCCCGCACGCTGACCGCCGGGGTGGCGGGTTTCAACACGATCAAACAGCGCGACCTGGTTGATAACATTGCCCGCGTCGGTGAAGGCAAGAAAGAGAACCTGGGCGCCGCCCCTGGCAAGAAAGAGGGCATTCGCACGCCGGGCGCAGTCGGCGGCAGCGCGGGCCTGAATGAAGAGCTGATTGTCGTGATCGAGGGCGCGGGCAAGGCGACGGCTAAGGATTGAACCGCCGCTGGTGATTTGAACTCGTTCAGTTTTCAACCGGCACAAACATCGCAAGGAGGTAAATACGATGAGCAAAGGAACGATAGGCAATTTCTTCAACCGGCTGACGCGTCGTTGGTCGAACAGCGATCAAACGCGCAGACGCTTGCTCAGGCTGGTTGCGGCTCCTGCTCTGGCTTTGACTGCGCTGCTGGCGCTGGCTGGCTGGGCCATCACCAACAACGCGGCCAATCCGACGGCGGGCGCCGCATCGTTCATCAGCATCAAGCTGACGTTCGACATCGGCAAGCGCACGACCAGCGGCTCTTGCGGCCCTGGCTTCGGCGTGTGCCGCATTTCGCTCTCAGTGGCCAGATCGGCGCAATCAAAATCGGCTGTGGTGTCAGCGACGCCGCTGGACGACAAGAGGTTGGAATGCCTCTTCGACAGCGATCCGCCTTCGCGCGACCGGCTTCTGATAATCGCTGAAGACAAGATTCTGGACGAAGCCATCGCGCGCAAGCTGGGCTTCAAAAGCGCGACGATTCTGCGCGGCAATTACGCGTTCGATTCGAGCAAAGGCAAATTCGGCGGAGTCGTACTCAACATGAAAACAACCAGGTAGCCGGCTGGGTGGGGCACAGCCAAATTGCCCCACCCGTTTTTCAACCAGAAGGAGAAGATATGATCAACAAGACCACAAAGACGCAATTGAGACGGCTGGCCAATCTGTGGCTGGTTTTGCTGGCGGCGTGTGTGATGATCGCAGAAGCCGGCGCGCAGGGCGTGCGCGGCGGCGGCCCGCCAACAGTGGCTATCACCCAGGTGCTCGACCTCGGCGACACCGGCGCGCAGCGCCGCTTCCGGGTGGATTGGACGGCGCAGAAACCGCCGCTTACCACGATTTCGAAATTCGGCGTCACTCTGGAGGTCAGGTTCACCGGCGGCGTGACCAAGACCGGTGTTGCGAATGCTGGGGCGTCGGCGACTTCGGCCACCATCACTTTTTCCGGCCTTCAGGCGAACGCCAAAGCTCTCGATTTCAAGGCCACAGTGTCGCCCACTTTCACTACGCCTGAATTCGGTTCCACCACCGTCACGCGCGATTTCAATCTCGACACCGACGCAATTCAAGGCGGCGTCGGCTCCGGCGTCCAACTTCCGCCAGACCGCCCCATCGTTCAGATCGCCAGCGCGACCACGATTGACGTAACCCGCTTCGAGGTTAAGTGGAATGTGCAGGCGGCGCAGGGAATCAATATCGAGCGATTCGGACTCAGCGGCGAAGTCACTTACCAACCCAAGCAGTCGCGTGACAATCCGGTTCCGCCCGTCACAAAGCAATCCCCTGTGAGCATCGCGCTCGGCTCCCAGCGAAAGGGCAGCGTGGTGATCCAGAATCCGCCGACGGGAGCGTCAGCTAAACCGCTCCGCATCAAGGTCACGCTCGTCACCGGCTTCAACGCGCCGGTTGAGCGCACGATTCAAACAATCAAAGCAGGAAGATTTTAGGTCGAACAGAGTCGTCATTTTGGAGAACTACCATGCGCGGATTTCTCAAAAATGTTTTTGGGCGTGCGACGGTGTGCGTTGCGGCCGGCCTGATGACGGCGCTCGCTCTGACATATTTCAGAGCGAGCGCCAGAGAGCAGGCCCAGGATTTAACCGTGCAAGCGAGCTTTGCTGACAAACAATCCATCGCGCCCGGCGAGCAGATAGAGTTGACGCTGAGCCGCGAGCTTGCGCCCAACGAAGGCAGGCTGGCCGTCGTCATCAGCGCTACCGATTTGACTGACCTGTTTCTGGTTTCGGCGAAAAGTTTGAAATACGGCGCGATGCTCCCGCTGCCGTTGGGCGAAAGCGAAGTCGAAATCTATCTGGTCGCTCCCGGCGGCGAATGGAAAGAGTTGGCGCGCTTCCCGCTGCGCGTGGGCGAGCTTGCCGCGCCAGTGGCCGGCGCGCAATCGTCGCAGACTACGGATGCCGCCAGCAGCAACGGTGAAGCGCCAGCGGCCACCGCCGACGCGAACGCGAATCAGGCGGTTCAATCACAAACCGGCCAGCAGGCCGTCAAACGCCGTTTCGGCTTCGACAAATTCGACATGACGCCGCAGATCAACATCGGCTTCAAATCGCAATTCGCCGAAACGCATTCTCCGGACTCGAACAAACCCGATCGGCCGACCTTTGCCGACGCGACGATCAACGGGACCTGGAAGAGCGAGATGGCGCGCGGCGCGTTCAATATGCAGAGCAATTACGAAATCGTCGGTTCCAGCTTTCGCAATGAGGCTCTGCGGTTCGGCGACCTGCAAAACCGCGCGCCGCGAATTGACCTGTCGTCTTACCTGATGCAGTTCCAGCACGGAGCGCGCAAATTCACCGTTGGCCATTCGTCGTTCGGCGCTCACCGCCATCTGATCAACAGCTTCAGCAGTCGCGGGCTGACGTTTACCATGCCGATCAATTCGCGCGTAGATATCGGACTTGTGATGATGAACGCCACGAACGTCGTCGGATGGGATAATTTTTTCGGGATGGCCAACCGGCGGCATCGTCTGTTCGGCGGTGTGGTCGGGCTGGAATTGTTGAAGCGTCCGGGCGGATTGAGAGTCGAGGGTGGCGTCGTTGACGCCTGGTTTACCTCGAACCGTCAGAATTTCAATCAGGCCAACATCAATGACGCCGAGCGCAGCCGGGGAGTGAGCGCGCGATTGCTGGCCAAAGACAAAACCGAACGCGCGCGGCTGGACGCCGGTTTCACGCGCAGCAAATTCGTCAACCCCGAAGACCCGCTGCTCAATCAAAATATCGGGGGGGCCGGCGTCGTGCCTTCGCGTCAGACCATCCGCAACGCGCGTTACGTGGACGCGAGCCTCGATCTGCTCAAAAATTTTTCGTTCGTGATAATCAAACCTGACGGCGGCGCGAACACGCAGGCGACGCAGGATGCGCAGAGCGCCCAGGCTGCGGCTGAGCCGAAGAAATTCAATCTGACTCTGAACGTGCGGCACGAACGCGTTGATCCGCTCTTCAAAAGCATCAGCGCTTCGGCGCAGCCCGATTTGCAGCAGAACCAGATTGAGTTCACCGGGAGCTTCGGCGAGTTGAACTTCACCGCCGCGCATACGCGGTTGAACGACAATCTGGCGGGCATTCAAACGATTCTGCGCACCAACACGCGGCGCACGGCCTTCGCCGTCAACACTCCGCTGCTTGGATTGTTCTCGCTCAGGCTCGGCGCATTGCCCAACCCGTTCCTGCCGCGCATCGGCTACACGTTCGAGCGCGTGCGCGCGTCCGCCGACTTCGTCCCGATTGGCGGAGGATTCGATCAACCGGGCGCGATCCCCGATCAGGCGAACGTCAGCCAGACGTTCACCTCCGAATGGCAGTTCAAACAATTCCGCGTGGCTTACACGCTGAATCATTCGTTGCAGGACAACCGGGCCATCGGACGTGAACGCGCCGATCTGCAAAACTTCGTTCACGGCGTGTCTGTCGGGTGGACGCCGCTGACGACGCTCGAATTCAATTTCGACGTGAACTTCGAGGACGCCAACAACCGCGAACAGGCGGCCACCAATCGCACGCTGCGTTTCGGCTTCAACGCCAACTGGCAGGTCAGCGCGCGCCAGAGCGCAAGCGCCACGTTCGCAACTGTCGGCGCGGGCGACCTGGCGCGCACGAACGACAGCCGCAACATCGAACTCGACTTGCAATGGAATTACCGGCTGACCCGCGAAAACGAGAACCGGTTCAAGAAGGCGCAGATCAATTACTTCATTCGTTACTCGAACCGTTTCGCGCGCACGAACAATTTTCTGGAGAACGTCAACGCGCTGACGAAGCTGCAAACGTTCAACACGGGATTGAACTTTATCTTCTTCTAGCTCCCTGGGAGCGCACACTGCCTTGCGCGCTTTGCTTTCGACAATGGGTTTTTCTCGAAGCCCGGCACGCAGGGATGCGTGCGCTCCCAGGATTCCGAGGTTGTTATGCGCAAATTGATTGCGATGCCATTTTTACTTGCTTGTTTCGCGGCGCTCATCTCCGCGCAGAATCAGATCAAGGTCACGCCGTCGAGCGTCAACGTCTACAGCCAGGGCGCGACGACCGTCTTTGTGACTTACGGCGCGCTGGGCGATTACCGTCCGGCTGAAACTTCGTGGTGCGGCGATGTCGCGCCGGCCACGCCCGATGTCGGCTTCA
>JAJVID010000119.1:0-15977 GCA_022072205.1 Acidobacteriota bacterium
TCTTCAATCGTCAGCCCTCCGAAAAATCGCAGTTCGATGATGCGGCTCTGTTGCGGAGACATTTGCGCCAGAGTTTGCAGCGCGTCGTCGAGCGCCAGAATGTCCGCTGATTGCTCCTGTCCGGCGTCCGCTCCATCGAGCGAAACCCGCTGCCAATCGCCGCCGTGTTTGGCGTTGTCGCGCAGCCGCGCGTGATCAACCAGAATCTGACGCATCAACCGCGCGGCGATGCCGAAGAAATGCGCTCGGCCCTGCCACGAAACCTGCTGCCCAGCCATCTTCAGATAAGCCTCGTTGACCAGCGCCGAAGTTTGCAACGTGTGGCCGGGCCGTTCGCGCCGCAGATGTTTTCGCGCCAGCCGCCGCAGTTCGTCGTAAATCATCGGGATCAATTGGTCGCGCGCTACCTCGTCGCCCTGGCCCCAGGCGAGCAAAAGCTGCGTGATTTGTTGTGGATCAGTCGCTGACATTTGTCGTGTTTGTCGAATCGTTTCAATCGCGTCTTTGAATGAGAAGGCGAAAAAGCGCGGCGATTTTACCACTTCACGCGAATCCATCTCTAGCGCGCCATCGGACACGGCGGATGACATCCTTCAAAAAAAATTTCCTGCCGGTGAGGGAATCCGCTTTGCAGTTTCGCATGCTCAGATGCGGGCGATGAGAAACGCGCCTGCGGCAATAGAGGAGTTTTTAGAAATCCTGAAGACATAAGGGAGAAACCATGAATGCAAAATCTCAAATCACGAACGAAATGGAAGCTCTCAAAACGAAATTGAAGACCACGTGGATGGCTGGGGATTTCGACAAGATCGCTCGGACTTACGCGCCGGGCGCCGCAGAATTCATCGAACGTTTATCGCTCAAGCCGGGCGAGCGCGTTCTCGATGTGGCGTGCGGATCGGGCAACCTGTCATTCCCGGCTGCGGGCGCCGGTTGCGTTGTGACCGGCGTTGACATCGCCACGAACTCGATTGAAACGGCGAGGGCGCGGGCGAAAGCTGAAGACCTGAAAATCAAATTCGATGAAGGCGACGCTGAAAGTCTGCCTTACGCCGACGCGTCCTTCGACACGGTTGTCACGATGTTCGGAGCGATGTTCGCGCCTCGGCCTGAATTGGTGGCGGCGGAATTGAAGCGCGTCTGTCGTCCCGGCGGGCGCATCGCCATGGCCAACTGGACTCCATCGGGATTCATCGGCCAGATGTTCAAGATAACCGCATCGCACGTGGCGCCGCCGCCCAACGTGCCGTCGCCCGTGCTTTGGGGAAATGAAGAGACCGTGCGCGAACGGCTGCGCGATGGGATTGCGGATTTGCGTCTCACACGGCGGATGATTTCATTCAACCTGGCGATGAGTCCGGTTGAAACGGTGGAGTTCTTCCGCGCCTGGTACGGCCCGACGCAGCGGGCATTTGCGGCGCTCGACGAAAAGGGCCAGGCTGCGCTGCGCAGCGATCTGGAGCGGATCTGGAATGATAACAACCGCGCATCGGGCAAGCGGACGCTGGTCGAATCGGAATATCTGGAAGTCGTGGCCGTTCGCGGCTGAAGCATTCCGGGTCAGGAAGATTTTCATAAGAACGATTTTTTCTTTTTTGCCTGCGCGCCGCCCTGCCCTCGCGTGAGGTTCAACAGGCGGCGCGGTTACAACAACAACATTAATCACCAAAGAAACCGAAGGAGAAGAAGGACATGAAAAAAATCATTATTCGCACGTTCGCCGTTTTGAGTTTGATGGCGTCGTTTTCGACGCTGACCACTTATGCGCAAACCGCTGGCGGGATCAGGTTCGAGGCCCCGTTCGCTTTCACGGTGGGCAACAAAACACTGCCTGCCGGCAAGTATTCCATTCAACGCCTCAAGTCCGACAGCCCCGAAGTCCTGCTCATCAGAGGCGTGGACAACCGATCTGTCGTGAATTTTACAGTGATGAGAAATCACCTCAGCAATGAGCTGGAGGTTAGCAAGGTGATCTTCAGCGCTTATGGCGACAAGCGTTTTCTCAAAAAGATTCAGTACGACTTCAGCAACGCCAGCTACGAGTTGCCCAAGTCGAGTTCCGAGAGGGAAATGATCAAAAAGGCCCGCGCCGGCAAAGACAATCTCGCCTTCGCCGAAACGACGCTGGAAGTGATTGCGACCAGCGGACAGTAAGAACACCTCCTGTAACGAGGCTAAGCCTGAAACAATAGTCCTATCACCTTTACGGCAACGGTTCGACATGAATCGTTGCCGTAACTCTTCCAAACTCTCTTTCCAGCTTTCGCTCGATCTCTTCAGTGATCGCGTGCGACGCGATGTGATCGCGTTCGATTTCGTTTGCGATGTGCAGGTGCATTTCGACGAACATCTCGCCGCCTTGCGAGCGCGAACGGATGTCGTGCGCCGAATGGACGCCTGGCACGCTCCGAACGATCTCGGAGATGCGCGCGGAGGGCACCGGCGCAGCGTCAACCAGCACGGGCACTGTGGCTTTGAAAATCTGGTAACCGCTCCACGCTATGACGATCGCGACGCCGAGCGAGATGATCGGGTCGAGCCAGACGTAACCGAAGCTGATCAAAATCAGGCCGGCAAGCACCGAACAACTGACCAGCACGTCGCTGCGCGTGTGCGCAGAGTCGGCGATCAGGAAAGCGCTCTGCAACCGGCGGCCTTCGCTCCGTTCGTAAACCGTGACGACAATGTTGGCGATGATCGTGACGATCATCACGCCGATGGTCAGCGCGGTGATTTCCGGCGCGGGCGTGTCGTGAGCGAAAACGCGTTTAAGCGCGCTCAGCGAAAGTTGATAGCAGGTGACGAAGAGAAACCCGGCGATGGCGAACGCCGCGAGCGTCTCGAATTTGGCGTGACCGTAAGGATGTTCTTCGTCAGGCTCGGCGGTCGAGTATTTCATTACTACCAGGCCGACGATGTTGTTGAGAGAATCAACCGACGAATGGATGGCGTCGCTGACCACGCTCAGGCTGTCCGCCAGAAATCCGGCGATCAATTTTCCGATGACGACCGCAATGTTGATCGCGAGCGTGACGAGCAGCACGCGCCGCACGCCACGCCGGTAAGTTTCACTGGCCGTATTGCCGACTGTGGAGTCCATGATTTTGTGCGCTACCAGATTGCCGGTTGCTGCTGAGTCACGCAGTGTATCGAGCCGAGTCCCCAGATCAGATTCACGCAATCAACGCCGATGACGCGGCGATCTGGAAAGCAGTCTTGCAAAATCTCGCAGGCTCTCGCGTCATTCGCGTGGCGGTAAGTTGGAACTAAAACCGATTTGTTGGCGATGTAGAAATTCGCGTAGCTGGCGGGCAATCGCTGATCATCAAAATAAACCGGCCCCGGCATCGGCAGTTTGACGACGCGCAGCGGCTTGCCGTCCTGATCTTTCATCCGCAGCAGCCGTTCGTAGTTTTCGATCAATGGCTGATAGTTTTCATCCTGCGGATCATCCTCGATCACTGTGACGACAGTATCCGGCGCGACGAATCGCGTCAGGTCGTCAATGTGGCCGTCGGTATCGTCGCCGACAATCCCCTCGCCCAGCCACAGGATGTTCGTCACGCCAAGAAAATCTTTCAAATAGCGCTCGATCTGTCCGCGGTTCAACTGCGGGTTGCGGTTGGGATTGAGCAGGCAGGCTTCGGTTGTAATCAGAGTTCCCTGCCCGTTGACATCTAGCGATCCCCCTTCCATCACGATGTCCGGTTTGAAAAGAACCTCGTTCATCTCCTCGGCGATGCGCGACGGGACTATATCGTCCAGATCGTAAGGCGGATATTTATCGCCCCAGGCGTTGTAGCCCCAATCGTTGATCGCGCGCTCGCGGTTGCCGCTGCTGTCGCGCACAACGTAGATCGGCCCGTGATCGCGCGCCCAGGCGTCGTTGGTCGGATTGAAATGAAACCGCACAGCGTCCGTGTTGACGCCGCCTGCTCGCAATAGCGTCGAGACGCGTTCGGCGAAGTCGGCGTCGGCGACGTTGATGCGAACGATTTCCGATTCGGCCAGATGGCACGTGAGTTCGACGAAGATTCCGGGCACGAGGTCGAAAGCGCCCGGCCAGCTTGCTTCCTTGTGCGGCCACGACAGCCAGGTCGCTTCGTGCGGTTCCCATTCGGCGGGCATGTGATAACCGATTTCGCGTGGAGTTTGTTTCGTCTTCAGCATCTGTCGAAGGCAATGGATCAAGCAGGAGAGAACACGGAACAGGCGGAAATAACGGAAGAGACGGAAAATTCTTGAATGGGTTTAGCCTTCCGTTTGTTCCGTTATTTCCGTCTGTTCCGCGTTCTCTCTCCCTGTTGGATGTTCTCAGTCAATCATCCGTTTCGTAATGTCCTGATAAGCGTCAATCCTGCGGTCGCGCAGGAACGGCCAGTGCGTACGCTGCGTGTCAATCTTTCCAAAGTCGCATTCGGCCATCAGGATCGCCTCTTCCGCGACCGGCGCTTTCGCGATGATCTGCCCCGAAGGGTCGGCGATGAAGCTCTGTCCCCAGAATTCGATCCCGCCGTTCGGATCCCCGTTTGGCGCGGGTTCGTGGCCGACGCGATTGGCGACCGCCACGTAAACTCCGTTGGCGATGGCGTGCGAGCGTTGAATCGTCTCCCACGACGAATGCTGGCGCTCGCCGTATTCGGCCTTCTCGCTCGGATGCCAGCCGATGGCCGTCGGATAAAATAGAATCTGCGCGCCGGTCAGCGCGGTCAATCGCGCGGCTTCGGGATACCACTGATCCCAGCAGACGCACACGCCGGCCCGGGCGTAACGCGTGTCGAACGATTTGAACCCAAGATCGCCGGGAGTGAAATAGAACTTCTCGTAATAGAGCGGATCGTCGGGAATGTGCATCTTGCGGTAGACGCCAGCCAGATGGCCGTTGGCGTCAATCACTACAGCGGTGTTGTGATACAGGCCGGGCGCGCGGCGTTCAAACAACGACCCGATGATCACGACGCCGCGCGCGGCGGCCAGCTTTGCCATCGCTTCCGTGCTCGGCCCCGGGATCGTTTCGGCCAACTCGAAGTTTGCGTGATCCTCGCTCTGGCAGAAATACCGCGAGCGGAACAGTTCCTGGGTCGAGATGATGTTCGCGCCCTGACGCGCGGCCTCTTCGATGCGCGCCAGACATTTGTCCAGATTCTCGCGCGGGTCGTCGCCGCAACTCATCTGAATCAACGCGACGGCGGCTTTGTTCCTGTTGCTCTTATCCGATTTCATAATCGCGATTATAACGGCTTCTTGCTCCGCTTCAACTTGCTAGGCTACACTCCGCCCGTCGGTAGTGAAGCAATGATGAGGGCTGAATTTTCCCACTACCGCGTCAATTCAACTTCAAATCAAACTCTATTCCGAAAAGATGTTCCACCGCTCTATTTCGAGAACAGTAATGGAAAACGCAGGCGCGCATTGCCGCTTTCAACTACGCCACATCACCTTCCTCGCTATCGTAATCTTCTGCGCGCTTGTCGCCGCTTGCAGCAATCCAGAAAAAGAGAAACTCGCGCACGTGACCCGGGGCCGGGAGTATTTGAAAGAGAAACGTTACGCCGAAGCCCGTATCGAATTCCGCAGCGCGTTGCAGATAGACAAGAAGCTGGCCGCCGCGCAATTCGGATTGGGCGAAGCCGCGCTGGCTTTGGGCCACGTGCAGGAAGCCGCCGAGGCTTATTACGAAGCGATGCGTCTGGACGCAAACAATCTGGAAGCCCGCGTCCGCGTGGGCAGCCTGCTCGCGCAGTATTCAAACGACGAAAGCATCAAAGAGGCCGAACGATTAGCCAACGAGGTCTTAAAGAAAAATCCGGACTATGTGGAAGGCCGCGTGTTGATGGCCAACGTGCATGCCGCGAAGAAGGAGTGGAGTGAAGCTGAGCAGGAATTCGAGCGCGCCATTGAACTCGATCCGCAGCGTCTTGAAACCTATCTGAGTTTCGCGCGGTTTTATGACGAACGCGCGAAATTCGAGCCTGCGCAGCCTGAAACTTTCACCTCGCGCGCGGAGAACATCTATCGCCAGATCGTTGAGAAGAACCCCAATTCCGCCGACGCCCGTCTGGCCTACGGCGATTTCCTTTCCGCGCACAAACGCGACCCGGAAGCCGAACAGCAGTTGTTGCAGGCGTTGAAGAGCGACCCTCAAAACAAGCTCGCGCTGGTCGCGCTACGCCGTTTTTACGAAACCAAGCAGCGTTACGATGAGGCTGAAAAATATCTGACGCGGCTGGTCGAACTCGACCCGGACAAATCCGCCGGACGCGCGCAGATCATTGACCTGCACGCGCGGACGGGCCGCGTTCATCAGGCTGTGACTGAATACCAGCAACTGCTCAAAGACGATCCGAAATATCTGCGCGGTTATTCGCGGTTGGCCGAACTGCTGCTGGAACTCGGCGATCTGAGCGGCGCGACGAAGCAGGTCGAAGCGGCCTTGAAGCTCAGCCCGCAGGACACCGACGCGCTGTTGATGCGCGGGCGGCTGCGGACGCTCAACGGCCAGTACCGCGAGGCCGTCTCGGACCTCGATCAGGCGCTGCGGATGGAACCGTCGTTACCTGCTGCGCTCTATTACGCCGCCGACGCCCACCTGCAAAACAACGACCCGACGCAGGCGCGGCTGTTCATCTCGCGGCTGCTGAATTTTTACCCCCGGAATCCGATGGGCTTGTTGATGCAGGTTCGCATCAACCTCAGCGAAGGCAAGGCGAAAGAAGCCGAGAAGACCGCGACGCAGATCATCGAAAATTTTGCGCAATTGAAATCGAATAACACCGCTTTGCAAACCGCGCGCATCCCGGCGGACACGCTGCCCGATTGGGAGAGTAAATCGTACATCTCGCGCGCCGTCGCGCGGATTCAACTGCGCAATTTCGCCGGGGCGCAATCAGACCTCGAACGCGCCATCCAGATTGATAAACACGGCGCGGAGCCGCACATCAATCTGGCGACGGTTCATCTGCTGCGCGGCGATCTGGCGAACGCGCAGCAGGAAGCCGAACGCGCCGTTGACCTTTCGCCGAGCAATCTGTCGGCCATCACCACGCTCGTCAACGTCTATCTGCGTCAGCGGAGCTACCACGCCGCGCACATGAAGCTGAACGAATTGATCGCAGCCCAGCCCACGCGCTCGCAGTTGCAGGAGTTGAACGCGCGCGTCTTCATCGCCGAGGGCGACACGGGCGCAGGTGAGCAGACGCTGCGCCGGATTATCGAAACCGATCCGAATTATCTGAACGCCTATTTCGCGCTGAGCGATTTTTACCAGACTTCGCAACAACAGACCGAGCGCGCTATCTCGCAGTTGCGCGATCTGATCAGGCTGAAACCAGCCAACGCGCAGCAAACCGCGCAGGCGCACCTGTTCGTCGCTATGCTCGAAGAAGGGCGCGGCAATTTCGACGAGGCGGCCAGGAATTACGAACAGATGCTCAATTACGACAAACGCTCGATGGGCGCTGCGATAGCGTTCAACAATCTGGCGTGGCTTTACGCCGACAAAGGGATTGGCAATCTGGACAAGGCGACTGAATATGCGCGCAACGCTATCAGCATCGCTCCCGAAGGCGCGTTTTACGATACGCTCGGTTACGCTTATCACAAGAAGCGCCAGTTTGAAGTCGCCATCGAACAATTCAGCAAGGCGGTTGACCGCAAGCCATCGGCGGCGATTTATCATCTTCATCTGGCGCGGGCGTTGCGCGACAACGGCGAGACGCAGAAAGCCCGCCAGGCTTACGAACGCGCGCTGCAATTGGGTGGGCTGAATGGCGCAGAATCTGGCCAGGCAAGACAGGAACTGATCTCGCTACGAAAATCGTAAGGCGCCAACATCGCCGCGCTCGCAATCATCACGGACGGCGCTTTCGAGTTGGATGAAAAACACGGTTGTAGCGCCGATCCAATGCGCCTGAGACGAGTAGCCGCTGTCAAACAGGCAGCGGATCAGGCGAGGAACAGTGTATGACCGGCGCGTCCACCCATTAGCCCTGCCGCGAAACAGATAGCGAAGAGCATCCCACGCAAAACTTATGTAGCGCCTGTGATACGGCTTGCCTCCCTGCCCGGAGTTTCCCCAGGGGATGTGGCTGATGGCGGGAAAGGCCCGGTGAATCGTATCGGTGTGGAACGTGCGGTCAACAAGCATGCTCGCCGGCAATGAGGCCAGAAAATCGAACAGATCGTTATCCAGGTACGGGCTGTACACATCGTGAGCGGCGCCGAGAAGCGCGTAGGGGCAGAGCGCGACGTGTCTTCTCGCCCGATTCCAGAAGTGAAAAGACCCGATTGGGTTCGGGGCGTTTACGTGCTTCAGGAACTCCTCTTCAAATCTCTCGAATGCAGTTTGCCAGCTCAACCGCCGAGCCATCTCGCGGCTGAACATTTTCTCAACCAGCCGCTCATCCACACCGTTCAACAAATCTCTACCAAGCGCCAGGTAATCTCCCTTGTCGCACCATTCAAGTCGTTTTTTCGACAGAGAGCGGCTCTCCGAAAGAACATCTCCGCCGATGCCGTCATAAACCGCGCAGGCTTCCTGCTTCAGATAATCTCTGATGGCCAATATCCACGAGTGCTCGCAAGCGCCTGCCGTGAAGCCAGTGATCCGGTTCTTTCGCAACTCGGCATTGATCCTCGGCTCGGTCTGCCTGATCACTACGTGCCTTAAACCTAAAGCCTGGCATAACAGAGAGGCAGCGGCGATTTCATTCCCAACCACAAGTCCGGGATAAAACTCTGCGGTCAGACAAAAGCTGGGCCGGATTCCCTGCCGGCAAAGTTCCAGCGTGATGTGGCGGGAATCTCGTCCGCCACTGAGCGGAGTCGCTATCGTCGGCTTATTCGGCAACCGCCGCTCAACCGATGCCCGAAACAGCGAGATGTATCCGTCAATCGCAGCGTCGCGGCTTACTGTCTCCATTTTCGGAATAATCATCTGCCCGGAGACCGTCAGACGACCATCACGCCATTCCAGCCGCGCATCCGGCGGCAGCGCCCGAATCGCCCGGAACGCCGTGTCCTCGCCGATGAAAAAGCCGATGTACAGATATGCCGCCAATCCCCTGTAATCCGGCTCCCGGCTCGCTCCGCATCCCAGCAGGCGATGGATCGAAGTCGAGATCGCTATCTCATCATTGTTGGCGAAATAGTAAACAGGATAGAAGCCGTAGCGGTCATTGCGCGCCCTGAGGCAAGCGCCGTCCCAGAGCCATTCGACGAATATGCCGTCAAGATCAGTCCGGGCGGGGTTTTGAATTTTGTGGCCGAGCGAGCAATCGGTCATTCCATCAAGCTCGAAGCCGCCAGCGATGCGGCGAACATGAATAAAAGGCTCGTCCATACTCTACGAGACAGCTAATGGTCGGGACGGGATAGGGTTCAAATATGCGCGCCCGGTACTGAGAAGATTGTCAAAACCGATTTTGCGCACTCGCATTCACGGTGAACTCAGTTGAACTCAAAACCGGGTAAGCCGCTTTCAGACCCGCGTTCACCGCAGGCGGCTCTTTCGAGTTGGGTGAAGAACACAGACATAGCTCCGATCCAGTCTGTTTGAACCGAATAGCCCGAATCAACCAGACAGCGGATCAGGCGAGGAACAATGTATGACCGGCGGATCCAGCCGTTAGACCTGCCGCGAAACAAATAACGGAGCGCGTCCTTCGCAAATTCTCTGTAATGTTTGTGGTACGGCTTACCTCCTCTTCCCTCTTCTCCCCAGGGGATGTGGCTGACGGCGGGAAAGGCCCGGTGAATCGTATGGGTGTGAAAGGCGCCGTCAACAAGCATGCTCGCCGGCAATGAGGCCAGAAAATCGAACAGATCGTTATCCAGGTACGGGCTGTACACATCGTGAGCGGCGCCGAGAAGCGCGTAGGGACAGAGCGCAATGTGTCTTCTCGTCCTGTTCCAAAAATGAAAAGACCTGATTGGGTTCGGGGCGTTTACGTGCTTCAGGAACTCCTCTTCAAATCTCTCGAATGCAGTTTGCCAGCTCAACCGCCGAGCCATCTCGCGGCTGAACATTTTCTCAACCAGCCGCTCATCCACACCGTTCAACAAATCTCTACCAAGCGCCAGGTAATCTCCCTTGTCGCACCATTCAAGTCGTTTTTTCGACAGAGAGCGGCTCTCCGAAAGAACATCTCCGCCGATGCCGTCATAAACCGCGCAGGCTTCCTGCTTCAGATAATCTCTGATGGCCAATATCCACGAGTGCTCGCAAGCGCCTGCCGTGAAGCCAGTGATCCGGTTCTTTCGCAACTCGGCATTGATCCTCGGCTCGGTCTGCCTGATCACTACGTGCCTTAAACCTAAAGCCTGGCATAACAGAGAGGCAGCGGCGATTTCATTCCCAACCACAAGTCCGGGATAAAACTCTGCGGTCAGACAAAAGCTGGGCCGGATTCCCTGCCGGCAAAGTTCCAGCGTGATGTGGCGGGAATCTCGTCCGCCACTGAGCGGAGTCGCTATCGTCGGCTTATTCGGCAACCGCCGCTCAACCGATGCCCGAAACAGCGAGATGTATCCGTCAATCGCAGCGTCGCGGCTTACTGTCTCCATTTTCGGAATAATCATCTGCCCGGAGACCGTCAGACGACCATCACGCCATTCCAGCCGCGCATCCGGCGGCAGCGCCCGAATCGCCCGGAACGCCGTGTCCTCGCCGATGAAAAAGCCGATGTACAGATATGCCGCCAATCCCCTGTAATCCGGCTCCCGGCTCGCTCCGCATCCCAGCAGGCGATGGATCGAAGTCGAGATCGCTATCTCATCATTGTTGGCGAAATAGTAAACAGGATAGAAGCCGTAGCGGTCATTGCGCGCCCTGAGGCAAGCGCCGTCCCAGAGCCATTCGACGAATATGCCGTCAAGATCAGTCCGGGCGGGGTTTTGAATTTTGTGGCCGAGCGAGCAATCGGTCATTCCATCAAGCTCGAAGCCGCCAGCGATGCGGCGAACATGAATAAAAGGCTCGTTCATACTTCATAAGAAGGTTAATAGTCAGTATCGGAGGGAGTTCAAAGCGGCGCGGCCGGTTGTTTGAGGAGCAGGGTAAAGAACTGCGCGCTGGCACTGGGGAAAGGGTTCGTCCGAAAAACTTCGATCAACGGTCGCTGATCTCACTCTGGCGGGAATATAGCAGACGAGTGGCTCCAACTTCTATAGAGCGATTCCTGATTTTCCTGCATTTAATGCGGGCCTGTGGGCAATTCAAACTAATTGTCCACAGGCCCGACCTTACCTGTCCGTCTCAATTCACGCCGAGCAACTCTACTTCAAAAACCAGAGTCGCGTTCGGCGGAATCGGCCCGATACCGCGTTGGCCGTAACCGAGTTGCGGCGGGATGACGAGTTTGCGCTTCCCGCCAACCTTCATCGTCATCACGCCTTCATCCCAGCCTTTGATAACACGTCCGACGCCGATGGTGAATTTGAATGGTTCATTGCGATCCAGCGAACTGTCGAATTTGGTCCCGTCCACGAGCACGCCCGTGTAATGAACCGTCACTTCCTGTCCCGATTGAGGGCTGGGCCCGGTTCCTACGATGATGTCTTCGTACTTTAATCCTGATGGTGTGGTCACTGCTTTTGCTCCTAAAACTGATGCTTTGATCGGAATTGAAACCCAGGAAACAGCCTGCCATCGCAGCTTCCTGGGTTGGCCAGGTTGGTCTGCGACGGCGCGCCTGACCCAGGTCTCGATATGACTGCTCTGGCCCAGCCGCTTTTGATCGCGGATGTAAGTTGCGCGGCCCGTGACTACAGCCGTATTGCCGTAAAGCCGCAGATTGAATTCGTCTGTTTTGATTTCATCAAGTTTGATGAGTCCAGCCTGCAACATCTCGGTCATTCGACCCTTGTCAATAAAGCTGCCGTCATCGTTGAGCGCGGTGAAATCATCGGCCAGAATGCGTTTGAGCGGTTCGGCGTCGCCTTTCACGACAGCGTCGAACCATTCGCGTTCGAGCCGCTTCAGTTCAGCTTCGACATTGGCCGTTTGCGGGCTTCGGCTTCGGCCCTGACTCGCTTTTTTGCTTTTCGTCTGAGCGAGCGTCAGTTGCGCGGCCAGCAGGACGAGCAACACGATTGATAAAATTCGTTTCAAGAAATTCGTCTCCTTTTACCGTAGAATAGGCGCGGTTTGCTGACAACAAAGTCGAGACAATACAGTAAGTCACCGGGGATTTGCACATGCGCTTCACCAGATATTCAAAATGGACAGGCCAGAGTTGGGACGACATCAGCCTGGAAGAGTTGATGGAAGCTTTGACCGATCATCTCTTGAAAAGCGGTTTTGAAGACCAGTTCCGGCGGCATTACCGGCGGTGGTCGCAGGATTGGGGCTACGATGAGTTCGACGATTTCGATCCCGACGACGCGCTCGAAGCGTTGCGGCGGGCGATCCGCGAGGCGCTGCGCGATTCCGGCCTGCTCAACGAAGAGCAATACAACCAGCTCTTCGACGAAGACGGCAATGCGCGCGACCAGCGGCTGGAAGAGTTGATTGATCGGCTGATCCAGCGGCTATTGCAGGAAGGCTATTTGAACGCCATCGGCGATCAGGAAGAGTTGGAAACCCTGCTCGGCGAAGACGGTCAGGCGCGGCGCGCGCGTCATCGCAATCAACAGCAGGCGGGCCAGACTGAGGCTTACAAAAAACCCAACATCAAATTTGAGATTACGGAAAAGGGCGTTGATTTTCTCGGCTACAAGACACTCAAAAATCTGATGGCCAGTTTCGGCAAATCGTCGCTCGGCGCCCACGACACCAAATATCTGGCGACGGGTGTCGAGGCTTACGAATCGTCGAAGCCTTACGAATACGGCGATTCGCTCAATCTGGACGTCACGGCGACACTGCTCAACGCCATCGGGCGTGAGGGGCTGACCGTGCCGCTCAACCTGGAATACAAGGATTTGATGGTGCGTCAATCGGAGTATCAATCATCGTGCGCGACTGTGTTGATGCTCGATTGTTCGCATTCGATGATCCTTTACGGCGAAGACCGGTTCACGCCGGCCAAGCGCGTCGCGCTTGCGCTCTCACATCTGATCCGCACGCAATATCCCGGCGATTCGCTCAAACTCGTGCTCTTTCACGATTCGGCGGAGGAAGTTCCGCTGGCGCGATTGGCCAACATCCAGGTTGGGCCGTACCACACGAACACCTGCGAAGGGTTTAAGCTGGCGCGCCGCATCCTGATGTCGCAGCGAAAAGACATGCGGCAGATCATTATGATCACCGACGGCAAACCTTCGGCTCTCTTTGTCGAAGGCGAAGCTCACGCCTGGACGACCGGCAAAGACCCGAACGCCGGACGCAGGCTCTATAAAAATTCGATGGGACTCGACTCGACAATCGTTGAGGCGACTCTGAGCGAGGCCGCGCAGTGCCGCCGTTCCGGGATCATCGTCAACACGTTTATGCTGACGGACGATTACTACCTGGTGGAGTTCGTCAAGCAAATGACCGAAATCGCTCAGGGCAAGGCTTATTTCACTACCAGTCTGCGCCTGGGCGAATACGTGATGATGGATTTCATCAAACGCAAAACAAGCAGAGTGAAGTGAGGTTTGATTTTCTTGATACTCAGTAATCCCTCTATCGTTTTCAGAAAAGAGCTTGTCTGCGTTGCGCTGCTGGTTTGCGCCGCGACGCTTCTCCTGCTGCGCTCCGACTCTTCAGCAAGCGCCGAAACGCTCCGGCAACAGCATGCGCAATTGCGCGCGGCGCTGGATCGCAACGACCAGACGGCGGCTGAATCGCTGTTGCGCCGGATGGTGAACAATGACCCCGACGTGTTCGCGCGCAACAATTACGATTATCTGCTTGCGCGCCTGCTCGAAAATCGAAATGCCGGAGACGAAGCGGGGACGTTCTTTCTGCGCGTCATCAACCGCAATTCGCCGCTCGCGGGTTATGCCGTTTGGCATCTGGCTGAAATCGCGCGCGCGCGGGGCGATTTGAGCGAGGAACAAAAACTCCTTCAGAAATTCATCTCGCAATACGGAGACCACCTGCTGCGCGAACGCGCGATTCATCGGCTCACCGACAGCTATTTCAAGACCGGGCAATATCAGAATGTCATCAACACGCTGCGGCTTTCGAGCGGACCTCGACGGGACACGCTGGCGATGATCGGCGAGGCTCAACTGGCGATGCGACAGACAGAGGCCGCGAAACAAACCTTCGAGTCCGTGATCCCGAACGGTTCGGCAAGCGGATCTATGGACGACGCCTCGCTGCGCGCGTACCTGGGGCTTGATCAAATTGATGGAGGCGTGGCGAACAGACTGAACGAAGCCGAACGGCTGCGTCGCGCCGGGGCTTATCAATTCAACCGCTATTTCGCCGATGCGCGCAAACACTGGCTGGCGTTGCTCAGAGATTTTCCGCAGAGCGCGAAACGCGGCGAAGCGTTGTTTCAAATCGGACGCGGCTATTTTCTAGAAGACAATTTCACCGAGGCCGCGAAATGGTACGACCGCGTTCATGACGAATTCCCGCAGACTGACGAGGGCGAGCTTGGGTTTTATTACGTCGGCCATTGTTACCAGTACCTGAACGACGCCGACCGCGCCATCGCGCGCTACGAAGCTTTTCTGAAAGAGTATCCGAAGAGCGAATATTTCGGTTATGCGCATCTGAACGCAATTGACACGCTGCGTTCGGCTGGGCGTCTGGAAGAGGCTCTGCAATGGGCTGCGCGCGCGCAGAGCGCCGGGAACGAGCCTTTCATCATAGTGAGCGGCTTATTTCAACAGGCTAAAATCCGGTTGACGCAAGGCGATTATTCGGCGGCCCTGGCCGATTTCACCGCGCTCAAATCCCGCAATCTGAACGTACGCGGATTGACCGCAACGACCAATGCGCCGGAAGTCGCGTTCATGCGCGCTTACTGCCTGGAGAAACTCAGAAGGTTCGACGAGGCGGTCAACGAATATCTGGCGTTGCCGGAATTGCGCGAAGGCGCCGCAGGGTATTACGGCCACCGCGCCAGCGAGTGGTTACGCGCGCTCGACGGAACCCCCTACGCTAACAGTTCAGTAGGGACCAAACGCAACATGTTCATCTCTCAAGCTCGCGCCGCCGGAGCGCAGGGTAACGCCAGCGCCGCGAAATCCGCAGCCAATCAGGCGTTGCGTTTTAGGCTTGACGACGCGACCCGCGGCGAGATGCTGCAAATCCTGCGCGAGGCTTACTCGAAATTGCCCGCTTACCAGGCTCCGAACTTATCGGCTCCGCAAGTGGGGCGAGCCGCGCCGATTGAATCCGGCGCAACGGCCGCCACCGGCGCCAGCCATCAGACAATCGCCAGCGAGTTGCTCTTCCTGGGGCTTTATGACGAAGGCTCGGCAGAACTTTTGCAGACTCCGGCGGCGAAGTCGCGCGAGGGCAATTACATTATCGCCCTGCCTTGCGCGCGCGGCGATTGCGCGAGCCGCACGATCAAATTTTCAGAGCCGATGTTGAGAGCTTTGCCTGAAGATTACCGTCTGGAATTGCTGCCGCGCGAAGTGGCCGAGATTTTCTATCCATACCCTTACCGGGATTCGCTCGAGCGCCACGCGGTTGCGCGCGGCGTTGACCCGCTGTTCGCGCTTTCAATCGCCCGGCAGGAGACACGTTACAACCCGCGCGAAAAGAGCGCCGCGGCCGCGCGCGGGATGATGCAATTTATTCCTTCGACGGCCAATCAAATCGCGGCGCAACTCAGGCTGCGCGATTTCGATCAGGACGATCTTTACAATCCTGATACAGCGATCCTTTTCGGCTCGCAGTACATGAAAAACCTGTTTGCGGAGTTCGGCTGGCCGCAAGCGGTCGCGGCTGCCTACAACGGCAGCGAGGATTCCGTACGCCGATGGCGCGCGCGGGCGCGAAGCAAAGCAGTAGACAGGTTGGTGATTGAAATGGTGAAGCGGGAGACGAAGGATTACGTCTTCAAGGTGACCAACTTCTACAACGCCTA